>CP166130.1:1552500-1905000 GCA_041228335.1 Alphaproteobacteria bacterium LSUCC0684 | reverse complement strand
CCTGTCGCCCCCGCTCTGGGTTCATGCGGTTCTTTGGGGGCTTGTCATGCTGGCCGCGACCTTGCTATCACTCAGGCCGGCGAAGGCCTTCATGGTGGCGCTGCAGTATCGTTTCCAGACACCTGAAATCTGATCAGGATAACGCAATATAGGATGAAAAGATGACGTTTCGCCCTGCATTATGGATGACGGTTGCGGCCGTCCCGGCTCTGTTGATCCTCTTATGGCTTGGGACATGGCAGGTGATGCGCATGCAATGGAAAGACGCGCTGATCGAGGAGTTCACTTCCCGTGCCATGGCCGAGGCGATCACGCCACCTGCGGCCCAAGAGGCCTCATCCTATCAGTTCCAGCGTATCGCCCTCAGCGGCACATGGATGCATGATGCCGAAACCCAGCTCATCGGCCGTACATTTGAAGGCACGGCGGGATATCATGTGATCACGCCGATGCAGCTTGCGGATGGTCGCCTTCTTCTGGTGAACAGGGGATGGGTTGCCGAAGATTACCGCAAGCCCTCGGCGCGGCCATCCACCCTCACCCAAGGGGAGGTGACGATGGAGGCTGTTCTCCGCCTGCCGGTCAGGAAAGGCCGGTTCGTGCCGGATAACGCGCCATCAACAGATGACTGGTTCACGCTCTCGATCGAGGATATCGCCGCCCATCATCAGCTTGGCGAGACCCTGATCACCACCTATACCGCCGATGTCCTGCGGCCTGAAGGGCCATATGTACTGCCCATTGGTGCCGCGGTTGAAATCGACATCCCCAACGATCACTGGCATTATGCCATGACCTGGTATGGACTTGCGCTCGGCCTGGTCGGGGTGTATGCGTCCTGGCATCACCAGGCCGGCCGGCTAAGTTTCGGCAGGGGACAGAGAGGGGATGCGGCATGAAGTATATCAGCACCCGGGGCAAGGACAGCCCGATCGGTTTTGAAGATGCGCTGCTGTCCGGGCTGGCCCGGGATGGCGGGCTTTATCTGCCCCGGACCTGGCCACGGCTGGATGACGCCACCTTTCGGGCGCTCAAGGGCAAGCCCTATGCCGAGGTTGCCGCCCGCATCATGGCTGAATTCACGGATGGCGAAATCTCGCTTGAAGAGATGATGGCGCTCACCACCGATACCTATGCCGGGTTTGCCCATCCCGAGGTCGCCCCGCTGGTTGAGATCGACGGCAATATCCATGTCTGTGAGCTGTTTCACGGCCCGACCATCGCGTTCAAGGATTACGCCATGCAGTTTCTTTCCCGGGCGTTTGACCGGGCGCTGAAAGCGAGGGGAAAGCGGGCGGTTATTCTCGGGGCGACCAGCGGCGATACCGGCTCGGCGGCCCTCGAAGCCTTTCAGGGCAGGGATTTTGTCGATATCTTCATTCTTTTCCCGGATGGACGTGTGTCGCCAATCCAGCAACGCCAGATGACCTCGGTCATTGCCGATGGTGCCCATGCGATTGCCGTTGAAGGTGATTTCGATGCCTGTCAGGATGCCGTCAAGGCGCTGTTCCGTGATCTTGAATTCAGGGACAGGATGGGTCTTTCGGCGATCAATTCGATCAACTGGGCACGGCTGATGCCGCAGATTGTCTATTATGTGACGAGTGCGCTCGCCCTTGGTGCGCCTGAACGTGAAATTGCCTTTGCGGTGCCGACGGGTAATTTCGGCAATATCTTTGCCGGATATGTCGCGCAAGAGATGGGTCTGCCCATCAAAACGCTCATCTGTGCCTCCAACCGCAATGATATTCTGGCCCGTTTCTTTACGTCAGGCCGGATGGAACGCCGCGAGGTGGAACCGTCCTTCAGCCCGTCGATGGATATCCAGATCTCAAGCAATTTCGAACGTCTGCTGTTTGAGCTGCTTGAGCGTGATGGTGAAGCCGTCAGCGCCCAGATGCAGCGGTTCAGCGAAAGAGGCGAGTTTGACGTGAGCCAGGATGTTCTGGCCAGGGCCCGCAAACTGTTCCATCCCTTCCGCCTCGATGATGCAGGAACGCTGCAGGAAATCGAACGAAGCTATAAGGCAACCGGCATGGTGCTGGACCCGCATTCGGCCATCGGCGTTGCCGCGGCCCGCGCGGCCCGGGCTGATGATACGATCCCGGCGGATACCCCGATTGTCGCGCTGGCCTGCGCGCACCCCGCCAAATTCCCGGCCGTGGTTGAAAAGGCGATTGGCCTCAGCCCCGCCTTGCCGCCGCATCTTGCCGATCTGATGGATCGCGACGAGCGGATGCACCATGTCAGAAGCGAGCCTGCCGCGATTGCCGCGTTGCTGGAAGCGGAAAGGCGGCTCTGAGCCATGGCTGACCCCGTTGTCGAGCAGACGGTTCTGCCTGGTGGCCTTACGGTTGTCTCGGCCCGGATGGCGGGGGTGGAAAGTGTTTCCATCGGCACCTGGATCAATGCCGGGGCAAGAGATGAAGCCCCCGAAGAACATGGCATGGCCCATATGCTTGAACATATGGCTTTCAAGGGGACATCCACCCGGAGCGCGGCGGATATCGCCCGTGAGGTGGAAGATATCGGCGGATATATCAACGCCCATACAAGTTCAGAGGAAACCGCCTATTACCTGCGCATTCTGCCCGAGGATCTCGATTTCGGAACGGAACTGCTGGCGGATATCCTGATCCGTTCCACCTTCCCTGAAGACGAGATTGCCCGGGAGAAAGGCGTGATCATTCAGGAAATCGGCCAGGCCAATGATACACCGGACGATATCGTCTTCGATCTTTCACGAGAGGTCAGCTTTCCCCTGCATACGCTTGGCCGGCCCATTCTGGGCACGGTATCAAGCGTCGGCGGTTTCGGGCAGGCGGATATTCATGGGTTCAGAGACAAGCACTACCACGCGCCGAATATCATCATCTCGGCGGCGGGGGCGCTTGATCACGGCGCCCTCGTTCGTGCGGTTGAAAGGCATTTCACCGGCCTTGGTGAAGGGGCAATGGCCGACCGCCGCATGAAGCCTTCCTGGCCGGGACATGCCGCCAGCCGCTGCCGGACCATCACAAGGGATCTTGAGCAGACGCATCTGGTGATCGGCTTTGCCGGATTGCCCGCCGCCCATGAAGATGCGCCTATCCTGTCGGCGCTTTCGGTGCTCTATGGCGGCGGTATGTCATCACGTCTCTTTCAGGAAGCACGCGAAAAGCAGGGGCTTTGCTACAGCGTCTTTTCCTTCCCTCAGGGATTCAGCGACAGCGGGTATTTCGGGATCTATGCCGGCACGTCCCGGGAAGATGCCGCGCGGATGATCCGCCTTGCCGGCAATCAGCTGATGGACGTTGCCTGCGCTGCAACCGAAGACGAAACCAGACGCGCCATTGCCCAGATCTCCGCCAATCTGCGGATGCGGCAGGAAAGCGTCGCCGTGGTGGGCGAAACCCTGCCGCGGCATCTGCGGCTTTATGGTGAGGTGCGGCCAACATCATCCCTGCTTGAGCAGATCCAGCGGATTTCATCTGCGGATATCCGCCGTATTGCCGGAATGCTGATCCAGCAGCCGCCATCGCTGGCGGCAATCGGGCCGGATGGCGTTGCTGAACTTGAAGATCCGGCAATTCTTGATGGTGCCTTTGGCCGCTGACACCTGCTTCAGGCGTGACCTGTTTCAGGCGTGACCTGCTTCAGGCGTGGCCTGCCTCAGGCGTGGCCTGCGGTTGAGGAGATATGCGCCGCTGAAATCCCGAGGCGAGAGAAGCAGCTTGCCCAGACTGTATCAATCGACTGGCTGAATACGAGATCTTTCTGGAATGGCATGGTCAGCCAGACATTGCTGTGGATTTCACGTTCCAGCTGCCCTGCCGACCAGCTGGCATGGCCGAGGGTGACGATATACTCCCCCGGTCCATAGCCGTTTGCAATCTCGGTGATGATCTTGATATTCGATGTCATGGCCATGGAATGGGTGATGGAAATACTGTCCGGAAGCATATGTTCCGATGAATGGATGACCATGCCGCGGGATTGTTCCACCGGGCCGCCGTTATAGACAGGTGCATTGCCGGCAAAGAGCGGGGTGCCTATGCCGATCTGTTCGGCCAGTCCTTCAAGAGAGAGATTTTCCACAGGCTGGTTGACGATCACGCCCATGGCGGCATCGCTGTCATGGCTGCAGATAAGTATCACGGTATTTCTAAACCGTTGGTCATCCATTTGCGGCATTGCAATAAGCAATTGGCCGGTCAGGTAATTTGCCAAGGCAAAACACCCCCTTTCTGGCTGTGTCTAGAAGCCTAAACTCAATTCGTGATCTTGACCAGATAAATTATCGTTGCCCTAAAATTGCCGCAACGGGGTGCTGGAATTTATGTGAGGGAAAGGTATAGTGCTGCCATGTCGATGATACGCACCATCATGCTGCTGATCTCGAGCCTCCTTGCCGGGATTTTCTGGGCGGGCGGGGCCTGGGCTGCTGCCGGCCCCTGGCAGGGGGATGAGGTCATGCAGGCCCGGCTTGTGACCGCCACCGATGCGGCCGGAAAGAAAGCCTATCTTGATGCGGGTCTTGAATTCAGGCTTGAGCCGGGATGGAAAGTCTATTGGCGCAGTCCGGGGGATGCCGGTCTGCCGCCGGTGCTTGATTTCTCCGCCTCTCCGGCCATCCGTCATCACCAGATTGATTTTCCGGCACCGGAGCGATTCAGCATTCTCGGCTTTGACAGTTTTGGCTATAGCGAACATGTGATCCTGCCGCTGACGCTCGAGCTTGAAAACCCCGGCGCCGGATTTGCTGCAAGTGCGCTGCTTGAAGGGCTGGTCTGCAGTGATGTCTGCATCCCCGTACGCGAGACCCTGTCGCTGGTGCTGCCGGCAGGGGAGGAGGTTCTGTCTGCCGAGGCGAGAAAGATGGCCGAGTTCAGGGCCCGGGTGCCAGGTCCGGGGACCACGGCCGGTATCAGCCTCAAGACCGCTGCGATCCGGGGTGAGCATCTTGAGGTGCGACTTGAACGTGGCGGCCAGCCTCTGCCGCTTGAGGAAGGTGATATCCTGATCGAAGCACCTTCCGGGTTCAGTTTTGCCCGGCCCCGGCCCGGCCCGGAATATTCCAGCCTCAAGATCAGGGGCAGGCCGGCGGGGGAGCTGGTCGGCGAGGAGATCACCGTCACCGTCATCGCCCCCTGGTTCATGCTGGAAAGCCGTGCCGAGGTCGGTGTTGCCGAGGGCAGGCCTTCGGTGCTTGAAGGCGGGCTTCTGGCCATGATGTTTCTTGCCTTTCTGGGCGGGGTGATCCTTAACGCGATGCCATGTGTCCTGCCGGTGCTGTCGCTCAAACTGGCGGCGGTGATCGGCCATGGCGGCAGCGAGGAAACCGCCATCAGATGGTCTTTCCTTGCCACCGCCGCAGGGGTGATGACGTCTTTCATCCTGCTTGGTCTTGCGCTATATGCCTTGCGCAGCGCCGGTGTGGCAATCGGCTGGGGAATCCAGTTCCAGGAGCCGTTGTTCCTGATCATGGCGGCGCTTGCCATCGGATTTTTCGGCCTCGTCATGCTGGATCTGGCGATACTTCCCGTGCCGGGTTTTGTTCAGGCATGGGCAAGAGGTCTGCCTTCAGGGCGAGTTGGCGATTTCTTCTCCGGGGCGCTGGCCACCTTGCTGGCGACGCCTTGCTCAGCCCCTTTTGTCGGCACGGCGGTCGCCTTTGCGCTGACTTCCCCCGGCAATGTGCTGATGCTCATTTTCATCATGATGGGGGCGGGGCTTGCCTTGCCCTGGATTGCGGTGGCGGTCTGGCCGTCGCTGGTGGCTTTCCTGCCCCGGCCCGGGCGCTGGCTTGTCGTGCTCAAACGCGGGCTTGCCGCCGGTCTTTTTGTAACCTCAATCTGGCTTGTGACCGTGCTGGCAACCCATGTTTCGGGCAAGGATGCCCCGGATGGGCGATGGCAGGCATGGGCGCCGGGCCTGGCGATGGAAAAAGCCGCCCTCGGGCAGGTTGTCCTTGTCGACGTCACCGCCGACTGGTGCATTACCTGCCAGACCAACAAGGCCTTTGTGCTCAACACTGACCCGGTCATCAAGGTGATCGAGGAAAAAGGCGTCGTTCTCCTGCGCGCGGACTGGACACAGCCGGATGAGGAGATCAGCCGGTATCTTGCTTCGCATGGACGTTATGGGATCCCGTTCAACATGGTCTATGGCCCGGGCGCACCTCAAGGCATTGCGCTTGGCGAGATCCTGACCACATCCATGGTGCTTGATGCGATCACCCGGGCGAGTGGGAATTGATCCTCCCTTGCAAGTGCATCAATCTGGCCTAAATTGTTCGAAAGAGAAATCAATCCTGAATGGAGCCCCCGCAATGTCTATTTCTGCTGGCGAAACGCTGCCCGATACGCTCATCCATATCAAGACGGATGAAGGGATCAAGGAAACCTCGTTAAAAGACTGGGGGCAAGGGCGCAAGGTGGTGCTGATCGCCGTGCCGGGTGCCTTTACGCCTACCTGCTCGGCGCGTCACCTTCCGGGGTTCGTCGAAATGGCGGTATCGTTCCATGACAAGGGGGTTGACGCTATCGGCTGCCTTGCGGTGAACGATGCGCATGTCATGCAGGCCTGGGGGCGTGACAGCAACGCCGAGGGCAGGATCGACATGCTGGCAGACCCGGAGGGGATGGCGGCAGAGGCGATGGGGATACTGGTGGTGAAAACGCCGGTGCTCGGCAATATCCGGGCTGGCCGCATGGCGCTGATCGCCGAAGATGGCGTCGTCACCCATATCTTTATCGAAGAGCCGGGGGCGTTTGAAATCTCATCCGCCGAACATGTGCTGAAGCATCTCTAGCCCTTGATACGCTCGGCTTCAGCCCGGGCAAGGGTATCGCAACGCTCGTTCATGGGGTGACCGGCATGGCCCTTGACCCATGCCCAGCTGACGTCATGCCG
Organism: Alphaproteobacteria bacterium LSUCC0684; assembly: GCA_041228335.1. NCBI lineage: Bacteria > Pseudomonadati > Pseudomonadota > Alphaproteobacteria > Alphaproteobacteria bacterium LSUCC0684. The sequence continues at coordinate 1,898,106 of CP166130.1, read as the reverse complement.
CGCCAGCGCTTCATCCAGCCGTTCCCAGAGATCCCTGTTCTTGACGGGTTTCCTTGCCGCCGTCATCCAGCCGTTCTTCTTCCAGCCGTTGATCCATCTGGTGATGCCATCTTTAAGATAGACACTGTCGGAGGTGATGGTGCAGGCCACCGGCCGCTTCAGCGCCTCAAGCGCGGCAATGGCCGCCATCAGCTCCATCCTGTTATTGGTGGTATCGGCCTCCCCGCCGCTGAGCTCTTTTTCGGCCTCCCCATAGACGAGGATTGCCGCCCAGCCGCCAGGACCCGGGTTGCCGAGGCAGGATCCGTCGGTATAGATCATCACCGGCGCTGCCATTATCTTACGCCATATCCTTGATGTGTCTTGACCTGCTGATGGAAATTAAGCCGCTTCCAGTAGGCCATCGGATCATGGGGACGGACCTGCGCATCCGGCGGCGTGTGTATCCAGTCATAAAGCCGGGTCAGGAAAAACCGCATGGCCGAGCCGCGGCAAAGAACCGGAATGGAAGCGATCTCGCCGGCGCTGAGCGGCCGTATGGACTGATATCCATCGATCAGTTGACGTGATTTGGTGATGTTGAAACTGCCATCGGCTTCAAAGCACCAGGCGTTGAGCATGATGGCAAGGTCATAGGCGAGCATGTCGTTGCAGGCAAAATAGAAATCAATCACCCCGGTTACGTCATCGCCGACAAAAAGCACGTTATCGGGGAAGAGATCGGCATGGAGCACCCCCCGGGGCAGATCATCAGGCCAGTCGGCGAGGATCGCATCGAGTCTGCTGCTTGCCTCATCGTACAGCCCCTGCCGCACGGTATTCACCGCATCACGGCCGGCGGATTGAAGAAGCGGCTGCCAGGCGCCGGCATTGAGCGCGTTCTGACGCTCAAGGGAGAAATCCCCGCCCGCCAGATGCATCCGGGCAAGCATTGTCCCCGCCGCCCGGCATCGCGCGGCGGAAGGGCTGGCATTCCATGTGCCACTCAGAAAGGTCACGATCGCAGCGGCTTTGCCGTTGAGCTCTTTGAGCACCTGTCCATCCCGGTCGGCCACCGGCTCCGGGCAGGTGATCCCGGCTTTTGCCATATGCGCCATCAGCCCGATGAAAAACGGCAGATCTTCTGTCCTGACACGCTTTTCGTAAAGGGTGAGAATAAAGGCGCCTTTCGTGGTGATCAGCCGGTAGTTGGAATTCTCAACCCCTTCGGTGATCCCTGAAAAGCTGGTGGCCTCACCAATATCATAGGTGTTGAGGAAAGCGGTGAGGTCGTTTTCATCAACGCGGGTGTAAACAGCCATCTGTCAATCCCGGAGCGCGGCTGGAAGGTTGAAGATGATGTCTTCACGGACGGTTTCGACTTCCCTGACCGAAGCCCCGTATCTCAACGTGAGATGCGCGATCACCTCTTCGACGAGGATTTCAGGCGCGGACGCACCTGCCGATACGCCGATGATGCGCGCGCCGTCCAGTCTGTCATGGTCGATTTCCATGGCCGAGGCGATGAGCATGGCATCCTTTGCGCCGGCACGCAGCGCGACTTCAACAAGGCGCCTTGAGTTCGATGAATTCGACGCCCCGACAACAAGCACCATATCCGCGCCATCGGCAATGGCTTTGACCGCCTGCTGGCGATTGGTGGTCGCGTAACAGATATCCTCGCCACGCGGCCCCCTGATCTCCGGGAACCGCCGCCTGAGGATGCCGATAATCTCCGCCGTGTCATCCACCGAAAGTGTCGTCTGGGTGGCAAAGGCAGGAAAAGTGCCATCGGGGATGGTAACTGTTTCAGCATCCTCCGGCGTCTCGATCAGCGTCATGGTGCCTTCGGGGACCTGGCCAAGCGTGCCTTCGACTTCCGGATGGCCGTGATGGCCGATCAGCAGGATATGGGCGCCGTCACGTTCATGCCGGTGGGCTTCGATATGTACCTTGGTCACCAGCGGGCAGGTGGCGTCAACAGCGATCATCTGCCGGCGTTCGGCTTCGGCCACCACCTTTTTGGCAACGCCATGGGCGGAAAATACAACCGGTGCACCTTCGGGCACTTCATCAAGGTCTTTCACGAAGACGGCCCCCATCCCGGCAAGGCGATCCACGACATGGCGATTATGCACGATCTCATGCCGGACATAGACAGGCGCGCCGAATTTTTCAAGCGCAACCTCCACGATCCGGACGGCGCGGTCAACACCGGCGCAGAAACCGCGCGGCGCGGCAAGGCGTATCTGGACGGGCTGGGACGGGATATGATGTACTGTCATGGCCATGCCCTGTTCTGCTTCAAGTTTGGCGTAAGGTCAACTTGAAACCGCCCTGAAAACCGTCTACTGTCATACCCGTTCCGAAGATTTGAGTGGCAGACCCCATGATGAAGATTTCCCGCCCGCCTTTCTCCCTATTCCGCACCGCTGCTGTCTTGCCGACATGCCTGGTGGCCGGGTTGATGGCCGGATGCTCGGCTTTTCAGCCAGAAATCGTTGCCTGCCCGGATATCGCTGTGGCCGGGGGGGCGGAAAAGGTGGTGACGATCGGTGCCGATCTCCAGCATCCGGTCACCATCAGATTCAACGGGGTCAGCGCCGAATGCACCCCGCGCCGCGATGGCTATGCGATGAAAGTGGATCTCGGGTTGATGCTCAAACGTGCCCCGGAAAACTGGAACAAGACCGAGCGGGTTCCGTTTGATGTCACGCTTGCCTTTGTTGATGACAAGGATGAGGTGGTCTCCCGTTATGTGTTCAGCGAAGAAGCTTTCATTGCTGACCGTTCGGTCAAATCCCGGCCAACCTTTGTTTTCAGGACAAATGTGCCTTCGGGAACGCGTGTTGTCATGGGGCTGGGGCGGGCTGTGTCCGCCGCAGAATGATCAGGCCTCCCGGATTTCAATCATAACATGAGGCATGAAAAAACCCGCCATCCGGCGGGTTGTTTCGGCATGGGCCCGGCCTGTCAGCCGAGTTTCTTGATACGGTCGATATCGGATGAGACCAGTTTGAGGGATGTTTTTTCATCCATCTTGCTGGTGATGAGATCGGTGGCCGCGCGGGTGGCGAGTTCAGCCGCCCTGTTGCGCAGGCTGGCAACGACTTCAGCTTCCATGGCCTTGATCTTGGCCGTGGCCTGTTCTTCCTTGCGCCTGATCGCCGATTCTGCCGCCTTTTCGGCGTTGGCGCGGATCATTTCTGCGGCTGCCATGGCATTGGCCGTGATTTTTTCAGCTTCTTCGGCGGCTTCCCTGTTCATGCGCTGATATTTCTTGAGTTCGGCCTGGGCCTCTTCGCGGAGACGCTGGGCTTCTTCAAGATTGGCGCGGATTTCGCTTGCGCGCTTGTCAAACATTTCCGCCATGGCTGATCCGGCACGTTTCCAGATCAGGGCCACGAAAACCACAAAGGATATGGCAACCCATACACCTTCATTGATCAAGGGAGCGTGTGAGGCATCCATGTTACTGCTCCATCATGGCTGGCATGGATTTAGCTGCCGCCTTGACCGCTTTTTTCGCATCGGTCTTGGTGATCTTGATCCCGGTCAGGGCGGCGGCGGCGTCTATGGCACTGCTGGCAGCAATGTCATCCAGTTCGTTGAGCGCGGTATCGCGTGCTTCCATGATCCGGGTTTCCGCCTTGCTGATTTTGGTGGCAAGTTTCCGGGCGACAGCCGCGTTCTTTTTATCCGCTTCGGCCTGGGCTTCGGCAAGGGTGGTCCGTGTCTTCTCGCTGGCATTGGCGCGTGCATCAGCCAGCTGCTTTTCATAGGAAAGACGCATCTCTTCGGCTTCATCTGCGGCGGTGCGTGCCCGCTGCATATCACCATCGAGACGCGCATGTCTGTCTTCAAGCACCGAAGCAATGCGGGGGGTAACGATCCGCCACATCAGCACATAGGCAAGCGCAAATGTCACGATGAGCCAGAAAATCTGTGTCGGCCAGGTTGTCAGGTCAAGCTGCGGCAGGCCGCCGCTTTCCTCGCCGCCAGCCGCCCGGGCAGGCAGGGAAACTCCTGCCATCACCAGGCTTGCGCCCAGATGACCAAGCCATTTGCCGGATTTTGCCGATCTTGCCATATCAAGCATCCTGTTCGTGCGTCTGTTCAACGTTCATCCCCCGAAAGGGGGTGCTGGAGGCGCGGAAGAAATTCCCGCGCCCGGCAGCAATCCTAGAATACGAACAGAAGCAGCAGTGCAACAACAAGAGCGAACAGCGCGATCGCTTCGGTCAGGGCAAAGCCCAGAATGCCGATCCCGAAGACGTCGTTACGAGCCGACGGGTTGCGGGCGATGGAGTTCACCAGCGAGGAGAAGATGTTCCCGATACCGATACCAACCCCAAGCAGCGGGAGTACGGCGATACCAGCACCAATCAGTTTTGCAGCTTCAGCTTCCATGATACAGATCCTTCCTAGATTGTCATGTTGGTCAATTCCCGCCAGATGGCGGATTCGGATGCGCCCCCTAGTGCAGGTGCAACGCGTCGTTCAGATACATACAGGTCAAAATGGTGAAAACATAGGCTTGCAGCCCGGCGACAAGCACTTCAAGCCCGGTAAGGCCGATGAGCGCGAGAAATGGCAGAACGGAACCGGCCATGGCAACACCGCCTGCGCCGGTGATCATCACGGCGAGACCGGCAAAGACTTTCAGCATCGTGTGGCCGGCGAGCATATTGGCGAAAAGTCGAACCGAAAGGCTGACCGGACGAACAAAATAGGAGATCACCTCAATGATGATGAGGAACGGGACCAGCGCTTTCGGCGCGCCCGGCGGAATGAAGAAGCTGAAGAAATGGGTGCCATGCTTGATCAGGGCAACAAGCGTCACCCCGACGAAAACCACCGCCGCCAGAACAAAGGTCACGACGATCTGGCTGGTGAATGTGTAGGAATACGGGATCAGGCCCAGCATGTTTCCGAAAAGCAGAAACACGAACAGCGTGAAGATGAAGGGGAAATAGGGGCGGCCTTCGTTGCCGACATTGCTGCGCACCATCTCGGAAATGAATTCATAGAGCATTTCCGCCGAAGCCTGCAGACGCCCCGGCACCATTTCCCGGCGGCGCATGGCAAAGGTGAGGTAAGCAACGCTCACCATCACGGCCAGCAGCATGAACAGCGCGGAATTGGTAAAGGAAACATCAAAGCCGAAAAGCTGAAGATGAAAAAGAGCCTTGATCGTAAACTGTTCAACCGGTGAATGCATCAGTCGCTTTTCCTGTCTTCATCCGTTTCCGGGGAGTTTTTCCCCATGCGATCGACCGGCATATCCTTTTCCGGGTCAACCTGATCAAAATACCCAACTTTAAGCCCATGGCCGGTGGCCATACGCCAGATGTTCAGCATGCCAGCCCCGGCACCGAGGAAGAACAAGACGATCATGAAGATCGGCGATGTTCCAAGCCAGGTGTCCAGCATCCACCCGAGAAACCCGCCTACCGCAACTCCGGCAACGATCTCCGTTGCTATCCGGCCTACAAGCGCCATGGCTTCGGCTGGCAATGCGGCTCGATTACGTCTGCTCTCGGTGGTGGCTTTCCTGGCTTTTTCAGCGCGGTCAAGGCGTGAACGCAGATCATTAAGCTCTGCCTCATCTTGCCGTTTGCTGGAACGGCCTTCCTTGGCGTCTGGCTGACTGGACCGGGAAATTTTCGTGCCACCCCTTTCAAGCACTAATCAAGGCTTATGTTTCAGGCTTGCCAAAACGCCGTCAAATTAGGGATAGCGGCTCACCCTGTCAAGCCTTAGGTGCCCCCTTTGTGGGGCATAGTGTCTCATATTGATGAGGTCAGGCAGATTTATCAAACTTTTCAGCGTGTTGCAGATCAACGGAGACGACTCTGCTCACTCCTTTCTGTTCCATGGTAACGCCATAAAGACGATCCATCCGGGCCATGGTCAGGCGATGGTGGGTGACGATGATGAATCGCGTGCCTGTTTTGTCGGAAATCTGCTCAAGAATATCGCAGAAACGCGCGACATTGCTGTCATCGAGCGGGGCGTCAACCTCATCCAGAATACAGATCGGTGAAGGGTTGGTCATGAAGACCGCAAAAATCAGCGCGATGGCGGTCAGCGCTTTCTCGCCACCGGAAAGCAGCGAGAGCGACTGCAGTTTCTTCCCGGGGGGGCTTGCCAGGATTTCCAGCCCCGCTTCGAGGGGATCTTCTTCTTCGGTCAGGCTGAGCTCGGCGGTGCCGCCGTTAAAAAGGGTGTTGAAGAGCGTGCCGAAATAACGGTTCACGTCAGCAAAGCTTTTCAAGAGACGTTCGCGGCCTTCACGGTTCAGCTGATTGATGGCGGTACGCAGTTTGGCAATGGCGGCGATAAGGTCATCACGCTCGGTCTCAATGCCGGCGATGCGTTCTTCGACCTCTTTCATCTCGTCTTCGGCGCGAAGATTGACCGGGCCGACATTCTCGCGCTCCCGGATCAGCCGCTCATGGCGCTGTTCGAGCACGGCGATGGCATCATCGGTGGTGTCGATCATCTCATCGGGCTTGAGCCCGGCGATCTCCGCCAGCGCATCGGGGCTTGCGTTGAGCCTTTCCCTGATCCGGTCGACCAGTGTTGCCTGTTCCTGGAGATGAAGATTGCGCTGGGATTCGCAGCGGATGGTTTCCTCGCGGGCCTGGGCATGGGCCGATTCCGCCCCGCGCACGGCTTCATCCGCAAGGCGAAGCCGGGTTTCCGCTTCGGCAAGGAGATCCGCCGCCTTGCGCCGCGCGTCTTCGGCTTTTTCGATCAGGTCGGCCAGATCTTCACGTTTGCGGCGGATCTCTTCGGGCATTCCGGCCAGCGTTTCGGCTTCGGCTACGGCGCTGGATTGACGCCGGGCAAGTTCTTCGAGCTGCTTGCCTGCGCCCTGCTGGCGTTCGGTCCAGGAGGCGGTTTCGCGCATGATTTCATTGCGGCGTGTCTCGCGCATGGATCTTGCGTTGCGGATGCTGCGTTCAGCGCCCATGGCATCGGCGAGTTGCTGGCGTTTTTCTTCGGCCGTTTGCGTGGCCCGGGCAACCGCCTCGGCCAGCGCGGCGACATCGCGGATATCCTGCGCTTCCTTTTCCACTTCGGCGAGGGCGTGCTTGGCTTCACGATGGGCATTTTCAAGTTCGTCGATTCGCTGGCGCGCCGCGGCAAGGGCCGAGCCTGCTTTTTCATCGTCGCGTACCGCGTTCAGCAGGTGCTGATCCAGCCGGCGTTCGTCATCGCGAAGACGCAGGCTTTCCGCTTCGCTTGCCTTGCGGGCCTCAATGGCGGCGTCGAGTTGCTGCTGCGCGGTCTCGGCCTTCGCCTCGATTCCTGGCAGGATATCTTCGAGTTCGCGGAGTCTGGCTTCCTGGCGAAGCCGCTGGGCGGCGGCGGTTTCCGATCCGACGGGCTGAACAAATCCATCCCATCTCCAGAGTCCTCCCTCGCGTGTGGTGAGCGCCTGGCCGGGTTTCAGCCCGGGTTGAAGTTTTTCAGCCTCGGCGGCATCACGGGCGATCCCGATCCCGGACAGCGCCGCATCAAGTGCTTTCGGTGCCGAAAGGTGATCTGTCAGCGGCGATGCCCCGAGAGGGCAACCGGCATCCTGGCTGGTGCCAGCCTCAAGCCAATATCCGTTCCGGTCCTGTCCCCGGGGGGCGGCAAGACCATCCCCGAGGGCGGCGGCCAGCGCATCCTCAAAGCCCTTATCCACTTTGACATCCTGAGATACGGGTGTTTTTTCGGACACTTCACCGACCGCGAGAAGCGACTTGAGCGCCTGGGCCTCGGCTCTGGTCCGGGCCAGCACTTCTGTATCGTTGCTGCGGCTGTCCATGGTGGTGGCCGCGGTGATGCGCGCCGCCTCGGTGCGGGTTTCGGCTTCGGCCAGCAGGGCCTTGATCGAACCTGCATCTTCTTCGGCCTTGCGGCGGATTTCCGATGCGGAAGCGGCGTCGCGCTCAAGCCGGGGGATGTCAATTTCAGCCTGATTCTCTTCGATCTGGCCAAGACGGCGGGAAAGTTCCTCTATCCTGCGGTTGATGTTTTCTGTCTCACGTTCGACGGCGCGGTTTTTCGCGGCGGCATCGGCAAGGGCACGTTCCGCCTCATCGGCTTCGCTGCGCGCCGTTTTCAGGGCTTCGGCGGCGTCGGCAAGCCGGGGGGCATCGGTTTGATCATCGGCGGTGATGCGTTCAGCTTCGGCGCGGAGAGAGGCAAGGGCTTCCTCGGCATCGGCAAGAAGCTGGTTCTCACGGCTGATATCGGTCGTGATCTGGGTCTGCCGCCGCTCAACATCTTCCATTGCCCTGAGCGCGCGGGCTTCTTCATTGTCAAGTTCGGTCCGGGCAAGGGTAAGGCGCTGCAATTCGGCGGCTTTCTCGGCTTCGGTCTGGCGCAGGGGCGGCAGGGCATCGGCGGCATCATTGCGCAAACGGGCCCTGGCCGCGGCATCTTCGGCTGCCTGCGCGGCCAGACGTTCGGCTTCACGAAGCAGCGTTTCGGTCTGGTCGACGCGTCCTAGGGTTGCGGTAAATCTGGCCAGCAGCAGATGGGCATCGGCCTTGCGGATCCGGTCGGCAACGGAACGATATCGTGCCGCCTGCCGTGCCTGTTTGATGAGCGATGCTTTCTGCTCGTCCAGTTGAATGAGAATATCCTCAAGCCGGTCGAGATTGGTTTCGGCGGTATTGAGGCGCAGTTCGGCCTCATGGCGGCGCTGATGCAGCCCCCGGATATTGGCGGCTTCTTCAAGCAGGCTTCGCCGGTCACGGGGCTTGGCGTTGATCAGCGCGTCCACCTTGCCCTGGCTGACAATACCGCTCGAACGTGGTCCGGTTGCCATATCGGCAAAGAGCAGCTGCACGTCCTTGGCCCGGGCAATCTTGCCATTGATGCGGAACTGCGAGCCCTTGCCGCGATCAATCCGGCGCGTGACTTCAATCTCATCTGAATCGTTCAGCGAGGCCGGCGCTTTGCGCGAGGAATTATCGATGGTCAGGGTGACTTCGGCAAAATTTCGTGACGGGCGGCTGGCGGTGCCGTCGAAAATGACATCTTCAAGCTCGCCGCCGCGCATGGATTTGGCGGAGCTTTCCCCCATCAGCCAGCGCAGGCTTTCCACAATGTTGGATTTGCCGCAGCCATTCGGGCCGACAATACCGGTCAGCCCGTCCTCAATGCTGATATGCTCTGGTTCAGCAAAGGATTTAAACCCGGTCATTTTCAGGTGGGTGAATATCAAGGCTGTAATCCTGGTATTTAGGTGGAAAACCCGCGCAGAGCGGATACGAAATCATCATATCCCTTATCGCCGCGGATCACGTCCTGATCATTGATGACAAAGCTTGGTGTGGAATTGATCTCCCAGGTTTCATAACCTTTCTGGGCAATGGCAACAATGCCTTCGAGGAAGGGTCTGTTCTGGATAATCTCAACAAAGGCGTCGTTGCCGATCCCGGCGATCCGGGCAATCCGGGCAAGGGCGGATACCGGATCATCGGCGCCGGCCCATGTCTGCTGCTGCCGGAGCAGAATATCGATCATGTTCTCATAGGCTTCGGCGGGGACAGAACGGGCCAGCGCATGGGCGTAGATTGCAGGCCCGCGCAAGGGGAAGTCTCTATACTCAAATCTTGCCTTGCCGGTATCGATCCATTCGGCTTTCAGTTTCGGATAGGTCTGGAGATGAAAATTGGCGCAATGACCGCAGGACATCGAAAAATATTCGGCAATATGGATCGGCGCATCAGGATTGCCGTAGATGCGTGGTGCCAGCGCCGCCTCAAGGTCAATGGCGGCATGTGCCCCGCCGGTTCCTGTACCGGCAAAGATGAGCGCGGCCCCGCCCATGGCCAGGATCTGGCGGCGGGAAAGGGAGATATCCGGCCCGCGGTGGTCCTTGGCGGTAATTCTATATGCTGTAGGTGTTTTCATCATGGCCACATCATAGAGTATGGGTATCCGCCCTGTCCATGGAATTGATCAGGTGCCTGGTCGCTATTTCGGAAGCGCTGTTTCCGGCGGCGGTTCACCCATTGTCTTTCGGCGCGTCACCGGTGAGCGACTTGCCAAGGTTATCAAGGGCTTTACGCAGGCCATCGTCGCGGATTCCGGCAATGGCAGGGGCGGTTTCAGCGACGCTTGAAGCATCTTCGGGGGAAAGCCTGCGGGGCGGTTCTGTTGCAGTTGCGGGCTTTCCTTTATCAAATCTTCCCTGTGTCATCGTGATTCGCTCAAGCGCGGCATAGCCGAAGACCGCGTTGCAGTTGCGGATGATCTCGGGGATCTGCATCTGGATTTCAGGCCCACGCCCCGGGACCACCGCCAAGGTGAGCGTGCCTTTGCTGGACTGCCCCCTGGGAAACTGAATTGTCATGGGATCGCACCATTCCGCGCATGGGCCGGCGATCTTCTTCCATTCCGTGACGATTCGGCCCATGGTGATCCCGCGGGACCGCAGGGCCGGGCTGAGCAGGCGAGAGGTGATGGTGTTCAACCGGGCGGCTCTGTTGCCACGTTTTGAGTTGTTCCGGCCTTGCTCCATGCCAGGTCTTCCTCCGGGGGGGTGTTTTCAAGGTCGCATGCCTGTTGTGCTGCCACTGGTGGGATTGTAGCATGACAGCGCATCTTTCCAGACCAGAAAATTGATCCGCACATGCCAGTACCGAGCGCCGCAACCCTTGAAGATCGAAGCCCTGAAGCGGCGGGCCGTCTTCTTGACTGGTATGACAAGGAAAGGCGTGATCTGCCCTGGCGGGCAGCGCCGGGCAAGCAGGCAGATCCCTATGAGGTCTGGCTTTCCGAGACCATGCTTCAGCAGACGACGGTGGCGACCGTGAAGGGATATTTCCGGCTTTTCACCGATCGCTGGCCTGATATCCACGCTCTTGCCGCCGCCCCGCGGGATGAGGTGATGGCTGCCTGGGCCGGTCTCGGCTATTACGCCCGGGCCCGCAACCTCCACAAGACGGCGGGTATGGTCTCAAGGGAATTAGGCGGTGTCTTTCCGGATACCGAAGAAGGCTTGCGCACACTGCCCGGCATCGGGCCTTATACGGCGGCGGCGATTGCGGCCATTGCCTTTGGCCGCCGCGCGGTCGTGGTGGATGCAAATATCGAGCGGGTGGTGGCACGCTGGCAGGCCATCGCAACGCCGCTGCCCGGGGCAAAGAAGGAAATTGCCGCTGTCATGGACCACCTCACCCCTGAGACGAGAGCAGGTGATTTTGCCCAGGCCATGATGGACCTCGGCGCCATGATCTGCACCCCGGCCCGGAAAAAGGCGGATTTACTGTCGCGCCCGGACTGCCAGTCCTGCCCGATTGCCGCAACCTGCCTCGGGCGGGATCAACATCCCGAAGGATATCCGGTCAAGCCGGCAAAAGCCCCGCGGCCCGAGAGATATGGCACGGCGGTGCTGGTGCTAGATGGCAAAGGCCATGTGCTGGTGGAAACCCGGGCCGATCAAGGCATGCTTGGCGGGATGGACATGTTCCCCGGCACGAACTGGCCCGATGGCACATCATCGATACGGGATTATCCTCTTTCGGCGGACAATTCCGCCGGCCGGCTTATAGCGGCGCTGGGGCAGGGGCGGCGGCTCAACACAAATGTCGAGCATGTGTTCAGCCATTTTCGCGTCATCCTCACGATCCATTGCCTTGACGCGGACCCCGGGGGGCTGAAACTTGCGCCGGCCCAGCGCTGGGTGCCGCTGGCCGAGCTTTCGGATATTGCGCTGCCGACGGTGATGCGCAAGGTCGCCCGGGCAGGCGGAATTCTCAAGTCTTAATGCCGGAAATGCCGCATCCCGGTGAAAACCATGGCAAGCCCGGCCTCATCGGCGGCGGCGATGACCTCATCATCCTTCATCGATCCGCCTGGCTGGATAACCGCCGTAGCCCCGGCGCTGGCCGCGGCGAGCAAGCCATCCGGGAAGGGAAAGAAGGCATCGGACGCGACCACGGAGCCGATGATCGGCGATACGTCAAACCCGGCCTCGCGGGCAAGATCGGCAGCTTTCTGGGCGGCGATCCGGCTTGAATCAAGCCGCGACATCTGGCCCGCGCCCACGGCAACCGTGGCGCTGTCCCTGGCATAGACGATGGCGTTCGATTTGACATGCTTGGCCACGCGCATGGCAAACAGCATATCGGTGATCTGCCCGGGGCTGGGCTTGAGTCGGGTCACGCATTCAAGGTCAGTTTCGCTTATCTGGCCTGTATCGGCGCTCTGGGCGAGGAAGCCGCCGCTGACCGAACGGATCATCAGCCGCGCCTCGGCCGGGTCCGGCATGCCATCGGTGACAAGCAGCCTGAGATTGGGTTTGGCGGCCATGACGGCTTTTGCATCCGCGGTTGCGCCGGGGGCAATCACCACTTCGGTGAAGAGACGGGTGATGTCTTCGGCAAGATCGGCTTCGAGCGGGCGGTTCAGCGCGATAATCCCGCCAAAGGCGCTGACCGGGTCGCAGGCAAGCGCGCGCTGCCAGGCCGTTCGGATATCATCGTGGCTGGCCACGCCTGAAGGGTTGGCGTGTTTGATGATCGCAACGCTCGGGGCGTCAAATTCCGCCACCAGTTCAAACGCCGCATCGGTGTCGTTGATGTTGTTGTAGCTGAGCGGCTTGCCCTGAATCTGGCTTGCGGTCAGCACCCCGGCCCGGGAGGTGCGGCCGGGGAGATGATAGAGCGCTGCTTCCTGATGCGGGTTTTCACCATAGCGGAGGGTTTCAATCCTCATCCCGCCCATGGCCAGTGATTGCGGCAGCGTATCATCATGGCCGTCGTTTCGCATCCAGGCGGCGATGGCGGCGTCGTAACAGGCGGTATGGGCATAGGCACGGGCAGCGAGACATTGCCGGGTTGCCTCTGTAACGCCGCCATCCCGGAGCTCATTGAGGACGATCTGATAGGCATCGGCATCGGTGACAACCGTGACGAAATCATGGTTCTTGGCGGCGGCGCGGATCATGGCAGGGCCGCCGATATCGATATTTTCCACCAGCTCTTCCCTCGTGGCATCGGCTCGGGTGAGCACCGATCCGAACGGGTAGAGATTTACCACCACAAGATCAATTTCGGGGATCTGGTGTTCCTCCATGGCGGCGAGATGATCCTTCATGTCGCGGCGCGCCAGAATACCGCCATGAATGATCGGGTTGAGGGTCTTGACCCGGCCATCCATCATTTCAGGCGCCCCGGTCACGTCGCTCACCGGCGTGACGGCAATCCCCTCTTTTTCCAGGAGCGCCGCGGTTCCGCCGGTTGAGATGATCCGTACCCCCATGGCGTCAAGTTCACGGGCAAAATCGGCGATGCCGGTCTTGTCTGAAACCGAGATCAGGGCATTGGCGATGGATGTTCTGGTCATGATCCTGCTTTCTTTTTCGCGTGTCTTGCCTTCATGCGTCTTCCGGGTCAAGTCTGTTCCGCGGCTTTGCGGCGTCCGGTCTGGCGACGCAGGGCCCATTTCACCACTTTCGTGCTCACCGACCGGATATCGCTGAGCGGCAGTGTTGCGGTGATCTGCCGGGTTTTTTCGATGCCGCGCTGGCCGAGCATGATGCTTTCCTCGATATTGAGTCTCGCCCCGGACATCCTGAAAACCCAGGATGCCGACGCCCCGGGCACGCGCAGCAGCACATCGCCGCCAATGGAAAGGCTGGCCGATATCCGTGGATGAAGATGAAAGCGGATGACGGCTTCGGTGGGGATGGCGCGCGGCGAGCCTGTATAGACCAGCGTATCCTCACCGCGCAGATCATGGCCGCCGGTGGCCAGAAAAATCCGCCGCCGATGCCGTATCCCGTGAGTCATCTCATAGCCGTCATGGGAGGCTTCGGCGAGCAACCCCCCGGGTGCCGGGCCCATTTCCACATCACGGGCCATGGCCCGGCGGGCTGCCTCCCCCGGATCGGACGTGTCGCCCGAATTGGTCTTGTCGAGGGTCAGGGTTGAATGGGCGGCGGTTCCGGCAAGTGCCGTGGCCAGTTCCGGCCGGTCACGATAAAGCCCCCGGCTCTGGCCTGCATTGATGAAAATACGTTGCTGGTTGTTGGAAAACTCAACGGCCAGCGCGCCGGCATCGTTGTGGCTTCCATGGTCGATGGCGGTGCTGAGTGCCCAGGAGGGGATGCCGGTATTCATCAGCAGAACCGACCGGCCACTTGTCAGGCGGATAAAACCGGAATCCGAGGCGTTATGCGTCACTTTCCCGCTTGGTGCCGCACGCTGCAGGATCTGCTCGACTTCATCAAGGGAGGTGTCAAGACTGCCCAGAATATTCATCAGCGATCCATCCGCGTGCCGCCACATCCGGCCAATTGCCCCCATGCGGAGGATCGTATCGTCGATGGATTCAAGGCAGTTTCTGGCCGCTGAAAGGCTGGCATGGCCGGTTTCATCGCCGGTCAGGCTGATCCGTGCCCCGAGGGCTGTTCGGACATCAATGAGGGATCTTAAATGCGCGAAATGGCGATCAGGCTGGCGGCTGGCATGGCACCCGTCACCCAGCAGATGCTGATGCAAAAGGTCGGTATATCTTGAAGCAAGCGGGGTGATATCTTCGTCCTGATCGAGAAAGAGAATACCCGGTATCACCGCCGAGAGGGCATGAAGCTGATCATCCTGATCCGGAATGCGATGCCAGTCCCGCCGCAGGCAGGCCAGTTGCGTTGCCAGCGACAGGACCATGGATTGCTGCTGCGATTCCGATGCCGATGCCGCAAACCAGCCCCAGGTGAAGATCCATGCCTTGATCCGGCTTCCCATCGGCTTGGGATGCCAGACCTCCTTGTGCCAGCGGCCATCACGCTTGATCCAGTCAAGCACCAGTCGCCGGGTCAGCGTTCGGGACTGGCTGCCGCCGAATTCCCGCATGTCTCTAAGCCAGTTGAAATGGTGCCAGGCCGGGCCGACCCGCTCAACCGGATGGAGGCCGCTTGCAAGAACCTGCCCTATGGTCGCATCGCCGCGCCATATGTCGGCAGGCTGCCAGTGCGATGGCAGGGTCCGTGTCTTTGGCCGGATCCGCCATTCAAACAGGGCGGAGCGCCGGTAAAGCCTCTCAGGAAAAGATAAGGACCAGGTATCAGGCAAGGTCAGGCCCTCTCAGGCGTTCGGGTGAAACGGGCGATGAAAAAACCATCATTACCTTGCGGGATATTCGCCGATGTGTCCAGACGCAGCGCATCGGGATGAAGACGCATCATATGAGGCTGATCAGATGGAGCGCGGACAAACCCCGGGGCCTCATGTGGCTCAATGCCCCATGGCTCAAGGACAGGCGGGGCCGTGCCTGCGATATCCTCGCCTTCGCGCTTAAGAAGGGAGCAGGTGGCATAGACACAAACCCCGCCCGGGGCAAGATATCCTGCCGAGTTTTCAAGAAGCCCCTGTTGAACATGCTTGAGGTGGTCAAGGTCCGGGGCTTTGTCATGGGTCCAGATATCCGGCCGGCGGCGCAGGGTTCCGGTCGCCGAACAGGGGGCGTCGATCAGCACCGCATCCACCGGCTGATCCGGCGTCCAGCTCATCCCGTCCGCCTGGATGATCTGAGGCGAGAAGCCAAGCCTGTTCATGTTCTCGCGCAGACGCTCAAGCCGATCAGCCGACGCATCAACCGCGATGACATGGGCGCCCTCAGCGCAGAGCTGGGCGGTTTTGCCTCCCGGCGCGGCGCAGAGATCCACCACGGTCTTGCCCCGGATATCGCCAAGCAATGTGGCGGGCAGGCTTGCGGCGGCATCCTGCACCCACCAGTGACCTTCGCGATATCCTTCGAGTTCCGGCACATGACCATCGCCAAGACGGACAGATCCGTGGCTGAGCCGGGTGCCGCCAAGCAGTTCGGCCCAATGCGCCGCATCCTTTACGGGCCGGATATCGAGGGATGGCGGCGCCATCAGGCTTGCGATGATCTGATGATGATATCCGGGCCAATCGGTGCGGAGTGCCGCCATCAGCCAATCCGGAACATTGCAGGACGGATCTGTTCCGGCGGCAAGTTCTGCTGCATCCTCGACAACCCGGCGCAGGACGGCGTTGGCCATGCCGGTGAGATGGTCCATCCGGTGATCACGCATCAAGCGTACCGCCTGATCAACACTGGCATGGGGCTCTGCCTGCCCCCAGACAAGTTCCGCCGCCGCCATGGCCAGAATCACCATGGCCATCTGGTCACGGCCCTTGGGAGGGCGCGAAAGATATTTTTCAAGGATGGTTCTGGCCTGACCGTGATGCCTGAGACTCAAGGTCACCAGACGGCGCACAAACCGCCGGTCGCGGCCGTCCAGTTTCTGGTAGGAATCGGAGGTTTCAAGGCATTGCTGGAGCGGCAGGCCGCGCTGCAACACATCCCTCAGGATGGCGGCGGCAAGCTGGCGTGCGGGCATGGCGGGATGATGGTTGCGGCGATGATACCGGGATGATCTGGTCATGAGGCTGTATACCTTTGCCCCGGAGCTCTTGTCCAGCGTCATGACCCCCCTTTCGGGGCGCCGCAACCACCCCTCGGGCGAGACCGGAAATATAGGGCAGATCACCTTGAAAAAGGCCCGCATGCTTGCCTTTTGCCCCGCCCTTGCCCATATTCTTCCCATGATCCGAAGCAACCCTGACACACCCGATTTTCAGTTTGATGATGAAGGCCTGCCGCCGCCATCGACTCCTGCCCCTGATCCAGCCGAGGCAGAACCGAACGAACATGGGGGGCGCAAGGGGCCCGAGCCCACCCGTTTCGGCGATTGGGAAAAGGGCGGGCGATGCACGGATTTCTGATCGTGTCATGATGCCGCCGCCGCAGCTCAATTCCGATATGGCCGTCAAGGCGGCGCTGGCGCTTGCCAACCGGCTCTTGGTCACCGCGGTTCTGGTGCGAAGGGGCAATGCCGAGGCCGGGTCAATTCTGGTGCGGCTGGATTACCCCGACGGCACGGCACGGATCGAACAGCGCCAGCTTGATCTCGACGGCTCCTATCAATGGCAGGATGTGACCGGCACCGAACCGCTTGCCCCGGAAGAGGCCGAAGCCAGGCTTGATCGCGAACAGCGCTATGATCCCGATCTCTGGGTGATTGCCGTTGATGCGGTCAATGGAAGCAACCCGTTTCGCGATATCTGAGGGAGGAGGGATGGCCATGGATAACCGGACCGCCTGCGAGATCATCGGCGCCTCCGGGCAGGCATCGGAAATGAAAAAGAACTTCATCTGTGCCCAGGACGGATTGCACCAGACCATGCTCGGCAGTCCCTGGCCGGTGCTGTTTTATGCGGTTGCTGTCCTTTTCGGGATGTTTCTTGTCTACCGGGCGGCCAATGTTCCCCATCGCCAGCCGCCGCAAGGCCGCAAGGAGAACGGGGGCGGAAAACAGCCCCCGCGATGATGTTTCAGGCCCCGCGACTTCAGCTCAGGCGGCCATCCTCATGGGCTTTCCAGACTTCGAGCAGGATTTCCTCGCATTCGTCGTTGGAAAGGAACTGGGGCTTGTTTTCAAACGTGTCGAACACTTTTGCCACGAACTCATCTCCCGACGAACATTCCGGCAGGAACTTTTCGGCCTTGTAGAGAAAGATATGCAGGTCGGTCGCCCATTTCTTGACTTCCTGATTGATTTGCATGGCGGGTACTCCTGTATTAAGGCGGTTGCTTCTCCCTCTCCTGTATCAGCCTAGGCGATCCTGAACCGATCGTAAAGCATCTGGTCCGGCTTGATGCCGCGGGGCCCATGCTTTATGGTGCACCCACAGGAGCCGAGCTGATGAACCTTGCCAACGCCCAGCATCACAGATTAGCCGTCGCGCCGATGATGGACTGGACGGACAGGCATTGCCGCGTCTTTCACCGGATGCTGGCGCCATCGGCCATGCTTTACACCGAAATGGTGACCGCCGACGCCATCCTCCATGGTGATCGTGATCGCCTGCTCTGCGGCCATCATCAGGAGGCAGGTGATGCGGTGGTCCTGCAACTTGGCGGCGCGGATCCCGAAGCGCTTGCCGCCGCCATCAGACTGGCCCGGCCTTACGGGTATATGGAATACAATCTCAATGTCGGCTGTCCATCCGACCGGGTGAAATCCGGACGTTTCGGCGCCTGCCTGATGGCTGAACCTGCGCTGGTTGCGGCCTTGACCGCGGCCATGATCGACGCGGCAGAAGGCCGGCCGGTGAGCGTCAAATGCCGGATCGGCATTGACGACATGGACCCCGAAGAGGGGCTGGACCGATTTATCGAAACCGTGGCGTCGAGCGGTGTTCGCCATTTCATCATCCACGCGCGCAAAGCCTGGTTGAACGGTCTCAGCCCCAAGGAAAACCGGACAATACCGCCGCTCGATTACGATCGCGTCGCCCGCCTTGCCAAAAGCTTTCCTGAACTCAGTTTCTCGCTTAATGGCGGAATTACCAGAGCCGATGCGGCGCGCGACCTCGGCGAAGGTTTTGCCGGGGTGATGATCGGCCGCGCCGCCTACCAGACGCCGCATGAACTCGCCCTCATGGCAGCGGCGATACAGGGCGATGGCAGGGCCGATCGTTTTGCCATCGCCCGGGCCATGGCGGATTATGCCGAAATGGAACAGGAAAAGGGCACCCGCCTGATTGCGATCAGCCGCCATATGCTGGGGCTGATGTCAGGCTTGCCGGGGGCACGGGCCTGGCGCCGCACCCTTTCCGAAGACGCCCGCGAGGAGACCGCGGATGCGGGGGTGATCCGTGAGGCAACCGACCGGCTTGAAGCCAGAATTCACGCGCAACAGGATGCCGCCTAGATCATGACCGACACCTCATCCTCGACATCGAAATCACGCCTTCTCGTTGAATACGGCCCGCTGGTGCTGTTTTTCCTCGTCAACGCGAAATTCGGGATTTTTTACGGCACCGCCGCCCTTGTTGCCGCGACCGTGCTGGCGCTGGGCTATTCCTGGGCGACAACCCGGCGGATCCCGAAGATTCTGGCCTTCGGCTGCGCGGCGGTGGTGTTGTTCGGGGCGCTGACGCTGATTTTCGAAGATGATACCTTTATCAAGATCAAACCCACCGTGGTCAGCGCTGCTATTGCCGCTGTTCTGCTTGGCGGGCTGCTTCTTGGCCGCAACCCCCTCAAGGCCGTGATGGGGGAGGCGACCGGCATGTCGATGAACCAGAAGGCCTGGAGGACGCTGACCTGGATCTGGATCATCATGTTCAGCACCATGGCGCTGGCCAATGAATGGGCCTGGCGCAATCTTTCCACCGATGGCTGGGTGAATTTCAAGGTCTTCGGCCTGACAGGTATCTCCCTTGGCTTTGCCGTGGTCATGGCGGTTTTTCTTGCCCGTCACGGAGGTGATGCGGCGGATGATGCGGGCGGATAAGCGGAAAAACATCCTAAAAACCCTGTCCATGCCGAAACTGGAACAATAAAAGTCGCGGCGATTGCATCGGCAGGTCTTGAAGCGGCGCAGATTTAATACAGTTTTGGAAATATGCCCGGCCGGGCCCCTTTTCTGGAGGAAAAAACCATGGCAGACGAAGACGATATCATCCTGTCCGAACTTGATGATGATGAACTCGTTCAGCAGATCCATGATGATCTCTATGACGGACTTCAGGACGAGGTTGTTGAAGCGGTCAATATCTTCCTTGAGCGCGGCTGGGAGCCATATCGCGTTCTGACCGAAGCGCTGGTGGAAGGCATGACCATCGTCGGGATTGATTTCCGCGACGGTATTCTCTTCGTCCCTGAAGTGCTGATGGCGGCCAATGCGATGAAAGCCGGCATGGTTATCCTGCGGCCGCTGCTGGCGGAGACAGGTGCACCGCAGCAGGGCAAGATGGTGATCGGTACCGTGAAGGGCGATATCCACGATATCGGCAAGAACCTTGTTTCCATGATGATGGAAGGGGCAGGGTTCGAGGTGATCGATCTCGGGATCAACAACCCGGTTGAAAACTATATCGAGGCGCTTGAAAAACATAAGCCTGATATTCTCGGCATGTCGGCGCTGCTGACAACCACCATGCCCTATATGAAAGTCGTGATCGATGCGCTGGTCGAAAAAGGCATGCGCGATGATTTCATCATTCTGGTGGGTGGCGCCCCGCTTAATGAGGCGTTTGCGGATTCCATCGGGGCTGATGCCTATTGCCGTGATGCCGCGGTTGCGGTCGAGATGGCAAAATCCATGGTCGCCGAACGTAACGCTGCCTGAGGCGGGTGATGGCCAGTATTACCGTTATCTACTGGCGGGACATCCCGGCCCAGGTGGTTGCCGAAGAAGGACGCGGACGCAATCGCCAGCAGGCGAAGGTGGAAATGCCACGCCGATTTGCTCTTGCGATTGACGAGGCCGCCATGCGCGACGGCGCGGACAGCACCGATGATTATCTCGCCGAATGGCGCAAGGCCGAACCTGAGCCATGTGAAGGTGATCTTGATGTCGCGGCCAAGGCCAGAGCGGCGGAACTCGACCGGCAATATGATCAGAAGATGCTGGCAGAGCTTGTTGCAAATGGCGGCAAAGCCGACGCCTGATCCGGGTGTCGGAAATGGAAGAGTGTGTGCCGCCATCTGGCCAGAGCCGGATGCAATTAAAGGCCAAAGTGCAGCGTTTTCTGTTGGAGTATATCCATGACCGCACTGAACGATGCTATCATCCGGGCCGGCCAGCACTGGTCGATTGAAGTCACCCCTCCCGGCGCCGGCAAGATTGAGAGTTTTGCCGATGTTCTGGCTGAAAATACGACGGTGAATGTCACCTTCCTGCCCGGCACCGACCCGAAGGATACCGTGGATGTTGCGGTGCGCCTGCGTGAAGAAGGGATGAATCCCGTCCCTCATATCGCGGCCCGGTCGCTCAGATCACGTGACCAGCTCGGCGATCTTGTCAAGGATATGGTGGGCCGCGCCAAGGTAGATGAGGTTCTCGTCATCGGCGGCGGTGTTGACAATCCCGTGGGTGAATTTTCGGACAGTATGCAGGTGCTGGCAACAGGTATCCTGCAAGAAAACGGCATCCGCCGGATCGGTGTATCCGGCCATCCCGAAGGCAGCCCGGATATCTCCCCTTCCGAACTTGCCGATGCGCTGGCCTGGAAAAACGATTTTGCCCGCAAAGAAGGGCTGGATCTTTATATCGAAACACAGTTCTGCTTCGAAGCAGCGCCGGTCATCGCCTGGGAGAATTCCATCCGTGCGGCCGGGAATTCGCTGCCGATCCGTATCGGTATTCCGGGGCCGGCAACCATCAAGACACTGCTTCGTTTTGCCCAGATTTCCGGTATTGGTCCATCCATGCGGATGATCACCAAACAGGCACGGAATGTCACCAAACTCCTGACCGTGCAGTCGCCGCATCTGCTCATTGCCGGTCTTGCCGAGGCCATGGCATCGGATGAGGCAAGCTGCATCCAGCATTTCCATTACTATCCCTTTGGCGGTTTTGCCCGGACGGCCCGCTGGGCGGATGCGGTTGCCACCGGTAATTTTGACCTGCTGCCCAAGGGCGGTTTCCAGGTCAACGAAGAATAGACACCCAGGATAATACCGGGACTGGAACATGCCCGGACAGATCAAGCGAGGACATAACTGATGACCCAGACCAAAATTTCATCCGACAAGAAGGAAATCATCATCGGGTTTGAACAGCCGTTTTGCATCATCGGCGAGCGCATCAACCCGACCGGTCGCAAGCTTCTGGCCGCCGAGATGGCCGAAGGCGATTACAGCCGGGTTGTATCCGATGCGGTTGCCCAGGTTGAGGCCGGTGCCACCATGCTTGACGTGAATGCCGGCATCCCCATGGCGGATGAGCCGCGGATTCTGGCGGAATGCATCCAGCTGGTCCAGAACACGGTTGATGTCCCGCTGGCGATTGACAGTTCCATCGTCGAGGCGCTTGAGGCCGGTCTTTCCGTCTATAAGGGCAAGCCGCTGGTGAACTCGGTCACCGGCGAGGAAGAGCGGCTTGAAGTCGTCCTGCCGCTGGTGAAGAAATACAACGCCGCCGTGGTGGCGATCTCGAATGATGAAACCGGCATTTCCGAAGACCCGAATGTCCGTTACGAGGTGGCCAGGAAAATCGTGGAGCGGGCAGAAGATTTCGGCATCCCCCGTGAAGACGTGGTTGTCGACCCGCTGATCATGCCGGTTGGCGCGATCAATCTTGCCGGCCGCTCGGCGCTTGATCTCATCCGCCGTCTCAGGGAAGAGCTCAAGGTCAACACAACCTGCGGGGCGTCGAACATTTCCTTTGGCCTGCCGAACCGTCATGGCATGAATGCCGCCTTTCTCTCGATGGCGGTGGGTGCCGGCATGACCTCGGCGATCATGAACCCTCTTCATGCCGAAGAAATGTCGGCGATCATGGGGGCCGATGTCATGATGGGGGCTGACCCGGAATGCCGCCGCTGGATCAAGAAATATCGTGAACCGGTAGCCGAAGGTGCAGGTCGCGCCGGGCGGGAAACCCGCCGCCGTCGCCGCGCCTGATCTGTGCCACCTTTCCTGAGGAAACAGGCGGATCATGGCCAGCGATAACGAAAAAATCCAGGAGCCGAAAGGGGAAATCCGGATTGTCTTCACGCCGTCGGGACGTCAGGGCAAGGTTGCGGCCGGAACAACGGTATTGCAGGCCGCCCGGACCCTTGGGGTGGATATCGACAGTGTCTGCGGCGGCAGGGCCATGTGTGGCCGATGCCAGGTGGTTGTCGGCGAAGGTGATTTCGCCAAACACGGGATCAGGTCATCTTCCGCCTCGGTGACCCCGCGCTCGAAAGTGGAGGATCGCTACGCTGAAAAACGCGGCCTTCACCATGGACGCCGGCTGTCCTGCCAGGCCATTCTCGCCGCTGATGTGGTGATTGATGTCCCGGCCGAAAGCCAGGTCCATGACCAGGTGATCCGGAAAGCTGCCGATGACAGGGTGATCGAGGTTGACGCGCCAACCCGGCTCTGTTTCATCGAGGTACGAGAGCCGGATATGCATGAGCCTTCGGGGGATCTGCGCCGGGTCATCGAAGCACTCCGCGATCAATGGCCTGATCGCGTCACCGATGAAGACATCACCGCTGATCTGCATGTGCTGAAAGGTCTGCAGGTCGCGCTCCGCAAGGGGAAATGGCAGGTTACCGTGGCTTTGCGCGGGGGCAGCCGGATCATCGGCGTCTGGCCGGGGCTCAAGGAGCAGATTGTCGGTGCGGCCATCGATATCGGCTCCACCACCATGTCGGCGCATCTCTGCGATATGAATTCCGGGCTTGTGCTGGCGTCTTCGGGCGCGATGAACCCGCAGATACGCTTTGGTGAAGATCTGATGAGCCGGGTCTCTTATGGGTTTCTCAATCAGGGCGGGGCGGAAGAGATGACCGATGCCGTCCGCAAGGGCCTGCAGGGGCTGCTGGAAGGCGCGGCGCGCCAGGCGGATGTTCCGGTTGAAGATATTGTTGAAGTGGTGCTGGTGGGCAATCCGGTCATGCATCATCTGGTGCTGGGGATTGATCCGATCGAACTTGGGGGCGCGCCTTTTGCGCTTGCCATGGATGAAAGCTGCGAGCTGCTGGCGCGGGAACTCGACCTTGAGATTCATCCCGGCGGGCGTGTCTATGTTCTGCCATGTATCGCAGGTCACGTCGGCGCCGATGCTGCTGCTGTCGCGCTTGCCGAAAGCCCGGATGAGTCCCAGGCCATGACCCTTCTGGTGGATGTCGGCACGAATGCGGAGATTATCTGCGGCAATTCAGATCGTCTGCTGGCGGCGTCTTCGCCCACCGGACCTGCCTTTGAAGGCGCGCAGATTTCAAGCGGTCAGCGCGCGGCCCCGGGGGCGATCGAGCGGATCAGGGTAAATCCCGAAACGCTTGAGCCCCGGTTCCGGGTCATCGGCGTCGACGCCTGGTCGGATGAGGAAGGTTTTGATGAAGCCGTGGCCGCAACCGGCATTACCGGCATCTGCGGTTCAGGCATTATCGAGGTCCTGGCGGAGATGTATCTGGCCGAAATCATCACCGAAGACGGGGTGATCAATGGCGATAAGGCCGCGATCTCACCCCGGATCGAGGCGGATGGACGGACCTTCCGCTACCGTGTTTCGGATACGGTTCTCATCACCCAGAATGATGTCCGGGCCATTCAGCTGGCCAAGGCCGCGCTCTATGCCGGGTTTCGCCTGCTGATGGA
The DNA here is from genome assembly GCA_041228335.1 of Alphaproteobacteria bacterium LSUCC0684. Taxonomy (NCBI): domain Bacteria; kingdom Pseudomonadati; phylum Pseudomonadota; class Alphaproteobacteria; species Alphaproteobacteria bacterium LSUCC0684. The sequence continues at coordinate 1,873,983 of CP166130.1, read as the reverse complement.
TAAAATCGGGATTGACCAGGTGGACAAGGTTGTCCTTGCCGGGGCGTTCGGCACCCATATCGAGCCGAAATACGCCATGGTCCTTGGCATGATTCCCGATTGTCTTTTTGATAATGTGCGTTCGGCTGGCAATGCCGCCGGCACGGGTGCGCGGATCTGCCTGCTCAACAAGGGTGCCCGCCACCGTGTTGGGGAGATGGTGCGCAAGATCGAGAAGATCGAAACCGCCATCGAGCCGTCGTTCCAGAATCATTTCGTGAAAGCCATGGCAATCCCCCACAAGACCGATCCTTACCCGAGGCTGAGCGAGGCGGTTCAACTGCCGGAACGGACGCTTGGCATGGGTGAGCCCAGCCTTGAAAACCCCTCGAATGCGCGTCGTCGCGGCCGCCGCCGGCGCGACTGATCTGCTAGGCTGATCTCTTTATTCCACTGCATGCCGCAAGCCCGCGGCCGTGGCAAAGGGGATGATTGCGAGCAAGGCCAGCACCACCGCCGTCAGGAAGAGAAGCGAGGCTGAACAGGGCTCGCCCAGCGAGGCGGCGCTGGTGGTGGCGGCCCCGAAGATCAGGATCGGCATGGCCAGAGGCAGGATAAGCACCGCCATCAGCACCGCCCCGCGGCGGGCACCGATGGTGATGGCGGCAGCCAGGGAGCCCAGCAGGATCAGCCCGATGCTCCCGATGGCAACGGTTGCCGTGATGATGCCCAGCGATGATAAGGGAATCCCGAGCAGGACCCCCATCACCGGCGTCATGAGCACAAGCGGCAGGCCGATGATGATCCATCCCGCCGCAACTTTTGCCAGAATGACCAGAGGAAGCGGCAACGGGATGAGGATAAGGTGATCAAGCGAGCCATCCGCCGCGTCACGCTGAAACAACCGGTCGAGCTGCGGCAGGGCGGCAATCAGCGCCGCAATCCAGATCATGGCCGGTGCCAGCATCCGCAGGGTTTCCGGCGCCGGCCCGAGGGCAAGCGGCACCAGCGCGACAATAACAGCAAAGAAACTGACCCCGGCGAGACTGTCGCTAAGCCCGCGCCAGCCGATCAGAAGATCACGCGTCATCACGGCTTTAAGGATGCGGCCTGAAGTCATCATGTGTTGCGCCTTCCCAGAAGCGTGAGGGTTTCCGCACCAATTATTCCCGGATCATGGTGGGTGGTCAGCACCGCTGCTCCGCCGGCTTCGGCATGGGCATGCATCAGGGCGGCAAACGCTTTGGTTGCCGTGCTGTCCATGGCGGTGGTCGGCTCATCGAGAAGCCAGAGCGGGGTTTCGCGGGTCAGGCCAAGCCTGGTGATGAGGGCAAGCCGTGTCATGCTCACCCGCCGCTGCTGGCCCTGGGAAAGCGTGCGTAGAGGCTGATCCATCACCTCGCCCATCCCGAGGGCGGCAAAACTTTCCTTCAGATCGTCAGGCCCGGGGCAGAGCCCGCGGCTTGCCGCCCAGAGATTGAGCGTTTCTTCGGAGGTGAGTTCAGCCGCCAGCCCGTCGCGGTGACCGATATAGATGGTTCGGCGGGCGGCGTGAAGGCGATCTGCCGCAAGAGGCGTGCCGGTGATCATGATCCTGCCCGCAAGCGGGGGCAGGAGCCCGGCACAGCAGCGCAGAAGTGTTGTCTTGCCGCTTCCGTTCATCCCCTTGATCAGGAGAATCATGCCTGGGGATATTTCGAGACTGAACCCCTGAAGCACCGGCATGCCGCTATACCCGGCGGCAAGGTCGGCAACGCTGAGGATCGGCATCTTGGTAATGGTATCGGACATGTTAATTCAGGGACTATGGACGATCTTACCCGTTTTCTTGCTGAACAGGGAATACCTGAGCAGGAAATGATCGACAAGATGAAAGACAAAAAAACCCATCCTCATCATCAGGCGAGGGAGCATGATGGTACTATCTACCGGGAATCAGGTAATTGACTGCGCAAAACCGCGTTTACGCGGGATTGCCAGCCTTTGCCCGTTTGCCGATAATACGCCAGAATATCACGATCAAGCCAGATACTGATCTTTTCCTTGGTCTGTTCCGGCAGAAATCGCGGACGTCCTCGCTTTGCTTTGGCAAAGAATTCATCATCCAGTTCACGCGTTTCACCGTTTTTATCTGTGTATGGTTTGTCCATATCTGGTCCTTTCCCTGCTGTTGGCCTTTCGTAAACTGATAATACGAACGCGATCTTTGCGCTGAACCCAGGCCATAACATACAAATCATCATCAATCGGGGCTATGGTGATAAAACGCGTTTCCCCATAATCACCCCGATCATCTATACCTGTCATGGCTTGATCCCAATCAAGACGTTCCGCATCGGCAAAATCGATTCCACGCTGATCCAATGTCTGTTGACGCTTGTTTTCATCCCATTCGTATTGCAATCACATTTAATGTATATACATTAAATGTGATTGCAAGAGAAAAGGGGCAAGGCCTTATATGGATCCCTTTCTTCACTATACTTCTTTCGGGCTGAAAACCAGCCTCGGATTGCGCGCGAAATCCCAGTCCGGCCGGAGTTGCCGGTTGAAAATTCCGTCCTGATCAGGTATTTCATACTCATTCCAAGACTTGAACAGGGGCGCACCCCTGCTAGCCGCTGGATTTCCCATGATACGCATCACGGATGCGCGGAACCTTTATTGATCGCTGAAGGGAGCTCTCCATGGCTGAAAACCTCAAGGACAAGTGTTATCGCAGTCTTGCTGTTGATGGTAAGACCTATGGCTATTACTCGCTTGCGGCGTTGAGCGAGACCTGCCCGGGTATCGCCCGGCTGCCCTATTCGCTGAAAGTGCTGCTTGAAAACCTCATCCGCAATCAGGATGGGGCTTCGGTTACCGATGACGACATCATGCGGCTTGCCCGCCGCGCCGAAACCGGCGGTAATGAGCATGAGATAGCCTATCGCCCGGCCCGGGTGCTGATGCAGGATTTCACCGGCGTCCCGGCGGTGGTGGATCTGGCGGCCATGCGTGATGCCATGGTCAGGCTCGGGGGTGATCCGGAAAAGATCAATCCGCTCTCGCCGGTTGATCTGGTGATTGACCATTCGGTCATGGTGGATCATTTCGCGGGCAAGGACAGTTTTGCCAAGAACGTCGCCCTTGAAATGGCCCGCAACGGCGAGCGATACACTTTCCTGCGCTGGGGCAGTCAGGCGTTTGAAAATTTCCGTGTTGTCCCGCCGGGCACCGGGATCTGCCATCAGGTCAATGTCGAATATCTCGCCCAGACGATCTGGACCGCGGAAAAGGATGGCGAAACGATCTCCTATCCCGATACTTGTGTCGGCACCGACAGCCACACCACCATGGTGGGCGGTATGGCGGTGCTCGGCTGGGGGGTCGGCGGGATCGAAGCCGAGGCGGCCATGCTCGGCCAGCCGATTTCCATGCTGGTGCCGGATGTCATCGGCTTTGAGCTGAAGGGCCGTCTGCCCGAAGGCGCAACCGCGACCGATCTGGTGCTGCGGGTGACCGAAATGCTCCGAAAGAAGGGTGTTGTCGGCAAGTTTGTTGAATTTTTCGGTGACGGGCTTGATCAGCTTTCACTTGCTGACCGGGCAACGATTGCCAATATGGCACCGGAATATGGCGCGACATGCGGCTTTTTCCCGATCGATTCGGAAACCATTGCCTATCTTGAACTGACGGCGCGTGCGCCGGAGCGGGTTGCGCTTGTCGAGGCCTATGCCAAAGCCCAGGGCATGTGGCGTGATGCTTCTTCCGAAACGCCGCTTTTCACCTATACGCTCAGCCTTGATCTTGGCGGGATCGTGCCGGCGCTGGCTGGCCCGAAACGGCCCCAGGATCGCGTGCCGCTGGATATGGCGGCCGACAGTTTTGGCAAGGTGCTGGCTGATCTCGGCCGCAGTGAGCCCAGGGCCGTTGACGTCGCCGGACGTGAAGAGAAGCTGAGCGATGGGGACGTGACCATCGCCGCGATCACCTCCTGCACCAATACGTCCAATCCGTCGGTGCTGATCGCCGCCGGGCTTGTGGCGAAAGCGGCCAATGCAAGGGGGATGAAAGTCAAACCATGGGTCAAGACGTCGCTTGCGCCGGGCTCCCAGGTGGTGACCGATTACCTTGAAAAAGCCGGACTTCAGGATGAGCTTGATGCGCTCGGCTTCAATCTGGTCGGCTATGGCTGCACCACCTGCATCGGCAATTCCGGCCCGCTCCCCGAAGAGATTTCCGACGCCATCAATTCAAATGATCTGGTGGTCACCTCGGTGCTTTCCGGCAACCGCAATTTTGAAGGCCGGGTCAGCCCCGATGTTCGCGCGAACTATCTTGCCAGCCCGCCGCTGGTGGTGGCCTATGCGCTGGCAGGCTCGATGCTGGTGGATATCACGACACAGCCGCTTGGCGAGGATGCCGACGGCAACCCGGTGATGCTCAAGGATATCTGGCCAAGCAATGAGGAGATCCGCGCGGTGGTCGATCAGGTCGTGACGCCGAACATGTATGCCTCACGTTACGCCAATGTGTTTGACGGCACGCCGGAATGGCAGGAAATCAGCGCCGGTGCCAGCCAGACATTCGACTGGGATGATGGTTCCACCTATGTCCGCAACCCGCCGTATTTCAACGGCATGAGCATGGAGGTTGATCCGTCTCGTGTTGCCGATATCCATGGTGCGCGGATGCTCGCGCTTCTTGGGGATTCGATCACCACCGACCATATTTCCCCTGCCGGCAGTATCAACCGCGATGGTCCGGCGGGAGAATATCTCATCAGCCATCAGGTGCGGCCCGTGGATTTCAATTCCTATGGCTCACGCCGTGGCAATCATGAGGTGATGATGCGCGGAACCTTCGGCAATATTCGTCTGGCCAATGAAATGGTGGCGGGTACATCGGGCGGGGTTACCCGTCATATGCCGTCAGGTGAAAAAATGTCGATCTATGATGCGGCGATGAAATACGCCGCTGAAAATGTTCCGCTGATCGTCTTTGGTGGCAAGGAATACGGCACCGGATCCAGCCGCGACTGGGCCGCGAAAGGAACGACACTGCTCGGGATCAAGGCCGTGGTTGCCGAAAGCTTTGAGCGTATCCACCGCTCGAACCTGATCGGGATGGGCGTGCTGCCGCTTCAGTTTGCCGAAGGGGTCAGCCGCGAAAGCCTTGGTCTTGACGGCAGCGAGGTCTTCGATCTTGCGGGTATTGCCGGCGGCATCACCCCGGGCATGACCATCACGCTCACCATCACGAAGACCGATGGCAGTGCCATGGACGTTCCGCTCCTCTGCCGGATCGATACGGCAGGCGAGGCCGAATACTACCGCCATGGCGGTATTCTGCCCTTCGTGTTGCGGAGCCTTGCCGCCGCCTGACCCCGGGCCTCGGCGCGCCTCATTGCGGGCGTTCCCCTGGCTCCGGCGTGATGCGCATATATCGTCTCCCCCGCCATTCTCCATCCGGCGGGGGATTTTTTTGTCCGATTAATTATTAATTAACCTTTCTGCGATAGGATGCTTTCAGTCAAAGCTGAAAGCACCGCAGAACTATGACAAATTATAATTTTTATCATCACTCATCAGAAAAAATGGTTGATGTTGAATCCAATAGCGTAGCGCTTACGGTTACATCTCCCCCCTATTGGAATGCAATTGATTACGATACGTTCAGCGAACATGGTACGAAGAAGAATTATCGCACCAGAAAATATGCAAATGGATTCCAGTCATCAGATGACGATGGATATATTGAATATCTGAATTGGTGCAATTCAATTTTTGATGAAGTGTACCGGGTGACAAAACCTGGTGGTTTTTGTGCAATTGTCATTGGTACAATTTTATTGAAAGGCAGGTATTTCGCAACGCCCCACGATCTTCTTGGAAAACTTATCGGGGAAGAACCAAGATGGATTTTTCACCAGGATATTATTTGGAACAAGGTTACGGCAGGGATACGCCGTGCAGGAGTTGCTATTCAAAAGCCTTATCCCGGGTATTTCTATCCAAATATCATGACCGAATATATTCATATTCTTCGTAAGCCTGGTGAGCCAATCTATAAAGAGATCAATGGGCACAAAAAATCGAGCGCTTATCCGATAGATGAACTGTTCAAGAAGGATATAGCAAATAATATTTGGCATATCGCACCTGTTCCTCCAGGTATCATTGATCACCCTTGTCCATTTCCGGAAGAAATTCCTGATCGCATTATCAGGCTTTATTCCTATAAGGGTGATACAATTCTGGACCCGTTTCTCGGCTCTGGCCAGACAGCTAAAGTCGCAGTTGAATTGGGCCGCAAAGCAATAGGGTATGAAGTCGAAAAAAAATATATCGAACTTTCGGAACAGCGTATCCTTGAACCCAGCAAAATTCGCAAACAACAGCTTGTAATGACTCCACGGTTTTCCAAAGTCAGCGTTAACCGTGGAGAACTGTTTTGAAATTAAATATTCCGGCGGATGTTCAAAAGCGATTGAATGCTCAGTTAAGAAGATTTCATAACTTCCATGAGCTATCGATTAATTATACCCAGCCGACAAAACAAACATTAGCGGCAATTTCACTTGATGCAGTAGGGCTTCCCTTAAAACAGGAATATTTTTCAAGAGGTGGAACGGTAACCGCAAATGCAATACTTGATATATTGGCTACCCTCTCACCGGCAGAGAAGGACCTAAAGAACCTTGGAAAGCATGAGGCCGTCTTGGCAATTTTGAAGTTGCTCGATTTGGATAGCCGAGATGCACTTTCTGAAGGTAGCACGGTGACCGCCAATGCATGGAAGTTAATTGCCGAAAAATTATGCACCTTTTCAGAAACACAATTGAGAGAAATTGAAAGTATAAAAAATTTACGCACACCGACCAGAGCAGACAGAAAACTCGGCAGGCTTGGTGAGAAATTTGTCATTCGGTATGAGAAAAAGAGGTTGATCAGCGCGGGACTGCCTCAACTTGCCGAACAGGTCGAGGATGTAAGTAAACAAAATCTCGGTTATGATATTTATTCCTTTGATGTTTCAGAAAGAAAAAGGCTGATAGAAGTCAAAACAACTTCAATGTCTCTAGATCATCCCTTTTATCTGACTAAAAATGAATTAATGGCTTCGAATAAATTTCGTTCCAGTTACTGGTTATATCGTGTGTACGAATTCAGAAAAGATTATGGAAAAATAAAATGTTTGAGAGGTGATCTGTTGCCAATTTTGAATCTTAATCCAATTCAATTTTCAGCAAATAAACTAGATAATATAGATTGGATCTCCCCTTAATCTCTTCCCCCTTCGGGTTGTCTTGGGCATAATCTTCTTTTGATATTCCCCTGAGGTCTGCCATGCCTCCCTTTGACCCACAGCGTGACCCTTTGCCGACGGCGGTGCTCGGCCCGACCAATACCGGCAAGACCTGGTATGCCATGGAACGGATGCTGGGGCATTCTTCGGGCATGTTCGGCTTCCCTTTGCGTCTTCTGGCCCGGGAGAATTACGATCGCGCCGTGGCCCGGGCAGGACGCGAGCAGGTTGCGCTGATCACCGGCGAGGAGAAGATCATCCCGCCGCGGGCAAGATATTTCCTCTGCACCGTGGAGGCGATGCCGCTGGACCGGCGGGTCGATTTTCTTGCCATTGACGAAATTCAGCTCGCCGCCGATCCTGAACGCGGCCATGTCTTCACCGATCGCATACTCCATGCCCGCGGGAGGGAGGAGACGCTACTGCTTGGGGCGGAGACCATCCGCCGGGTGCTGGAGCAGATCATCCCGGGGATCGCCGTCACCACCCGCCAGCGTCTCTCACGCCTGAGCTGGGCCGGGCAGAAGAAAGTCACGCGCCTGCCGCGCCGGTCTGCCGTCGTCGCGTTTTCGGCCGCCGATGTCTACAAACTCGCGGAACTGATCCGGGCGCAGCGCGGCGGTACGGCGATTGTCATGGGGGCGCTCAGCCCGCGGACGCGCAACGCCCAGGTTGAACTCTTTCAATCCGGTGATGTGGATTACATGGTTGCCACCGATGCCATCGGCATGGGGCTCAATATGGATATTGATCACATTGCGCTGGCCGATGATGTCAAATTCGATGGCCGCCGCGCACGTCGGCTGTCGCCGGCTGAACTGGGGCAGATCGCCGGCCGTGCCGGCCGCTACACAAGCGATGGCACTTTTGGCATCACCGATCATTGCTCCATGTTCGAAGATGAGCTGATAGCGGCGATAGAGAATCACCGTTTCCGTTACCTTTCCGGTGTCTATTGGCGCAACAGCCAGCTTGATTTTTCATCGCCCGATGCGCTTTTGCGCAGTCTTGAGGCAAATCCGCCATCACCCCTGATGTCACGGAAAGCGGATGCCGATGATCACCTCACCCTTGCAAGTCTTCTTTCCCGGGACGAGATCCGCGTTCTTGCCCATGGGGAGGATCAGGTCAGGCGGCTTTACGATGTTTGCCAAATCCCTGATTATCAACGAGAATTTACCGACAGCCATGCCCAGTTGCTGGCCCGGATCTTTCAGCACCTGGCGGCGGGGGAAGTCCTGCCGAAGGACTGGGTTTCGGCCCAGATGCAGCGATATAACCGGCCTGATGGGGATATCGATACGCTCATGCAGCGCCTGTCCCGCATCCGCACCTGGAGCTATATTACCCAGCGCCGCGACTGGCTTGATGATGCCGAAAGCTTTCAGGGGCTTGCAAGGGACATCGAGGACAGGGTATCAGATAGTCTTAATAATGTGCTGACCCAGCGTTTTGTTGATCGTCGGGCAGCGGTTCTGTCGCGGCGCCTGAAGGAAAATACATCTCTTATGTCATCTGTTAAACCTGATGGGACTGTTATTGTTGAAGGCGAAGACGTCGGCCGGCTCGATGGGTTTGTCTTCACCCCTTCCATTTCGGAAAGCGATGAGAAAGGGCCGGTGCTTGCCGCCGCCCGCAAGGCGCTTCCCGAAGAGATTTCCCAGCGCGTGCGTGCGCTTGCGGCATCGGCGGATACGGCGTTTCAGCTTGACCCGGCTGGCCGGATTTTCTGGCGTGAATCACATATCGGCAACCTGATCAAGGGGGATCAGCTCTATCAGCCCCGGGCGGAAGTCCGGCCCTCGACCATGCTTGAGGGGGATCAGCTCAAAACCGTGCAGGACCGGCTCAACGCCTTTGCCGCCGAATGGCCGAAGACCGTGCTGGAAAAGGCGGTTGCGCTGACGGGTGATACGCTCACCGGCCCGGCCCGGGGTATCGCTTATCAGGTCTATGAAAATCTCGGCACGCTTCCAAGCCAGGTGGTGGGCGGCATGATCAAGGAACTCGACGACGATGGCCGCCGCCTGCTGGCCCAGCACGGGATCAGGCTCGGGGTGGACATGATCTATATGGCGGATCTGCTCAAACCGGCGCAGATAGCGGCAAAAGCTCTTCTCTTCAGCCTCAATACCGGGGAATTCCCCGAAGATGGACCGCCGCCGGCAGGACGGGTGGCGATTGACCATAAAGAAGGGGTCAGCGACGCCTACTGGCTTGCCACCGGATATCGCCGGCTCGGTGATCGCGTCATGCGCGTTGACATGGCAGAGCGTCTTTCCGCCGTCATTCGTGCCGCCGCCCGTGAAGGCAGGTTCCAGATCAGCGAGGAAATGCTTTCGCTTGCCGGGGCAACACGCCCGCAGATGGAAAAGATCCTTGCCGATCTCGGTTATCGCAAGGTGGATGAAATTCCCTCCGAGGACCCGGAGAAACCGCCCGCCGGTGTTTTTGAACGTCCTGCCCGGCCACGCAAGGGCAAGCCCGGTGAAGGCAAACAGCCAGGCAAAGAAGGTCAGCCGCGGCGCAGGAAAAAGGGTGGCAGGCCCGGAAAGCCGCATCAATCAGGGGGAAGGACAAAACCCCCTGCCGTCAATCCCGATTCCCCCTTTGCGGTGCTGGCAAGGCTCAAGGAAGGGCATTCCTGAGCCATGGCCTCGCCGGTGGACTCCCTCGATACGATGCGCATCGATAAATGGCTTTGGGTGGCGCGGTTTTTCAAGACACGCAGCGATGCCAACCGGCTTGTGGCCAGCGGCAGGCTGCGCCTTGATGGCGAGCCGATGTCAAAGCCGCATCGCCAGGTCAGCGAAGGCCATGTACTGACCTTTCCAAAAGGTGAAGATATCCGGGTGATCCGTGTTCTGGCCATGTCGCCGCGTCGCCGCCCTGTGACTGAAGCCCGGCTTCTCTATGATGATCTGGCGCCGCCGGAGCCGAGGGAGCGGCGGCCGAAAGACACGCCTCCTCCCTTTGAGCAGCGTGACAAGGGGGCAGGCAGGCCCACCAAAAGGGAGCGGCGACAAATTGACAGCCTCAAAAGCTGAATTCGTTTCTTGAAGTCTTTATTGCCTTCGGCTAGACATAGCCGTTGCCTACCCCCAGGAGATATCGATGACCTATATCGTGAACGACAAATGCATCCGGTGCAAATACACGGATTGTGTTGAAGTCTGTCCTGTTGACTGTTTTTACGAAGGTGAAAACATGCTGGTTATTCATCCCGATGAATGTATCGACTGCGGGGTCTGTGAGCCGGAATGCCCGCCCGAAGCCATCCTTCCCGATACCGACCCGGGCGCCGAAGCCTGGCTCAAGCTCAATGCCGACATGGCTGAAATCTGGCCGAACATCACCCGCCAGATCGAGGCTCCGACCGATGCCGACGACTTCAAGGATATGGAAGGCAAGTTTGAGAAATACTTCTCCGACAAGCCGGGTAAAGGCGCCTGATCCGGGGGCAGATGCCACAGGGTTGGCATTTTCGGCCAGTTTATGCTATAGTCATGTTTCACTAGGTCATCGTTCATGCGTGCCGGCGGTTGGGGCGCGGGATTCCACGCTTCATGACCTTGTTCTATGGAGACAGAAAAGTCTTTGGTATCGGCTCGTTCGGGGCGGATGCTTGGCTTTTTCGCTTTTCGCAGGAAAGTGATGGTAGGATCAATGGCTAAACAGAAAACAGAAACCGAATTCAACACCGATGACTTTGTTGTCTACCCGACCCATGGCGTTGGCCGTATTCTGGGCACGGAACAGAACAGCATTGCCGGGATGGAAATCGACATGCTCATTGTCCGGTTTGAACAGGACCGGATGACCTTGCGTGTTCCGCTTGAAAAGGCCCGCAGCCTCGGCCTGCGGACGCTCTCGTCGCGCAAGCAGATGGATGAAGCGATCACCACCCTCAAGGGCAAGGCCCGGGTCCGCCGGGACATGTGGTCAAAGCGTGCCAAGCAGTATGATGACAAGATCCGTTCGGGTGATCCTGTATCCATTGCCGAAGTCGTTCGTGACCTCAGGAAGCGGAACAACCAGACCGAACAGTCCTACAGCGAAAGACAGATGTATCAGGCAGCACTTGAGCGTCTCGCCCGGGAATTTGCGGCGATCGAAAAAATCGATCAATCCGCGGCGGCAATCAAGCTTGAAAACCTGATGGACGCGGCGTGATTGCAAAAAAATAAAAAATATTTAAAATATGCCTTGAAACAGATGTTTCGCACTCCAGTTTATCAGATAACCACCAAAAGTATTTTGCAATTGGCGGCAGGGGAGTGAAAAATGGATGACCGCAACGAGACGCTCAGGGCCGACAACAGGTTTATTCGCCGGATCATGCGGCAGTCTCTGCTTGAACGTGATGACGAGTTGAAACTGGCCAAATCATGGCGTGACAACGAAGATGAGCGAGCTCTGCATCAGCTTGTCCTTGCCTATTCCCGGCTTGTGGTGAGCATTGCTTCGAAATTCCGACATTACGGTCTGCCTCTCGGGGATCTGATCCAGGAAGGCAATATCGGCATCATGCAGGCGGCCAGCCGTTTCGATCCGGAACGTGAAGTCCGGTTTTCAACCTATTCCGTCTGGTGGATTCGCGCCTCAATCCAGGATTATGTCCTGCGCAACTGGTCGATTGTGCGCACCGGCACGACATCGGCGCATAAATCCCTTTTCTTCAAACTCCGCCGTCTGCGGGCCCGAATCGGGGAAGCCGAAGGCGGGATGCTGACCGATGAAGGACGCCAGCAGATCGCCGATACGATCGGCGTCAGCCTCGGCGATGTCACCCATATGGAACAGCGTCTTTCCGGCGCGGATTCCTCGCTCAACGCCCCGCTTGGTGAGCAAAATGAACATGCCGCCCAGGATTTCCTCGTTGATGATCGCCCAACACCTGAAATGTCGGTGGCAACAAGCCGCGATGTGACCAAGCTTTCGGCATGGCTTGCCGATGCGCTCGAAGATCTCAGCCCGCGGGAGAAGATGATCATCATGCGTCGGCGGCTTGAGGAAGACGGAGCGACGCTGGACGAGCTTGGCCGTGATTTCGGGGTCAGCAAGGAGCGGGTCCGCCAGCTTGAAGCCCGCGCGATGAGCAAACTTCGCACCAATCTTGAAGCCCGGGTCGAGGATATCAACGATCTTCCCTATCTTGCGTAAGCTTGCGGGATGAGGTCCTATTCGGAAGTCCAGCACCTTTTCCCACCCATAGCCCCGCGGCGGCATTATCGCCTTGATACCGGCGACGGGCATACGCTTTATGCCGAAGAATGCGGCAATCCAGAAGGTATTCCCGTTGTGTTTCTGCATGGCGGGCCGGGGGCGGGCATTTCGGCTACCCATCGACGTATTTTTGATCCCGAACTCTTTCGGGTCGTCCTTTTTGATCAGCGTGGATCCGGCCAGTCCATGCCTTTCGCTGCAACGGAAAACAACACCACCTGGCATCTGGTCGCGGATATGGAAATGATTCGCGAGCATCTCGGGATTGACCGATGGATTGTTTTTGGCGGCTCCTGGGGGTCGACTCTCGGGCTTTCATACGGCATCACTCATCCTGAACGGTGCCTTGGTTTTATCTTGCGCGGGGTGTTTCTCGGCTCGGATGCCGAAGTGGACTGGTTCCTCTATGGGATGGGCAAATTCTACACCGAAGCCTGGGACAGATTCATCCATTTTCTGCCCGAAGACGAGCGCGGGGATCTGCTTGCCGGTTACGGCAAGAGGCTGATGAGTTCGAGCCCGGCCATCTCAATACCCGCAGCAGAAGCCTGGTCATCCTATGAAAATTCCTGCGCTACCCTCAGGGCGGAAACACGCGGCGGCGGCGGCAAGATGGCGCTGAGCCTCGCGAGGATGGAAGCACATTATTTCATCAACCGATGCTTTCTTGAAGAAGGGCAGCTCATCAGGGGTATTGCCGCCATTGCCGAAAAACCCGGTCTTATCGTTCAGGGGAGGATGGATGTCATCTGCCCGCCACGGGTTGCGACCGAGCTTGCGAAAGCCTGGCCGAAGGCCGAGCTGAAGATGGTTGAAGCGGCCGGGCATTCGGCCTTTGAGCCGGGGATTTTGCAGGCATTGATTTCAGGGCTTGCAACTATGGCCAATCAGGTCAACGAATAGTTCTTGCTATTTATTGCAAGTTTCCTTCATAATAGAACAACCTCTAATTGTGTTGTTACTTTTCCTGAGGTGGAGGGATGAGCAAAAACGAAAACCTGAACACAGACAGAAATTTCATGATTACGAACAACAACGCTGTTGATGTGCATGTAGGCCAGCGTATCAGGCGGCGTCGTACCCTGCTCGGGATGAGCCAGGAGCAGCTGGGCAAAGAGCTGAACGTCACGTTTCAGCAGGTCCAGAAATACGAGCGCGGCTCCAACCGTGTCAGCGCTTCCCGCCTGTGGGATATAAGCCAGATCCTTGATGTTGATATCAGTTTCTTCTTTGATGAGATGACCAGTGAGACCAAAGCCAGATCCCCGCGCCGGGTCAGCCTTGGTGGAAGTGAGGCCGAATCAGGCCCGAAGGTCAGGGATCCGATGGCACGTCGTGAGACGCTGGAACTTGTGCGCAACTACTATTCGATCGAGGATGCGCGTACCCGAAAGAAGGTCGCGGAACTGCTCAAATCCATTGCCGCTACTATTCGTGGTAAATGAATTGAAAAGAGAACAGGATGACCACTTCGCCAGACAAAATGAGTTTCGAAGACGCTCTCAAAGAACTTGAACAGATTGTCGATCGTCTGGAGCGTGGTGAGATTTTGCTCGATGATGCGGTCAGTGCTTACGAACGTGGGGCCCGGCTCAGGCAGCATTGCCAGCAGCGCCTGGATGAAGCACGGCTCAAAGTCGAACAGATCAGGTCTTCCAAAACTGCGGGATCATCTCTCCCCGAAGGTGTTGAACCTTTCCCGGGTGGTGATGCATAAGTGACCCCTGTTCCAGCGCAGATACGGGCTGATGCAGATATCGCCGAGGCCACGCTTCGGTCGATTTTTGCCGAGCTTGAAAAAGGTCCGGCGCCAAAACTCATAGAGGCCATGGCCTATTCCGTGCTGGGTGGCGGCAAGCGAATCCGTGCCGCGCTGGTTCTTGGTGCCGCACGGCTGGCGCGGGGCAGGCCGGAAGATGAAGGCGCCTGCCGGGTGGCGGCGGCCTATGAATGCCTGCATGCCTATTCACTGATCCATGACGATCTCCCGGCGATGGATGATGCCGCTACTCGCCGCGGCAAGCCGTCCTGCCATATTGCGTTTGATGAAGCGACCGCCATCCTTGCCGGTGATTCGCTGCAGACACTGGCGTTTGATCTTCTGGCGGACCCACTGACCCATGCCGACGGCAATATCCGTGCCGGGCTGGTTGCCGATCTTGCCCGTGCTTCGGGTGCAGGGGGGATGGCCGGCGGGCAGATGCTTGATCTTGAAGCGGAAAGGCGCCCGTTCAGTCTCGATGAGACGACCTCGATGCAGGCACTCAAGACCGGGGCGCTGATAAGGGCGGCGGCGGTTTCGGGAGGGCGGGTTGGCGGCGCCGCACCAGAACTGCTGGCGGCGCTTGATGCCTATGCGGACAATCTCGGTCTGGCCTTTCAGATCGCCGATGACTTGCTTGATCGCAAGGCCGAAGCAGGAACCCTCGGCAAGCCGTCCCAACAGGATGATCAGGCTGGCAAGGCAAGCTATGTCACCATCCTCGGCATGGATGGAGCCGAAAAAGAGGCCGAAAGGCTCATTGCCGAAGCGGCAGACCATTTGACAAAAGCGGTCACGAAAACTAGCCCATGGCTTGACTATATGCTAGATCTTTCCAGTTTTATAATAAGGCGTGAATATTAGGGTGAAGGTATTCAGCCTGATATGACCGTAAAGGGGGCATGGGCTTAAGATGAAAACGCCGTTACTGGACAAGGTGGTTGTACCGGAGCAGTTGCGTCAACTGCCGGAGAAAAGCCTGAAGGCACTGGCCCAGGAACTCCGGGGAGAAACCATCGATGCGGTCTCGCGTACCGGCGGGCATCTCGGCGCGGGTCTTGGCGTTGTCGAGCTGACCGTGGCGCTCCATTATGTCTTCAACACGCCTGCCGACAAGGTGATCTGGGATGTCGGCCATCAGGCCTATCCCCATAAGATCCTGACGGGCCGTCGCGACCGGATCCGGAGCTTGCGTCAGCCTGGCGGCCTTTCGGGTTTCACCAAGCGCGACGAGTCGGAATATGACCCGTTTGGTGCGGCGCATTCCTCGACGTCGATTTCCGCTGGCCTCGGCATGGCCGTGGCGCGGGATCTGAAAGGCAAGGATTTCAATGTCATCTCGGTGATCGGCGATGGCGCCATGAGCGCCGGCATGGCCTATGAAGCCATGAACAACGCCGGGGCGATGAATTCCAAGATGATCGTGGTCCTCAATGACAACGACATGTCGATTGCGCCGGCGGTGGGGGCGTTGTCGTCGTATCTCAGCCAGTTGATCTCCTCACGTCCGTTCCATTCCATCCGCGAGCTGGCCAAGCAGGTTGCAAGCCGCTTTCCGGCTGAGATCGAGCGCACCGCCAAACGTGCTGAAGAAATGGCCCGGGGGCTTGTCGGCAGCAGCACGATTTTCTCCCAGCTTGGCTTTTTCTATATCGGGCCGGTTGATGGACATGATCTCGACCAGCTGGTGCCGATCCTGAAAAATCTCCGTGACGGGCCGAACCGTGGGCCTGTTCTGCTCCATGTCGTCACCGAAAAGGGCAAAGGGCATCCCTTCGGCCGCGAAAGCGGGGAGAAATATCACGCCGTGCCGAAATTCGACGTCATCACCGGCACCCAGAAGAAACCGGTGTCAAATGCGGTCAGCTATACCGCGGCGTTCGCCAATCAGCTGATTCGTGAAGCGGAAAAAGACCCGGATATCGTCGCGGTGACGGCCGCCATGCCTTCCGGTACCGGCATCGATAAATTTGCCGAACGGTTTCCCGGCCGGAGTTTCGATGTCGGCATTGCCGAGCAGCACGCCGTGACCTTTGCCGCCGGTCTTGCCACCGAAGGCATGAAACCCTTTACCGCGATCTATTCGACCTTTCTGCAACGCGGCTATGATCAGGTTGTGCATGATGTGGCCCTGCAGCGCCTGCCTGTGCGGTTTGCGATTGATCGCGCCGGTCTTGTCGGTGCCGATGGCGCCACCCATGCCGGGGCCTATGATATCGCCTATATGTCCTGCCTGCCTGGCATGGTGGTGATGGCACCTTCGGATGAAGCGGAGTTGAGCCGTGCCGTGGCTACCGCTGCGGTGATTGACGATTCGCCTTCGGCCTTCCGCTACCCCCGCGGTGAAGGCATTGGCTGCCCGATCCCGGACGTGGCTGAAATTTTTGAAATCGGCAAAGGAAGGGTGGTGCGTGAAGGCGAAAGGCTCGCCGTCCTGTCGCTCGGCACCCGGTTGAT
The DNA here is from genome assembly GCA_041228335.1 of Alphaproteobacteria bacterium LSUCC0684. Lineage (NCBI taxonomy): Bacteria > Pseudomonadati > Pseudomonadota > Alphaproteobacteria > Alphaproteobacteria bacterium LSUCC0684. The sequence continues at coordinate 1,857,269 of CP166130.1, read as the reverse complement.
GGCAGCGCTTGAGGCGGCCGAAACTCTGGCCGATGCCGGGGTGAATATCACCGTGGCCGATGCCCGTTTTGCCAAACCGATTGACACCGATCTGATCACAAGGCTGCTGCGCGATCACGACAGCCTCATCCTCATCGAAGAGGGGAGCGCGGGTGGTTTCGCCGCCCATGTGATGCAGTTTATGGCCAATGAAGGGCTGCTTGACCGCGGCAAATCTGTCCGCGTGCTGACGATGCCGGACAAGCTCATCGATCACAACAGCCAGGACGGCCAGCTCAAAGAGGCGGGGCTCGATGCAGGCGGAATTCTGGCGGCGGCATCATCCCTGCTCGGGCTTGACGAGACAAAGCTGGCGGCCCTGTCCCGGCGCTGAGCAATGGGCGAGGCGTGAAACCCAACCGCAAAGAGAGGCTTGACGTGCTGTTGGTGGAGCGCGGACTTGCCCCCAGTCGTGAAAAGGCCCAGGCCATGATTCTGGCGGGACTCGTCCTCAGCGATGACCGGCGGCTCGACAAACCCGGAACCAGAATTGATCACAACGCGCCCTTGCGCCTCAAAGGCAAGGATCATCCTTATGTCTCCCGCGGCGGGCTGAAACTGGCCGCGGCGTTTGAACATTTTGACGATTTCACCGCCAACGGCGCCATTGCCATCGATGTCGGGGCCAGCACGGGCGGGTTTACCGATGTGCTTCTTCGTGAGGGCGCCGAGCTTGTCTATGCGGTCGATGTCGGCCATGGCCAGCTGGACTGGTCCTTGCGTCAGGATGACCGGGTGGTGGTGCTGGAGAAAACCAACGCCCGCCACCTGACCGCTGAAATCATCCCGCATGCACCGGATATCATTGTCTGTGATGCCTCGTTCATCTCCCTCAGGAAAGTGCTTCCGGCCAGCATGGCGCTGGCGCGGCCCGGGGCGTGGCTGGCGGCGTTGATCAAGCCTCAGTTCGAGGTAGGCCGCGGCCAGGTCGGCAAGGGCGGTGTTGTTCGTGATCCGGCCCTCCATCAGGCGGTGCAGGATGATATTTCCGGCTGGCTGGAGCAAGAGATGGGCTGGCAGGTGAGGGGGATTGTCCCCTCGCCGATTACCGGCCCCGAAGGCAACAGGGAGTTCGTGATCGTGGCGGTCAGCCCCTGATCGGGCCGCATTGCGCCTCATGCCGCATCAGCTGATCGAGGAGAACAATCGCCATCATCGCTTCGCCGATCGGCACCGCGCGAATGCCGACGCAAGGATCATGACGACCTTTGGTCACGACATCGGTTTCCCGTCCATCTTCGGTGATGGTCTGGCGCGGTGTCAGGATCGAGCTTGTGGGCTTGACGACAAACCGGCAGATCACCGGCTGGCCACTTGAAATACCGCCGAGGATGCCGCCCGCATGATTTGAGGAAAACACCGGCCGGCCATCGTCATTGAGTCGCATCTCGTCGCCGGCTTCCGTCCCGGGGATATGGGCGAGGTCAAATCCGCTGCCGATCTCCACCCCCTTGACGGCGTTGATCGACATCATGGCAGAAGCGAGTTCGGCATCAAGTTTGTTGTAGACAGGCCCCCCGAGCCCGGCCGGAACACCATCAGCAACCACTTCGATGACCGCGCCGGCCGATGATCCTGATTTGCGCGTTTTATCAAGGAAATTCTCCCATACCGGAACAATCTCGGGATCAGGGGAGAAAAAGGGGTTGCGGCTGCATTCATCCCAGGACCAGTTGGCGCGATTAATCTCATGCGGGCCGATTTTCACCACCGCGCCGTTGATCCTGAACCCGCTGCCGAGTTTAAGCGCGAGGATCTTGCGTGCAAGAGCGCCCGCGGCAACCCGTGAGGCGGTTTCCCGGGCCGAAGAGCGGCCGCCGCCGCGATAATCACGGATGCCGTATTTGGCGATATAGGTGTAATCGGCATGGCCGGGCCGGTAGGTGTTGGCAATCTCGCCATAATCCCTGGAGCGCTGGTCGGTATTCTCGATCATGAGCATGATCGGCGTGCCGGTGGTTGCGCCTTCGAACACGCCGGAGAGAATCCGGACCTGATCGGCCTCTTTGCGCTGGGTGACGAAACGGGAAGTGCCGGGCTTGCGGCGATCAAGGAAAGGCTGGATATCGGTTTCATCCAGCGGGATTTGCGGCGGCACCCCGTCAACGATACAGCCGATGGCCGGGCCGTGGCTTTCCCCGAATGTCGTAATGCGGAAAAGCGTGCCGAAACTGTTATCTGCCATGATCTAGACCACTGATATGTCCGGGGCATCCACCGCCTTCATGCCGACGACATGATAGCCGCAATCCACATGATGGGTTTCGCCCGACACACCGCTTGAAAGATCGGAAAGCAGGTACACTCCTGCGCCGCCGACATCGTCAAGCGTGACGTTTCTTTTCAGGGGGGAGTTGTACTCGTTCCATTTCAGGATATAGCGGAAATCGCCGATCCCCGAGGCGGCAAGAGTCTTGATGGGGCCTGCCGAAAGCCCGTTGACCCGGATGTTGCGGCCGCCGAGATCCACCGCCAGATACCGCACCGAAGCTTCGAGCGCGGCCTTGGCCACGCCCATGACATTGTAATGCGGCATGACCCGTTCGGCGCCATAATAGGTCAGGGTCAGCATGGAGCCGCCATCGTTCATGATCGCCGCTGCCCGCCGCGCTACGGCAGTGAAGGAATAGACCGAAATATCCATGGTATTGATGAAATTGGAGCGGGTGGTTTCCACATACTGGCCCTTGAGTTCATCCTTGTCGGAATAGGCGATGGCATGGACGACGAAATCGATCTTGCCCCAGGCGTCGCCGATCTTCTCGAACACGTCGTCGACGCTGGCCTCGTCGGTCACATCGCAAGGCAGGACAAGGGAAGATCCAACGGATTCCGCAAGCGGGATAACACGTTTCCCCAGCGCTTCGCCCTGATAGGTGAAGGCCAGTTCCGCCCCGGCAAGATGCGCGGCATGAGCAATGCCCCAGCCGATCGACCGGTCATTGGCCACCCCCATGATCAGTCCTTTTTTCCCCTGCAGAAGATTTGATTCCTGTGCCATGTCGCCCTCAAAAATCCATCGTGACGATGTATCGATAATTTCACAAAATCAATCTACACCGCCCCGGCGGTGTCAGCAAGGGTCAGCTTTCCCCCCCTATTCTAGTTGATCGAATAGGTGGTCTGCTTGCGAATGCTGATGCTGTCGCCGGCGTTGTAGCTGCGGCTGCTTTTCAGGGTCAGATGTTCGCCATCGACGCTGATCTTCAGCCGGTAGCCGCTGATCTCTTCGATCCGTTCTTCACGGACAACCTGGCGGATGGTACAGACGTCCTGCTGTTTATAGCCGACGATCTTTCCCTTCTTGGAGTTCTTTTTGGCCTGATCATGGCCGATCAGCGCCCCGGTTACGGCACCGAAGGTGCCAGCCCCATCCTTGTCGCTGGCAGCATTCCCCACCGCCGAGCCGATCAGCCCGCCGATGATGAGCCCGCCAATGCCGCTATCTTCTTCCTGGCCGGCATAGATCGGCACCTCTTCAACCCCGCAGACCTTTTCTTCGGCCGGGGTTTTGCGGATATAAGAAGAGGTCAGCACCTCAACACTGTCAACATATCCGACAACCGTGGTCACGGTTGTCTGGTTTGCCGCGGCAATGCCGGGCAAGCAAAGCATGGCGCAAGTCATTGCAGCAAGTGTCCGTCGCATGGTTTTCTCCACTGTTAGAAGCCATCTTTATTATGCATTATGTCCGGGGATTATGGCAATCATAAGACAATATCCTTAAGGATAGGTTTAAGGCATCTTTGTCGCGTCAAGCGGTTGCCTTGCGTCCTTTTGCCATTTCAGGAAAGCCGGAACCGATGGTGCTATCCTGATCTTCGGCTATTATGTATATAAGAGGAAGAAGAGAGGCAGTATCATGTTCGACCCAAGCGGAAAAAACCCCTTTGAGCTCCTGGACAGCTGGATGAAGGATGCCGAAGCATCCGAGGCGAATGATGCGAACGCCGTGGCGCTGGCGTCGGTTTCCGATAAGGGCTGGCCCTCGGTGCGGATGGTGCTGATGAAGGGCCGTGATGATCATTCGGTCCATTTCTATACCAATTATACCAGCCGCAAGGCTGGAGAGCTTGACGCAACCGGCAAGGCGGCGATGTGTTTTCACTGGAAATCCCTGCGCCGGCAGATCAGGCTGGTGGGTGCGGTCAGCCGTCTTCAAGAGGCGCTTTCGGATGAATATTACCATTCGCGCCCCTATGGCAGCCGCATCGGGGCATGGGCATCGGATCAGTCAAAACCCCTTGAAAGCCGGGAGGTGCTTGCGGGCCGTGTTGAGGAATTCGGCAACACCTATCCTGAGGCCCCGCCGCGGCCGCCCTATTGGGGCGGGTACAGGCTGACCCCCCATGAATTCGAGTTCTGGATGGATGGGGAATCAAGGCTGCATGACCGTTTCCGGATGCTGAAAGAAGGCGATGGCTGGACCTCGGCGCGCCTCTATCCCTGAAGGAAGGTTGACCGGGACCTGGCCGCCCAACGCCATCTCTCTGGTCAAATGGTCCGGAATGTCGGCAATCGGCAGGCGGGTGATGCTTTTTTAGGCCGGATTTGGTCGCTTGATGGACGCTTTTTAAGGCCTGAAATTTATAAAATAGGCTCAATTCAGATATATTCGCTGTGGGGTTCCACGGCCATGTTTTGGCATCAGGGAGATGATTGATGAAAACGCAGGCTCGTGCTGTTGTGATCGGTGGCGGTGTCGTCGGGGTATCCATGCTCTACCATCTGGCAAAGAAAGGCTGGACGGACAGTATCCTCATTGAGCGCAAGGAATTGACATCAGGCTCGACCTGGCATGCGGCCGGTCTGTTGCCCTTGTTCAACATGTCCTATTCCGTCGGTCAGGTGCATAAGTATTCGGTCAGGTTCTATCAGGAACTGGAAAAAGAGACCGGCATGAATGTCGGCTTCCGCAATGTCAGCAATATCCGTCTTGCCTCCACCCCCGACCGGTGGGACGAATATATGCAATATGCCGGGGTGGCTGATACGATCGGGGTTGAGGTCAGGCGGCTCACGCCTGATCAGGTCAAGGAAGTCTGGCCCCTCTGCAACACCGAAGGCCTTCTTGGCGCGATCCAGCATCCCGGCGATGGATATATCCAGCCGGCGGATCTGACCCAGGCCATGGCAAAAGGAGCCCGGGATCGCGGCGCCACGATCTACCGTAACACCACCGTGACCGCCATCAACCAGACACCATCCGGTGAGTGGGAAGTCGTCACCGACAAGGGCACGGTGACCTGTGAGCATATTGTCTCCTGCACCGGCAATTTCGCCCGCAAGACCGGCGCCATGGTGGGGCTCAATGTGCCGGTCATTCCGGTTGAGCACCAGTATATCGTCACCGAACCTCACCCCGAGATCAAGGCACGCCACGCCGCGGGTGAGCCGGAAATGGGGGTTCTGCGTGACAGCGATAACGGCTGGTACCTGCGCGAGGAAGCCGGCGGGCTGATCCTCGGCCCCTATGAAAGCGGCGCGCCTGCCTGTTACATCGACGGGCCGAGCGAGGATTCCGAATACGAACTTTTCCAGGAAGATCTTGAGCGGATCGAACAGCATATCGAAAGCGCGATGATGCGGGTGCCGGTTTTCGGTGAGGTCGGGGTGAAACGTGTCTATAACGGGGCGATAGCCTATACCCCGGACGGCAACCCGATCATCGGTCCGGCGCCGGGCCTGCGCAATTTCTGGCTTTCAGAGGGCCATTCCTTCGGCGTGACCGCCGCCGGCGGTGCTGGCTGGCAGCTGGCGGAATGGATGGTGGAAGGCGAGCCCACCATCGACATGACCGGGGTGGACCCGCGCCGTTTCGGCTCCTACGCCACCGAAAGCTATCTCATCACCAAGAACGAGGAAGCTTACGCCAATGTCTTCACCATCCATTATCCGGATGAAGAGCGTGAAGCCGCCCGTCCGCTGCGGACAGCACCCTCTTATGACCGGCTGAAGGATCTTGGCGCGGTATTCGGGCAGAAATTCGGCTGGGAACGTGCCAACTGGTTTGCGCCCGAAGGTGTTGCCCGGGAAGATCACTGGTCCTTCCGGCGGTCCAACTGGTTTGAACATGTCGGCAATGAAGTCCGCAACACCACCGAAAATGTCGGCCTTCTCGATATGTCCGCCTTTGCCAAGGCGCGCATTTCAGGCCCCGGCGCGGAAGCCTTCCTTGACCATCTCATCGCCAATCGCGTGCCGAAAAAGGTTGGCCGGGTCAATCTCTGCCATGCGCTGGCGCCATCGGGCGGAGTGCATTCCGAGTTCACCATCATCCGCGAAAACGACCAGTCCTTCTATGTCGTTTCCGCCGGTGCGCTACAGAGCGTGGACCATGACTGGATCCGCAAGCACATGCCCGAAGACGGTTCGGTTCAATTCCAGAATCTGACCAATTCCATGGGCGTGCTGGTGGTGGCAGGGCCAAAGGCAAGGACGCTGATGGAGCGGGTATCGCCGCGCTTTGATTACTCGAACGAGGCCTTCCCCTGGCTTTCATCGCAATGGGTCAATGTCGGCCATGCCCCGAGCCTTGCCGCACGGGTCAATTTCGTCGGTGAGCTTGGCTGGGAGCTCCATCACCCGATCGAGTGCCAGAATCATATTTTCGATACCCTCATGGCAGCGGGGGGTGATCTGGGGCTGAAGCCGTTTGGCATCAGGGCCATGGACTGCATGCGGATAGAAAAATCCTACCGCATGGTCGGCACCGAACTTTCGATCGAATACGCCGCCCTTGAATCCCATCTTGAACGCTTTGTTCATCCCAACAAGGGTGATTTCATCGGCCGGGATAATCTGGTGTCCTGGCAGCAGAAAGGTTTTGCCAACAGCCTCGTGACGCTTGAGGTCAGGGGTGTTGATGACGCCGATGCCATTGGCGGCAACCCGATCTATCACAATGGGGAGATGGTCGGCCGGGCGACATCCGGCAATTACGGGTTCCGGATCGGCAAATCGCTTGCCATGGCCATGGTGCCGCCCGCCCTTGATGCGGAAGGCACCCGGTTTGAGATTGATATTCTCGGCAAAAGGTATGAAGCGGAAATAATTCCTGAAAGCCCGTTTGACCCTGAAAACGAGCGGCTGAAAGCCTGAAGCAGTCTAACAGAAAACGATCAGACAGGATCATATCATGACCGAAGCAAAAGAAACTGAACGTCGTTCCCGCCGTGGAGGTGGTCGAGATGCCCGCCGTGCCATCCGTGCTGCATCAGGGGCCATGTCCAGGCCTTATATCACCCGCAACATGCCGGTGTTTGATGTGCTTTCCGATGAAGGCGCCGAGATCATTGAAAACAACGCCGAGACCATCCTCGAAGAGATCGGCATTGATTTCAAGGATGATCCCGAAGCTCTTGCCATCCTCAAAGATGCCGGGGCGGATGTCCAAGGTGAGCGCGTCCATTTCCCGCGCGGCATGTGCCGGGAATTATGCAAAAGAGCTCCGTCCGAGTTCACCCAGCATGCCCGCAACCCTGAAAGATCGGTGGTGATCGGCGGAAACAACACGGTTTTCGCCCCGGTTTATGGCCCGCCCTTCATCCGTGATCTTGAAGGTGAGCGCCGCTATGCAACGATCGAGGATTTCCGCAATATCGTGAAAATCGTCTATATGCATCCCGGCCTGCATCATTCCGGCGGCACGGTCTGTGAGCCGGTGGATCTGCCGGTGCCGAAACGTCACCTCGAGATGATCTATACGCATATGAAATATTCCGACAAACCCTATATGGGATCGGTGACCTCGGCGGAGAGGGCCAAAGACAGCATCGCCATGTCGAAGATTCTCTTCGGGGAGGATTTCGTCAATCAGAACGCGGTGATGACCAGCCTGATCAACGCCAATTCCCCGATGACCTGGGATGAGACGATGCTTGGCGCCCTCAAGGCCTATGCCCGGACCGGGCAGGCGGTGATCACCGCGCCGTTCATCCTGGCCGGGGCGATGTCGCCTGTATCGGTTGCCGGCACGCTGGCCCAGACACTGGCCGAAGCCATGAGCGGAATTGCCTTTGCCCAGCTCATCAATCCCGGCACGCCGGTGATATTCGGCTCTTTTGCCTCATCGATGTCGATGCAGACAGGCGCGCCGACCTTCGGCACCCCCGAACCTGCCATGGTGCTCTATGGATGCGCCAAGCTTGCCCGCCGTCTCGGGGTGCCTTTCCGTTCCGGCGGATCGCTGACAGCAGCCAAGACCGCCGATGCCCAGGCCGCGTATGAAAGCGCGCATACGATCACGCCGACGGTCCTTGGCGGGGTGAATTTCGTGCTCCATGCGGCAGGCTGGATGGAAGGCGGGCTTGTTTCTGACTTCCGCAAACTCATCCTTGATGCCGATCAGCTGACCATGATGGGACGCATGGTGGGCGGTATTGATATCTCTGAAAACGGCCAGGCAATGGATGCTATCCGTGAAACCGGCCCGGGCAAGCATTTCCTCGGTTCAAGCCATACCCAGGCCAATTTTGAAAACGCTTTCTGGCGGTCGGAAATGGCGGATAACAACACCTTTGAGCAATGGAGTTCCGAAGGCTATATCGAAAGCGCGAAAAGGGCGGAAAACAAGGCAAGGCAGATGCTGGCCGAATACGAGGCCCCGGCGCTTGACCCGGCAATCGATGAGGCCCTGCAGGCGTTCAAGGCCAAGCGCATGGAAGAGTTGCCTGACGCCGAATATTGATCTGCCGATAATCGCGGCCACAAAAAACCGGGGTCATTGCCCCGGTTTTTTTCTGATATGGGCCAGAATCCGGGCTGGCCCCATTCAGGCGGCGTGATAATCAAAACCAAATTCGATGGAGGCATCCTGCATCAGCGCCACGATATAGGGCATGAAGCTTGACCGCCCGATGACAAGAAAACAATCTGTCTTGAGACATGCAATCGTCACCCCGGCATGGGAAAGCAGGCTCTGCTGCGCCATGCCCGGCGTGAAGGCTTCGTGGTGAAAATCCAGCCCGCAATGCTTGGCCAGCACCGCCCGCACATGCGGGCCTTTCATGGTCACCGCACCGATCGCATCGCTGACATCGGTCGCGGCAACGTGCCCGGCCTCGGGCGTGTCGCATTCGGCGATGATCGATGGCGCCGCCCCGTTTTCCGCCATGATCATCCATTCATCCGGGCCGAGCCAGATCACCATGCGGTCACCGGCGGCGGCAAAGGTGTTTGCATCAAGGGGCAGATCGGTGCCGACGCTGCGCTTGACGGCGCGACGAAGAGCCATGTTATCCGGCGAGGCCCGCAGGTTGATCTTGTCGCTCACCCCGGTATCGCGGATGATCGTTGCGCCAGCCGAGCCGTCCAGGCAAGGCGCGCTCGTTTCTGGCAGGCCGCGCAGGGCGGATTGCCCGGGAATATTCCTGAGGTTAGCCATTGATCTTTTCTCCTTTGGGGTCATAGAAAACCGTATCGGTAATCCTGGCCTTGATAGGTGGACGTCCATCAATCATCGGGAACCAGACGGTCTGGCCTTTCATCGCATGGCCGCCCTTGAGCATGGCCATTGCGATCGAATGCCCGAGATTGGGGGAGTAGTAGGATGACGTCACCTGCCCGAGCATGGTCATGGGCATGGGCTCGTTCGGGTCAAGCACGGCATGGGCACCTTCGGGTATGACCTCTTCGGGGTTTTCGGTAACCAGTCCCACCAGCTGTTTTCTGTTGGTGAAACTCATGCTTTGACGTTCCAGCGCGCGTTTGCCGATGAAGTCGGCCTTGGCCTTGGAAATGATCCAGTCCATGCCGAGATCATGGGGGGTAACCGATCCATCGGTTTCCTGCCCCACAATGATGAAGCCCTTTTCCGCCCGCAATACATGCATCGCTTCGGTGCCGTAAGCGGTCAGGCCATGGTCCTCGCCGGCGGCCATGAGATTTTTCCACAAGGCAAGGCCGAGCCGGGCCGGGGTGTTGATCTCAAAACTGAGCTCGCCGGTAAAGGAAATGCGGAAGATCCGTACCGGCAGGCCCGAGATTGTCCCTTCACGGAAGGACATGAACGGGAAAGCTTCATCGCTGAGAGGGACGGAACATCCGGCTTTCTCGAGGATCAATCTTGCGTTCGGCCCTGAGACCGTGGCCACCGACCATTGTTCGGTTACGCTGGTCATATAGACTTCAAGTTCCGGCCATTCCGTCTGGTGCCATTCCTCAAGCCAGTCCAGCATCCTTGCGGCCCCGCCGGTGGTGGTGGTCATATGGAAATGAGTTTCCCCGAGCCGGGATGTCACCCCGTCATCCATGACCATGCCGTCATCTTTCAGCATCAGGCCATAGCGGCACTTGCCCACGGGCAGTTTAAGCCAGGCGTTGGTATAGACGCGATTGAGGAATTCGGCGGCATCCTTGCCGCGGATATCGATCTTGCCGAGGGTCGAGGCATCGAGGATGCCGGCGGTGGTGCGGGCGGCCTTCACCTCTCTGTTGACGGCAGCCTTCATGTCTTCCCCGGGCTTGGGGTAGTACCAGGCCCGCATCCACTGACCGACATGCTCAAACCTCGCGCCTTGGGCTTCGTGCCATTCATTCATGCGGGTGAGGCGGATGGGATCGAACAGATTCTTGATATCCCGCCCGGCAATCGCCCCGAGGGACGATGGCGTGTAGGGAAGACGGAAGGTGGTCGTGCCGACATTGGGGATCTCGTCATCCAGCTGATCGGCGATAATCCCGAGGGCATTGATATTCGAGGTCTTGCCCTGATCGGTGGCCATCCCGTTGGTGGTGTAGCGCTTGACATGCTCCACCGAATGATATCCTTCGCGGACAGCCAGTTTGATATCGTTGGCGGTGACATCGTTCTGGAAGTCGATGAAGGCTTTGGGCCCGGCGCCCGGACTGGCATCGGTCGGAACTTTCCAGAGCGCTTGCGGCGTGTATTCCTGCGCCGGAGCTTCAACCGCAGGGCAGGCAGGAACATGGCCGGAAAATCCCCGGTTTTCCGCGGCCGCGGCACCGGCTTTGGCGCCTTCATCCATCGCCCGGGCAAGGTCGAACGTGCCGTTGCATGCCCCCACGGACTGCGCGGCTTCATGGTAGGTCGACGGCACAAAGCAGAGATGCTTTTCGTTCCAGGAAAGCTTGCCGCGGGCCTGGCTGTGCAGGTTGACAATCGGGGTGAACCCGCCGGACATGGCGAGCAGATCGCAGTCAATATAGAACATGTCCCCGTCCACTTCGGCGGTGCGGGGGTTGATGCGGGCAGCCTTGATGCGGCTGACCCGATGATTGCCCACCGCTTCCAGCACGGCATGGCCGGTATGAACATCGATCCCGCGACGGATCGCTTCGGTAACGAGCGACGTGCCGGGCGCCGGGCGCATGTCGATGATGGCGCGGATATAGACCCCGGCATCAGCCAGCGCAAGGGCAGTGCGATACGCATCATCGTTATTCGTCACCACCACCGCGCGCCGCCCCGGGGCAACAGCGTAGCGGTTGACATAACTGCGGACAGCACCCGAAAGCATCACCCCGGGCAGATCATTGCCGCCGAAAACAAGCGGCCGTTCATGGCAGCCCTGGGCCAGCACGACATTTCCGGCCCGCACCTTCCAAAGGCGCTGCCGCGGCAGATGCGCCGGGGTTGCGCCGAGATGGTCGGTCACCCGTTCCATCAGCGTCAGGTAGTTGTGGTCCATATAGGCAAAGACCGTCGTCCGTGGCAGCAGGGTGACATTTGGCAGGGAGGAAAGCTCGGCGGTGATTTCCTGAACCCAGTCCGCGCCCGGCTTGCCGTCAACCGCGGTGTCGGTTTCAGAAAGAAGCCAGCCGCCGAACTCGTTCTGCTCATCGGCGAGAATGACGCGCGCCCCCGCCCGCCCCGCTGCCAGTGCAGCCATCAATCCGCTTGCGCCGCCACCGGCAACAAGCACATCGGCATGGGCGTGGGTTTTCTCATACCTGTCCGGATCGTCGTGATCGGTTGCCGCCTTGCCGAGGCCGGCCGCCCGGCGGATGAAATGCTCATAGGTCATCCACATATTGGCGGGCCACATGAAGGTCTTGTAATAGAAAGCGGCCGGAAGCAGGCGATGGAAAAACGAATTGATCGCACCGATATCGAAATGCAGCGATGGCCATCTGTTCTGGCTTTCGCTTTTCAGATCGGGGTAGAGCTCAATCTGGGTGGCGCGGAGGTTTGGTTCAATCCGTGCCCCTTCGCCGAGACGGATAAGCGCGTTCGGCTCTTCGCTGCCCGCCGACATGATCCCCCGCGGGCGATGATATTTGAAACTGCGCCCGACCAGATGCACGTCATGGGCAAGCAGGGCCGAGGCGAGGGTATCGCCCTCGAAACCGGCATAGGTCCTGCCATCGAATGTAAAGGGGATCAGCCGATCACGATTGATCCGCCCACCGGATTGAAGGCGCATGGAACCCGCGTTCAGTGTTGATCTCTTCATCATGCTTTCTTCCCTTTGCCGGAAGGTCTTGCGGCAGCTTCCGCCGCGGTCTTGCGGCGCCAGTTGATCTCATAGGCTTTTTTGCCAGCTTCGCTTTGAGGCAGCGCCCCCATGGGATAGATCTCGATGATCTCATGGGTCACGGTATCTCTTGCCATGTTGAACCAGCGGCGGCATCCGGCGGCATGGCGCCAGCGTTCCAGAAACACGCCTTTGGTGTTTTCCCGGAGGAACAGATAATCCGCAAATTCGGCATCGGTGATGGCGTTTTCAGCCAGAGGCCGGAGGATATGGGCCTCCCCGCCACAGGTAAATTCAACTTCGTCGCGTTCGCCACAGTGAGGGCACGTGATCAGCAGCATCGCAAACTCCCTTCAAGCCATCAGGTTCTAATGGGCCACACCGGCCGCGCCATGTTCATCGATCAGGAGCCCGGTCTGGAACCGGTCCAGCGAATAGGGCGCCGCAATCGCGTTGGGGCGGTCATTGGCAATGAGATCGGCAAAGACATGACCGGAGCCAGGCGTCGCCTTGAAGCCGCCGGTCCCCCAGCCGCAGTTGAAATAGAGCCCGTTCACCTCTGTTCTGGAAATGATGGGCGAGGCATCCGGGCATGTATCGACGATACCGCCCCAGTGACGCAGCATCCTGAGGCGCGACAGAATGGGGAAGAGCTCAACCGCGGCCGCGATCATGTGTTCCGGCACCGGGAAGGAGCCGCGCTGGGCGTAGGAATTGTATTTGTCCACCCCGGCGCCGAGCACCATTTCGCCCTTGTCGGACTGGCTGATATACATATGCACGGCGTTCGACATGATCACCGTATCAAGCACCGGCTTGATCGGCTCGGATACAAGGGCCTGCAGCGGGCGGCTGGCAATCGGCAGGCGGATATCCGCCATCGCCGCCAGCACCGAGCAATGCCCGGCGACGACGCATCCCACCTTGGGTGTCTTGATGAACCCGCGTGTTGTTTCAATGCCTTCGATCCGTCCGGCTTTGCGGCGGAGGCCGGTGACCTCGCAGTTCTGGATGATATCGACACCCAGATCATCGGCCGCCCGGGCATAACCCCAGGCAACGGCGTCGTGACGCGCGGTGCCGCCCCGGCGCTGGAGGAAGCCGCCCATCACCGGATAACGGATCGTCGGGTCGATATTGATCGTCGGCACAAAGGCCTTGATCTCGGCGGGGCCGAGCACATCGCTGTCGATGCCGTTGAGCCGGATCGCATGCACCCGCCGCGACATTTCGCGCAACTCGTGTTCGCTATGGGCGATGGTCAGCACGCCGCGCTGGCTGAACATGACGTTGAAGTTCAGGTCCTGCGACATGCCTTCCCAGAGTTTGAGCGCGTGATCATAGATGGCCGCGCTTTCATCCCACATGTAGTTGGAACGGATGATGGTGGTGTTCCGGCCGGTATTGCCGCCGCCGAGCCAGCCCTTTTCCACCACGGCGATATTGGTCATGCCATGTACCGCGGCAAGGTAATAGGCCGTGGCAAGGCCGTGGCCGCCGCCGCCCACAATCACGGCATCATATTCCGCCTTGGGTTCAGGGGCGCGCCATGCCCGCTGCCAGTCCTGATGATAGGAGGCGGCGTTGCGCGCCAGCGAGAAAATCGAATATTTCGGCTTGCCACCCGGAAGACCGCGTGCACCCCTGTTCGGTGTTTCAGCCATGAAGCCATCTCCCCTGTTGATCCGGCTCCTGCCGGAATATGGACGTAATGTGACCGAAAGCCGGAATTTTCCCTATCTTGGCAACGACACGGGTTTTCATGCTTCCGACATATATTTTGCATGTTTTAGCACAGCTTGCCAGATGGTGGCAGTATTGCGACAATTTGGCCAGATCAGGAAGGTGCGGCAGCGGCTTGGACAAGATCATCCGGGAGGAGTATATTATCCCGTGCCAGCTATCCGGCATGCCACCGTATCAGAGGAGCGTTTATGCCTGTTCTCAATACCCTCGCGGATCGCCACGATGAAATGACCGCCTGGCGGCGTGAGCTGCATCAGCACCCGGAACTCGGGTATGAGGAGCAATGGACCTCGGATTTCATTGCTGAAAAACTTGCCTCTTTCGGGATTGAAGTCCATCGGGGCATGGGTAAAACCGGCGTGATCGGGATTATCCGGGGGCAGGGAAGCTCGTCGGGCATGATCGGCCTGCGCGCGGATATCGATGCCTTGCCGATGACCGAAGAAAACAGTTTTGAACACGTCTCGCAGAACCCGGGACGGATGCATGCCTGCGGCCATGACGGTCATACGGCGATGCTTCTGGGGGCGGCGGAATACCTCGCTGAAACCCGGAATTTCGACGGCACGGTTGCGCTTATCTTTCAGCCTGCCGAAGAAGGCGGCGCCGGCGGCAAGGCCATGATTGACGATGGGATATTTCAGCAGTTCAAGATGGAAACGGTCTGGGGCATGCATAACTGGCCTGGTCTTGATGTCGGCAAGATGGTGGTGCAGCGCGGGCCTTCGATGGCGGCGGCGGATATGTTCACCATCACCTTGACAGGCCGGGGTGGTCACGCCGCCATGCCGCATACAACGCTTGATGCGATCGTCACCGGCACTGCCCTCGTGCAGGCGATGCAGACACTGGTCTCACGCCGGATAGACCCGATTGATCCGGCCGTTGTTTCGGTCACGCAGTTTCACGCCGGCTCCACCCATAACGTGATTCCCGATACAGCAGAGATAGTCGGCACGGCACGCTATGTCCGCCACGAAACCGGGGCCTTCATCCAGAATAAGCTCCGTCATCTCGCGGCAAGCATCGCCGCCGCCCATGACTGCAGCATGACCTTTGACTGGGAGGCCGGCTACCCGCCCACGATCAATCATCCGGCCGAAGCCGAGCGCGCGGCCCGGATCGCCGAAGAAGTGCTTGGCCCTGATGCCGTGATTTTCGATGCGCCGCCGTCCATGGCTTCCGAAGATTTCTCCTATATGCTTGAAGAAAAGCCCGGGGCCTATATCTGGCTTGGCGCTGGCGGCGGTGGCGAAGGCGCGATGCTGCATAACACCGGCTATGACTTCAATGATGAACTGCTGCCACTTGGCGCCAGCTACTGGGTGCGTCTGGTGGAAACCGAACTGCCCCGCGGATAGCCGCGCCCCTGCCGCCGCGCCCTAGCGGACACGGACAAGATCACTCCACCGGGTGGTGTAGGCAGGTGACTTGAACCGCGATCGCATGCGCCAGCGTTCGGCTTTCGGCATGAGGTGGTGGCGGGTTTTATCGTGACGGCCCCTGGGGGTGAGGCCTTCGGCGGCATGGAACAGCGTTCCCTGACCCATGGCGGTATTGATCTGGTCAAGGGCCGCCATGCGGCGATCGCTGGCCTGGCGTTCGGCCGCCATGTCCCGTCCGCTGGCATAGAGGCTTGTCCGGAAGAGACTTGCCTGATCGCCGTGATCATCCACCAGTTCGGTCAGCATGACACCGGCTTTATGATAGCGATAACCGGGCCGCCACAGATGCCGGAGCGCGCCCATCGCTGCCTGGATAAGCCGGGCCGTGTCGCTCGTGGCTTCATCCATCCCCACCATGGCGGCGTTGCTGTATTGCGGATCCTGCTGGCGGAAGCGGTTGGTGCGGATGAAGACGTAAATGCCCCCGGCACGGGAGCGTTGTCGCCGGAGCTTTTCCGCCGCCCGTGCGGTATGGCTTGCAACAGCCTGCTCGAGACTGGCCTTATCGCTGATCATGGTGCCGAAACTGCGTGAGGACATGATGGTCTTGCGTGGCTGAACCTCTTCAAGCTCGAGGCAGGACCGGCCGTTGAGTTCATGCACGATGCGTTCCCCCACCACCGACAGTGCCTGCCGGATCTGGCGTGGGCTGGCCTGCCTGAGCTGGAGCGCGGTGCCGATGCCCATCTGCCGGAGCCGTGCCCCCCAGCGTTTCGATATCCCCCAGATATCCTCAACGTCGATATCCCCGAGGATTCGGGTCATCAACCCGGGGTCGTCCATGACATAAACGCCATCGGAGGTGTATTTCTTGGCAATCCGGTTGGCGAGTTTGGCCAGCGTCTTGGTCGG
The DNA here is from genome assembly GCA_041228335.1 of Alphaproteobacteria bacterium LSUCC0684. Classification (NCBI taxonomy): domain Bacteria; kingdom Pseudomonadati; phylum Pseudomonadota; class Alphaproteobacteria; species Alphaproteobacteria bacterium LSUCC0684. The sequence goes on along the minus strand of CP166130.1, from coordinate 1,840,750 downwards.
CGCCACCCCGACGGATACCGGGATGCCCGTCCACTGCCGGATTGACCGGCGGAGATGACGCATGTGATCCGGCAGCATGGCCGGGGCGAACCCGTCAAGGCCGAGAAAGGCCTCATCGATCGAGTAGACTTCCACATCCGGGGTGAAGAAGGTGAGCTGATCCATCACCCGGGCCGATATATCCCCGTAAAGCGCGTAATTCGATGAGAACACCGCCACCTGGTGACGCTTCAGCAACGACTCGTATTCATGGAGCGGGGCACCCATGGGCACGCCCAGCGCCTTGGCTTCATCGGATCGGGCGATGATACAGCCATCGTTGTTCGACAGCACCACCACCGGCCGGCCGATGAGCCGGGGCTGAAACACCCGCTCACAGGAAGCGTAGAAGTTGTTGCAGTCAACAAGAGCGTAGCAGGGCATGGCGCAATCCGGCGCAGTGAGTGAAGATGAAACCCGGAAGAACGGGGCAGATCAGACCTGATGGATGACGCTGGTCACCACCCCCCAGATCACCATGTCGTTGTCATCGGCAACGGCGATCGGGGCATAGGCATCGTTTTCCGGCATGAGCAGGGTCTGGCTGCCCTTGCGATGAAGCCGCTTGACGGTGAGCTGGCCATCGATGGCGGCGATGACAATCTTGCCATGCCGCGGCTCAAGACTGCGGTCCACCACCAGGATATCATCTTCATGAATGCCTGCCTTGATCATGGAATCGCCGCTGACCCGGACAAAGAAGGTCGCCGACGGACGCTTGATCAGATGCTCATTCAGGTCGAGGCTGCCTTCGAGGTGATCATCCGCCGGTGAAGGGAACCCGGCCGCCACCGCACAACTGAACAACGGCAGGGCATGACTGCCCTTGTTGATATAGTTCAGCACATTATCCACCATGCTGATGGGGATGCGGACAGGTTTGGTGGCTTCGCCGTAAGGCCCCTGGCCCTTCGGCCGCCCGGCGCCGGGGCGGGCACCGCCTCTCTTGCTCTTGCGGGGGGCTGACGGATCAGCGGAAGAAGAAATGGTCATGACAGACTCCGTATGCTAATCGTAGGAAAAGACCATGGGTAAGGTCTGCGTATAAACAATTTCTAATAGAATACCGAACAGTATTCATCTTGCAAGAAGATTCTGTCGTTGCGGCAGAAAAAATCAGGCGGGATGCCAGCCGGATGAGATCAGCCGATGAGGGATCAGCAGGTTGAAGATCGTCACCGTCTGTTTCAGGCAAGCGAGGACGGCACCACGATACAGGCCATGCCCGAACGATGCAGGATCACGCAGGCGGCCCGGGCGTCGTTTTCATCAAACCCGACAAACTGCACCTGCCAGAAAGTCACTTCCCCGTAGCGGACTTCACTTAATCGCGCGGGCTGGAGGGGAATGATCTCATCAGCCACGCGGCGGGCATTGCGGGCGGCGACATGCGCGCTGTAGCGCTTTGAAAAACTGCCGATCTGAATACCCCAGGAGCTTGGCTCGGCGGTGGCTTCGGTCGGGGCCGGGTCGATCAGGGGCGGTAAATCCGTTTCAGGTTTGCGGGCAGGAACAGAAACACTGGCTTTCGTCTCTTTCACCTCGGCCAGCGCAACAATGGTCGGCTTTGGCGGCGGTGCAGGCAGTTTAGGCCTCGCCGGAGCCCGGGCCTGCCGGATAACAGGCTTTTCGAAACGCGGCAGGGCATCGAACTCTTTCGTGAGCAGGTATTTCATGTGCTTGTCGCGGCTTGGGCCGGTGCGTCCACCAAAGACAACGCCGACAAGCCGCGTGCCGTTTCGTTCCGCTGTCGCGATCAGGTTGAATCCGGATGCCCGTGTGTAGCCTGTCTTGATTCCATCCGCGCCTTTGAAGCTGCGCAAGAGGGTATTGTGATTTTTGAACTTCTTGCCCTTCCATGTGTAGGTCTGGGTTTTGAAATAGGGGAAATACTGCGGAAAATCCTTGCGGATGGCGATCGCGAGCCTGGCCATGTCCCGGGCGGTGGAATGTTGCTTGGAATGCGGCAGGCCCGATGCGTTGCGGAAATTTGTCCGTGTCATGCCGAGCGCCTGGGCCTTGCGTGTCATGCGCCTGGCAAATTTTCGTTCCGTGCCCGCCAGATGTTCGGCAATGACGGTAGCCACGTCGTTGGCGGATTTGGTGATCAGCGCAAACATGGCATCTTCGACCCTGATGGTGGAGCCCTCGCGGAGGCCGAGTTTCGACGGCGAACGTCCCGCCGCCACGCCGCTGACCTTCATGCGGGTATTCATCGTGATCCGGCCTTCTTCGAGTTCCTCAAAAAGAAGGTAGAGCGTCATGACCTTGGTGAGCGAGGCGGGAAAAAGTTTCTTGTCGGCGTTGCGGGAATACAGCACCTTGCCGGTGGTCTCATTGACAACAATCGAGGCGTATTTGGCGAAAGAAGGCTGTGGTGTGAGCACCACAGCCAGTAGGAACAAAACAGGGAGGAAGAACAGGTGACGTTTCACGACGACATACCTTGATCGTTCATGGCGCCCCCCGAACATACGCGGAAATGATACACCAATACCATATCATGTGTCAAAGAGATCATCTCAATACCACATCTTTTGTGTCGCACCGCTCCCTTCGGGTATCGCCCGGGCGCGGCATACTGCCGCCGGACAGATAATTTTGACACCTTTAGGGGTTTTAATGATCAAAGAAATACCAATATAATTCAGGTAAGACAAATCATTCGAAGCTCAGGTCAGGACTTTTTGTGTCAGGGAGCACATGCATGGGCAGTGATGACAACGACAAGGCAGGTGGCCCGGAAACCGGCCTTGCCACCAAGGCGAAGCCGAAAACGAAAAAACCGGCCATGTATAAGGTCATCATGTTGAACGATGACTACACGCCCATGGAATTTGTTGTTCTGGTGCTCCAGGAATTCTTCCGCAAATCCCAGGAGGAAGCCACGAATATCATGCTCCATGTTCACCAGCGCGGGGTCGGCGTTTGCGGGGTCTATACCTATGAAGTTGCCGAAACCAAGGCAACGCAGGTGATGGAACTGGCACGCAAGAACCAGCATCCGCTGCAATTGCAGCTTGAAAAGGAATAACACCATGTTATCGCAGGAACTTGAAGAAACCCTCCGCCGCGCCATGGATCTGGCGTCCAGCAATGGCCATGAATTCGCCACGCTTGAGCATCTGCTGATCGCGCTCACCGACGACAGCGACGCGGTTGAAGTGCTGGCCGCCTGTGATGTGGATATCGCCCAGCTCAAGGATGAGCTCAGCCGTCATATTGACGATACCTTGTCCGGAATTGCCGGCAGCAACGGGGAGACACAGCCGACCACGAGTTTCCAGCGGGTGCTGCAGCGGGCGGTGATCCACACCCAGTCCTCCGGCCGGGATGTTGCCACCGGCGCCAATGTTCTGATCGCGCTTTTTGCCGAGCGTGAAAGCCATGCCGTATGGGCCCTGCAGCAGCAGGACATGACCCGGCTTGATGCCGTCAGCTATATCAGCCACGGTATTGCCAAGAACCCCGCTTTCAGTGGCGAGAAATCCGTCCCCGATGGCGCCGAGGCCACCGGTGATGAGATCAACAGCAAGCAGGATGCGCTTTCAACCTATGCCGTCGATCTCAACGCCAAGGCACTTGACGGCAGGATTGACCCGCTCATCGGGCGCAGCGCCGAAGTTGACCGGACCATTCAGGTGCTCTGCCGCCGGACCAAGAACAATCCTCTTCTGGTGGGCGACAGTGGTGTCGGCAAGACCGCGATTGCCGAAGGTCTGGCCAGGAAAATCGCCGAAGGCAACGTGCCGGAAGTTCTGGCTGATGCCCGCATCTATTCCCTCGATATGGGGGCGCTGCTGGCAGGCACGCGCTATCGCGGCGATTTTGAGGAAAGGCTGAAAGCCGTCATGCAGCAGGTGGCTGAAGACGATCAGGCCATTCTCTTCATTGACGAAATTCATACGATTATCGGGGCCGGTGCCACCAGCGGCGGCGCGATGGATGCCTCCAATCTGCTCAAGCCTGCGCTCCAGGAAGGAAGCCTGCGCTGTATCGGCTCCACCACCTATAAGGAATTTCGCGGCTGGTTTGAAAAGGACCGCGCCCTGTCCCGCCGGTTTCAGAAAATCGATGTCAATGAGCCGAGCATCGCCGATACGGTGAAAATTCTTGCCGGCCTCAAATCTCGCTACGAAGAGCATCATGATGTCCGCTTCACCAATGCCGCACTGAAATCGGCGGTGGATCTCTCGGCGCGGTATATCACGGATCGCAAACTTCCCGATAAGGCGATTGACGTCATTGATGAGGCGGCCTCGGCGCAGATGCTGTTGCCGCCTTCGCGCCGCAAGAAGATCATCGGGGCCAAGGAAATCGAAACGACGATTGCCAGCATGGCACGAATCCCGCCACGCAGCGTCAGCCGTGATGATCGTCAGGCGCTGGCCAGTCTTGAAACAGATCTCAAGCGCATGGTCTATGGCCAGGATGCGGCGATCGTGGCGCTGGCTTCGGCCATCAAGCTTTCGCGTGCCGGGCTGCGGGAGCCGGAAAAGCCCGTCGGCAACTACCTCTTCAGCGGGCCGACAGGTGTCGGCAAAACCGAAGTTGCACGCCAGCTGGCCGACAGTCTCGGGATCAATCTGATCCGGTTTGACATGTCCGAATATATGGAACGTCATTCGGTTTCACGCCTCATCGGTGCCCCTCCCGGCTATGTCGGTTTTGATCAGGGCGGCCTTCTCACCGATGCGGTGGACCAGACCCCCCATGCCGTGCTGCTGCTCGATGAGATTGAGAAAGCTCATCCCGATATCTTCAACCTTCTGCTGCAGGTCATGGATAACGGCAGGCTGACCGACCATAACGGCAAGACGATCGATTTCCGCAACGTCATCATCATCATGACGACAAATGCCGGTGCCGCGCAGCTCAGCAAACAGGCCATCGGCTTCAATCGCGGGGTCAATGCCGGGGCTGATACCGAAGCCATCGAAAAGACGTTCTCGCCGGAATTCCGGAACCGTCTCGATGCGATTATTCCCTTTGCCAATCTGGCACCGGAAATCGTCCGGATGGTGGTGGATAAATTCGTCCTTCAGCTCGAAGCCCAGCTCGCGGATCGCGGCGTGACCATCACCTTGAGCGATGGCGCGCGGGACTGGCTGGCGGAACGTGGCTATGATCCGGCGTATGGTGCCCGTCCGCTTGGCCGGGTGGTGCAGGAACATGTCAAGAAGCCGCTGGCCGAAGAGCTGCTGTTCGGGCGGCTGACCGATGGCGGTCTTGCCATGGTCGAAACAGCCCCGCCGGAAGAAGATGGCCATATTCCGGGGCTGGTGGTCACCGCGGCTGAAAGCGAAACCCCGTCCCGCAAGACGCCGAAAGACAAATCCGCCAAAGCTCCGGCATCGAAAGGCAGATCAAAAGCGAAGGCATCAGCCAAAGCCTGAGCCTTTTGGGGTGAGCCCTTGGGGTGGCGATTCCCCCCTAGTCTTCGCTGTTGCGATAGGGAGACCATCCCTTCAACGCATCGGCTTCGCGCTGGATCTGGCGGCTTTCGCGGCTGGTGAATTCGCGCACGGCGCGGGCAAACCCCTCATCTTTCAGGTAATGGGCCGAGAAGGTCATGACGGGCAGATAACCGCGCTGGACCTTGTGCAGCCCCTGGGCACCTGCTTCAACCCGGGAAAGCCCGAGTTCGATGGCAAGATCAATCGCCTGATAATAACATGTTTCAAAATGAAGGAAGGGGATATCCGCCACCGCCCCCCAGTTGCGTCCGTAAAGCGTATCCTTGCCAATGAAGTTCAGCGCGCCGGCGATCATTTCCCCATCATGTTCCGCCAGAAAAAGCATCACCTTATCGGCCATGGTCGCGCCGATCCGGTCAAAGAAATCACGGGTGAGGTAGGCACCGCCCCATTTCCGGTCGATGGTTGCAAGATAGAACCGGTAGAACGCATCCCAGTGATCGGCCCGGAGATCATCGCCGGTCAGGCGATGGATCCTGATCCCGCGGAGCGCAATGTCGCGCCGCTCACGCCGGAGGGTCTTGCGTTTGCGTGACGAAAGCCGGCCAAGGAAATCCTCAAAATCAGCATAACCTTGATTATGCCAGTGAAACTGCAGGCCGGTGCGCCTGATCCAGGCCGGGTTGAGCGTGGCAAGCCGACGGGATTCGTCTTCGCTCAGAAAAGTGACATGGAGCGAGGAAAGACCCATGGCTTCCACCGCTTCCATCGCCCCTTGCGCAAGGGCGGCGAAGGCTTCGGCCGGATAGGGGCTCTCGACCATCAACCGCTGCCCCGGAACCGGGGAGAAGGGGATCGCGGATTGAGCTTTCGGGTAATAGGCACCGCCTGCCTGATGCCAGGCATTGGCCCAGGAATGGTCAAAGACATATTCGCCGTAGGAATGGGATTTGAGATAAAGCGGCATCACCCCGTGGATGCGGCCATCCGGATCGGCAAGGCTGATATGCCGGGGAAGCCAGCCGGTATCCGCAACCGCCGAGCTGCTGTCTTCCATCGCCGCCAGCAGGGCATGGCTCTGCAAGGGATTGTCAGAACGCGCGCAACGATCCCAGTCCTCGGCCGGGATCGCGTGAATGCTTTCGTTCAGCGTAATCGTCCAGTTGACGGTGCCCGCGTCCGCGGAATTGATCTCATCATCCATAGACAGAATGTAAGCCGTCAGCGGTCAGGTGCAATGGCGTCATGCCGGTTTCAGTCGATCTCGAACATGCCTTCGATTTCAACAACACAGCCGAGCGGCAGGGCGCTGGAGCCTACGGCGAACCGGGCATGGCGTCCGGCCTCGCCAAAGACCTCGACCATCAGGTCAGAGGCGGCGTTGATCACCTTTGGCTGGCTGGTGAAATCAGGTGCGGAGGCAACGAAACCGCCCAGTTTGACCACCCGCTTCACCCGGTCAAGATCACCGCCGGTGGCGGCTTTCAGTTGCGCCAGGAGATTGATGGCGCATTTGCGGGCTTCGGTGACGGCGTGATCTTCGGTCACCTTGCCATCACCGACATAGCCGGTGACGGCCAGCGCGCCGGCTTCCATGGGAATCTGGCCTGAAATGATCACCAGATTGCCGGTAATGACATACGGGATGTAATTGGCGGCCGGTGCCGGTGCATCGGGAAGGGTGATGCCGAGCTCAGCCAGGCGCGCGTCGATTTTTCCTGCCACGATTATTCTCCTTTTCGTGTCTGGCCCGGGGCCAGGTGTTCAGATGCCGCAGATTAAGGCCGGTTCCGGTCGCTCGTCCAGTCTTAACTGCATCCGGTGGTGGAACCGCAGGTGTTGCATTTGAGGCAGGTACCGTTGCGGACCAGGGTGAAATTCCCGCATTCGGAACAGTTTTCCCCTTCATAGCCTTGCATTTTCGCCTGCTGAACCCGGGTTGCGACATCGGTGCCGCCACCGGCGATCTCCGCCGCACCAGAAGTTATGGCCGTGGTCTGACTGCCGGCTGCGCTTGCGGTGGGCTGATTGTCCATCTCGGCGGCAACGCTGCCATCGCCCGATGCCCGCAACAGGACAATATTCCGGTTGCGGACAAACCCGCTTGAAATCGTCGCCGTCGCAAGATCGGACTGGCCTTCGCCTGAACCTGTCGTCCCGGCGTCAAGATCTTCGGGATTGACATGGCCGAGATCATTGCGATCAAGGTAGGAGATCGCCAACTCGCGGAAAATGTAATCAAGGATGGAGGTGGACATCTTGATCATGTCATTGCCCTGGACCATGCCTTGCGGTTCAAACCGCGTGAAGGTGAAGGCTTCGACATATTCCTCAAGCGGCACGCCATATTGCAGCCCGATGGACACCGCGATCGCAAAGTTGTTCATCAGCGACCGGAAGGCAGCCCCTTCCTTATGCATGTCGATGAAGAGTTCACCCAGTTTCCCGTCCTCGTATTCCCCGGTCCGGAGATAGACCTTGTGGCCGCCGACGATGGCTTTCTGGGTGTATCCCTTGCGCCGATGCGGCAGGCGGTGACGGGTGGCAACAAAACGTTCGACGATTTTCTCCACGATCCGGGTTGTCTGGGCGGCAGCCGGCGCCTCGATAATGTCCTCGATCTCTTCCATATCCTCTTCGTCGGCGAGGGCGGCGGAAAGAGGCTGGCTCAGTTTCGAGCCGTCACGATAGAGCGCATTGGCCTTGAGCCCGAGACGCCAGGAGAGCATATAGGCTTCGCCGCAGTCTTCGATGAGGGCGTTGTTCGGCATGTTGATCGTCTTTGAGATCGCCCCGGAAATAAAAGGCTGGGCGGCGGCCATCATGGTGATATGGCTGTCAACGCTGAGGAAGCGCTTGCCGAGCCTGCCGCAGGCATTGGCGCAGTCAAAGACGGCCAGATGCTCATCCTGAAGATGCGGCGCGCCTTCAAGGGTCATCGCCCCGCAGACATGGGTGTTGGCATGCTCGATCTCATCCTTGCTGAAACCGAGGGCAGCCAGCATGTCAAAGTTGAAATCGTTCAGTTGCGCATCGCTGAAGCCCAGCACGTCCTTGCAGAATTCATCGCCGAGGGTGAACCGGTTGAAGGCAAACTTGATATCAAAGGCGGATTTGAGGGCGCCGCCAAGCGTAGTGAGCGCCTCCTCGGTAAAGCCCTTGTCCTTGAGCGCGTTGACGCTCACCGACTGGCATTTCTCGAGGCTGCCATGGCCGACCGCGTAGCGGATGATATCGTCAATCTGGTCCTTGCCGTAGCCGAGGTTTTCGAGCGCTTCGGGCACAACCCGGTTGATGATCTTGAAATACCCGCCGCCGGCCAGTTTCTTGAATTTGACGATGGCGAAATCAGGCTCGATGCCGGTGGTGTCGCAGTCCATGACCAGGCCGATGGTTCCGGTCGGCGCGATCACCGTTGACTGGGCGTTGCGGTAGCCATGTTTCTCACCGAGGCTGAGGGCAAGGTCCCAGGCGGCGCGGGCCGCTTCCGGCAGGGCTGCATCCGGGCAGTCCGCCTGCTTGAGCGGCACCGGCGGGATCGAAAGACCTTCATAGCCATCGGTATCGCCATGGGCCGCGCGGCGGTGGTTGCGAATCACCCGCAGCATGTTCTCGGCGTTTTCCTCATATCTCGGGAAAGCGCCGAGCTCGCTTGCGATCTCGGCCGATGTGGCATAGGCGATCCCGGTCATGATGGCGGTGAGGGAGGCGCAGATCGCCCGGCCTTCATCGCTGTCATAGGAATGCCCCGCCGCCATGAGCAGGCCGCCGATATTGGCGTAACCGAGGCCCAGCGTCCGGTAATCGTAGGACAGTTGCGCAATCTCCTTGGAGGGGAACTGCGCCATCAAGACGGAAATCTCAAGCGTCAGGGTCCAGAACCGGCAGGCATGTTCATAGGCGTCGATATTGAAGGATTTGTCTTCATGCCGGAACTGCATCAGGTTGAGCGATGCAAGATTGCAGGCGGTGTCATCGAGGAACATGTATTCCGAACACGGGTTGGAGGCGTTGATGCGTCCGCCGGCCGGGCAGGTATGCCATTCGTTGATCGTGGTGTCGTATTGCAGGCCCGGATCAGCGCAGGCCCAGGCCGCGTAGGCAATCTTGTCCCAAAGGTCACGGGCGTTGATGCGTTCGCTGACCTTGCCGTCGGTGCGGCGAATCAGGTCCCATTCGCTGTTGTTCAGGACTTTTTCAAGAAAATCGTTGGTAACGCGGACCGAGTTGTTTGAGTTCTGTCCCGATACGGTCATATAGGCTTCGGAATCCCAGTCGGTATCATAGGTGCGGAATTCGATTTCGGTGTAGCCCTGTTCGGCGAACTGGATCACCCGCTGGATATAGTTTTCCGGCACCATGGACTTGCGGGCCGCGATGATGGCTTTCTTGAGCGCTGAATTGGTCTTGGCGCTGAAACGATTGTCCTGGGCAACGCTTTCATCGGTGCAGGCCGCCATGACCGCATTCATGTGCTGGCTTGCCAGTTTCGAGCCGGCAACAAGAGCCGCAACCTTCTGTTCTTCAACAACTTTCCAGTCAACATATTTCACGATATCCGGATGGTCGACATCAACCGTCACCATCTTGGCGGCGCGGCGGGTGGTGCCGCCGGATTTGATCGCCCCGGCCGCACGATCGCCGATGCGGAGAAAGCTCATCAGCCCGGAGGATTTGCCGCCACCGGCGAGAGGTTCGTTCTCCCCGCGGAGACGCGAGAAATTGGTCCCCGTCCCGGAACCGTATTTGAAAAGCCGCGCTTCACGGACCCACAAATCCATGATGCCGCCTTCGTTCACCAGATCATCGTTGATCGACTGGATGAAACAGGCATGGGGCTGGGGATGTTCATAGGCGGATTTGGACCGGGTCAGTTTGCCGGTCTTGAAATCGACGTAGTGATGCCCTTGGCCCGCACCATCAATACCATAAGCCCAGTGCAGGCCTGTGTTGAACCATTGCGGCGAGTTGGGCGCCGCCATCTGCATCGCCAGCATGTAGCGCATTTCATCAAAATAGGCGCGGGCGTCGTCTTCGCTTGAAAAATAGCCGCCTTTCCAGCCCCAATAGGTCCAGGTACCGGCCAGGCGATCGTAAACCTGCTTTGCGGAGGTCTCACCGACATAGCGTTCGTCTTCGGGGAGTTCCTTGAGCGCCGTCTCATCCGGAACAGACCGCCACAGCCATGAAGGAATCGTGCTTTCCTCAACCGTCTTCAGGCGCGCGGCAATACCGGCTTTGCGGAAATACTTCTGCGCCAGAATATCGGTCGCCACCTGAGAGAAATGCGTCGGCACTTCAACATTCTCTGCCTTGAACACCACGGTGCCATCCGGATTGCGAATTTCACTGGTCGCATGAGTCCAATCCATCATGGCGTATGGAGACTGATCAGAGGAGGTAAAGTGACGCTTCAGCTTCATGTGATTGATCCTTGTTTTTCTTGGCGAACCTGTGTGTTAAAGAACGAAAAAAAATACGCAATGCGCATTAATAACCATATGTAGTGGCGTTTATATTTTCAAACTACATGATCTTGATCATCTATCCAAGAGGGAATATGGCCAAATATGGCAAAAATGAATTTTTTTTGGTGGTCCTGTCGTATTGCGCCGGCCGGGGTGCTGGCGAGACTCGGATTGCACCCGGGGATCAGGGGCTGGGCGGAAAGGATGAAGCGGGCGGGTAGCGCAGGTTTCCTAAAGCCTGCCTCTGGCCAGGACGGGGCGGGGTGATCCCGTCCTCTTGCGCGGGGATGGCGCCATGATTTGCGGCTTCGTGATTGCCTTGCGTCGCCCCATCGGGTAGGAATATGGAATACGGCGCTGATGCCGTGGCAAAGTTCCTCCGTCTTTATACATGCAGGAACAGCACATAACCGGGAAGAGTAATGAGCATTATATCAAGATTTCTCATTTCGCTGACATCTCGCCAGGTGGGCGCTGATGCGCATGGCAACCGCTATTTTGAATCAAGGCGTCCTGGCCGTCTCGGCCGCTTCAGGCGATTCGTTGTCTATGCCGGATCAGCCGAGGCAAGCAAGGTGCCGGCGGACTGGCATGGCTGGCTGCACCACACCGAGGAGTTGCCACCACCGGAAGGGGGATATGCCCGCCGGTCCTGGCAGAAAGATCACCTGCCCAATCTCACCGGAACGGTCTATGCCCATAAGCCTGCGGGGGATCTGATGAAAGGCGGCAGGCGCAAACCCGCCACCGGAGATTACGAGGCCTGGCAGCCGGAGTAGAGCCATGACAAGAAACACCATTGAAACCGTCATGGGAGCTGTTGTCCTGCTGGTTGCAGGCGTGTTTCTTTATCTTGCCTATACCGCAACGAATATCCAGTCCTCCTCCGGCATCCGGCTGAATGCGGAATTCGGCAGCGTCAGCGGCCTTGGCGTCGGCGATGAGGTCCGGATTTCGGGCATCGCTGTGGGCAAGGTCATCGGCACAAGTCTTAATGAGAAGACTTTTGGTGCCACGGTAACGCTGTCGATTGATGAGCGGATCTCGCTTCCATCCGATACCGCCGCCCGGATCGCCGCCACATCTCTTCTTGGTGGCAGTCATGTCGAGCTTATCCCGGGGTTTGAGGAAGAGTATCTCGGCGATGGCGATACGATTTTCGACACCCGCGACCCGGTCAACCTGACCGATCTTCTCGGCAAGGCCATTTTCTCTTCCGGATCAAATGATGGCTAGGGGCCGGGCCCTTGTTGCCTCTGGCATGCTGGCCTTATCTGTCGGGACGGCGCACGCCACCGACACCTGGCTTCAGGGGGATGTGGTCGAGCTTCAGGCCCTCGACAAGATCACCGCCCGCATTTCAACGCTTGTCGTCGAGGTTGGAAAGCCGCATCGCTACGGCACGCTTGAGCTCTTGATACATGCCTGCACTTTCCGTCCCCCCACCATGCCGCCCGAAGATGCGGCCCTGCTTGAAATCCATGGCGTCGACCATAAAGGGCTTTTAAGCGATGAGCCGGTTTTCAAGGGATGGATGTTTCAGTCAAGCCCGGCGCTCAACGCGCTTGAGCATCCCGTCTATGATGTTTCCGTGCTCGATTGCAGGAAAGACTGAACCCAGGGCCAGTCATCTTCATCCACTGGCATGGCCGCCTTGGTGGCAAGCGCGGTCTCAAGCTTCTTCTGAAATGCCGCACGCGGGATTTCCATCACCCCGAACTGTTCGAGATGGGTATTGCTGAACTGGGTGTCGAGGAGGACAAATCCCCCTTTGCTGAGACGCGCCATCAGGTGAATAAGCGCAATCTTTGACGCATCACTTGACCGGCTGAACATGGATTCGCCGAAAAATGCTCCGGCAAGGGCAACGCCATAAAGCCCGCCGACCAACTCGGGCGCGCCGGTTTCAGGTTTGTTCCAGACTTCGATCGAATGGGCGAAGCCCAGCCGATGCAGCGCGCAGTAAAGCTGCCTGATCTGGGGGTTGATCCAGCTGTCGGCCCGCCGCCGCGTGACTTCCCGGCAGCCGTCGATCACGGCATCAAAGGCGGTGTTGATCGTGACATTGTACGGGCGCTGGCGGATACGGCGGCGCAGGCGCCGCGGTATATGCACCGCCTCGATAGGCAGAATCCCGCGCTCTTCGGGGTCGACAAAAAAGATCCGCTCATCTTCCCGGGCTTCCGCCATGGGAAAAACCCCCAGCGCATACGCCTTGATCAGTGTTTCGGGCGACAGCAGGTACATGAGATGAGTATGGGCATGAATTCACCCCATGTTCAAGTCATGGACGAGAGGGCGAAACGATATCTCAGGAAGATTGCCGGGGCAGGAAGTCTTCTTCCAGCCAGCGGATGGTATATTCCCCGCTGATGATATCCTTGTCCATCACCAGTTTGCGATGCAGGTCAAGCGATGTCGGCATCGGCTCAATGACAAATTCGGTGAGCGCCCGCCGCAGCCGCGCCAGACAATGTTCCCGATTCTCGCCATGGACAATCAGTTTGGCGATCAGGCTGTCGTAATGGGGAGGGATGGCATATCCGGGATAAAGGAAGCTTTCCATCCGGACGCCCGGCCCGCCCGGGGCATGGAAATTTGTCACCGTGCCCGGCGTCGGGAAAAAGGTTTCGGGATGCTCGGCATTGATGCGGCATTCGATGGCATGGCCGTTGAAGCGCACATCTTCCTGCCGGATCGAAAGCTCGGCCCCGTCGGCGATGCGAATCTGCTCCTGCACAAGGTCAACGCCGGTGATTTCTTCGGTGATCGGGTGTTCAACCTGCAGCCGGGTGTTCATCTCGATAAAGAAGAATTCGCCGTTCTCGTAAAGAAACTCCATGGTCCCGAGACCAAGATATCCCATCTTTGCGGCGGCATTTGCGGCGATGGCGCCGATGGAGTTACGCTGGGCCTCATCAAGCACCGGCGAGGGCGCTTCCTCAAGCAGTTTCTGGTGACGGCGCTGAACCGAACATTCACGTTCGCCGAGATGAATGACATTGCCATGGCTGTCGGCCACGATCTGGATCTCGATATGGCGGGGATTGTCGAGATAGCGTTCGATATAGACGGTATCATCACCGAAGGCGGCCTTGGCCTCGCTCCGGGCGGAAGAAAACGCCTCCGAAAGATTGTCAGGGCTGGCGGCGACCTTCATCCCGCGCCCGCCACCGCCGGAAGCGGCCTTGATCAGCACGGGATAACCGACCTCTTTTGCAACCTTGCGGGCGTCGTCAAGGGTGTCGACCGCACCATCAGAGCCGGGAACTAGCGGCAGCCCGGCTTCGGCGGCGGTGCGTTTGGCTTCAACCTTGTCCCCCATGGCGATGATATGTTCGATCCGGGGGCCGATGAAGATCAGCCCATGCGCGTTCACAACCCGCGCGAAATCGGCATTTTCCGAAAGAAACCCCACGCCGGGATGAATAGCATCGGCGCCGGTAATCGAGGCGGCGGTGATGATCGCCGGAACATTGAGGTAACTGTCCTTCGATGGCGCATCACCGATACATACGCTTTCATCCGCAAGACGCACATGCATGGCATCGGCATCCGCTGTGGAATGAACCGCAACGGTTTCAATCCCCATATCGCGGCACGCCCGCAGGACCCTGAGCGCAACATCGCCCCGATTGGCAATTAGGATTTTCCTGATCATGGCTCAACGCCCCCGGCAGCTGCTATTCAATCACAATCAGGACTTCGCCGTATTCCACCGGCTGGCCATTGCCAACCAGGATACGGGAAACTTTGCCTGATTTTGGCGCCGTGATCGGGTTCATGACCTTCATCGCCTCGACAATCACCAGCGTCTGGCCGGCTTTTACCGTGTCACCTTCGCCGACGAAATTGGCTGCCCCCGGCTCCGGCGCGAGATAGACCGTGCCGACCATCGGTGAGCTGACGGCCCCGGGATGGCTTGAGGTGATCTCTTCTTCGGCTGGTGCCGGTACAGGCTCGGCTGCCGGTGCCGCAGGCTGGGCAGGCATGGCGGCGGCAAGCGGCATGGCTGGCGCGGCGGAAGCCGCGCGCGACAGCCTGATCGATACATCATCGGTATTGTATTCGATCTCCACCAGCCCGGCATCCTGCATGATGTCGGTCAGTTGCTGGACCAGCTCAACGCCTTTGGGTTCGGCTTTTTTTGTCATGAAGTCTCACTCCCTCGACAGTAATGACGCCGCGGCATCCACGGCCAGAGTGTAGGAAGCAGGGCCAAATCCTGCAATAACCCCGCTGGCAACACCAGCGATATACGAATGATGGCGGAAACTTTCCCGCGCATGCACATTGGAAAGATGTATCTCGATCACCGGGCCGCTGACCATCGCGAGCGCATCCCGGATGGCAACCGATGTATGGGTGAACGCGCCGGCGTTGATGAGGATCGCCGCAACGTTGCCGGTGATCGCCTGATGAATGGCATCGATAATCTCATGCTCGCTGTTGGATTGCATGAACCTGCTGGCAAAGCCGTGCGTTTCCGCTGCATCACGGCACAGGTTTTCGATATCAGCCAGCGTCGCGGTCCCATAGATCGAAGGTTCGCGCTTGCCGAGCATGTTAAGGTTCGGGCCATTGATGATAAGCAGTGCCGGTAAATCTGTCATTTGATCTCGTCCCTCATCCACTATACCAGTCCTGTTTGTGACTGTCATCCTCAGTGCTGGTTTCAGTTATCCCGGGCGCGGGCCACCATGGCCGCCATCTCGGATCTGGAAATTGCCCCCGGGGCGATCTCATTGCCGATGACAAAGGCAGGGGTGCCGCCGATATTCAGCGCTTCTGCCACAGAACGCGTTTTCGCAATACGGGCATTGATTTCCCCTTTTGAAATTTCAGCCTGGATAGCGCCCGGGTCGATACCGGCATCGGCGAGAATCCGGCTGAACGCGGCGCCATCAAGCCGCCCCGGCCATTGCATCAGCGCGGTATGGACCTCCTCGAAACGGCCGAGTTCGGCCGCCGCCATGGAGATCTGCGCGGCCTGAGTCGAGGATTCCGCCAGAATGGGAAACTCTTTTACCACCAGCCGGATATTGCCGTCTTCACGCACCAGATCCATGAGATCGGCAAAAACACGTTTGCAGTAGCCGCAGTTATAATCGCTGAATTCATAGATCGTCACGTCACCATCTGGATTGCCGATGATTGTCTTGCCGTCATTGACCTTGACAAGGTTGATCGCCTGCTGGCGAGCGGCGTCACGCTGTTTGAGGTTATGCTGTGTCAGCACGTCGAGGACGAAGCCCGGATTTTCGGCAATATAGGTGCGGATCATCTGGTTGATCTCATCCTCATCCGGGCCGGAAGCCGCGCCGCCAAGCCCATAGCCGAGTCCGGCCCCCACCACCAGCATGACCACGAGCAACAGTGTTGATACGAGGCCGGGCATGTTGGCTGATCTTGGGGAGGCGTCCGGGGAGGTCATGACATTTCCTTTTTGCTTTGGATGATTTGTTTTAGCCGAAACCTTTATCCTTTGCAAAGCATCATCCGGCCACGTTCTTTGCGCTGGCTTTGCGCCGGTGTATCGGCCGGGTCACGGGCCGACCTGATGCAGAATATCGGCGGCGAGCTGTTTTTCAATGGCCGTGGCGTCCGGATTGTCCGTCACGCGCCGGGCGAGCTGGCCTGCCAGTTTATCCTGCCCGCGCATCAGGGCTTCTTCGGCAAGGGTGAGATCGGCTTTGGCAATCTGGCCTGATTTGCCATATCCTATCCCGAGCTGACGTTTGGCAAAAGCCCAGTCCGGTTCCTGCTGATGGGCGATTTCAAGGTGACGGACGGCATCTGTGATCAGCCTTTCATCGCCTGTTGCCAGATACGCCCGGCCAAGCGACAGCCTGATCTGGCCTTGATTAACCGTCTCTCCCAGGAGTTCCAGGGCAAGTTCATACTGCGCTGCCGCATCGGCACCGCGCCCTTGCGATAAAAGAATATCGCCATAAAACTCCCGGTAATAGGCATCCTTGGGGTGACGTTCGATCAATGCCTGCATGGCCGTGCCGGCCGCCGATACATCCGATAGCCGATAATGTGCGATGGCATTCTTGTAGAGTGATGCGCTGTCATCCTTGTCAAGGGTGCTGACCAGCATAGATTTGGGCGGCGCGGTCCAGCCTTCCATTTTGGTGCGGATACGGTCAAAAATCTCGATCATCCATGGCGGCGTGACGGGCGGGGTGGTTTCGTTGAGATTGACGTGATCCTGAAACACCGCGCTTCGTTCCAGCGCCCCCGGGTGTGTCAGGTAGTAATCGGATTGACGGCTCTGGGGAAGCAGGCGCTGGGAGGCGATCCGCCGCATCGTAGTCGCCATCGGTTGCAGGGAGAGGTTTTGCTCCTGCATGAGTTTGATGGCAAGGGCATCGGCGACGCCCTCATCCTGTCGTGAGCGGGCAAGGATCAGCCGTGTGCGCTGGTCTATACCGCCCGTTATCACCCCATAGGCCGCATCGGGGCTGCCCGCGGCGCTCAGGGCCACGGCGGCAGCGGCACCGAGAATGCTGGCAAGACCGGCATCGGATACAACCTCTCCCCGGCGCTGGACATGACCTGAGGCGATGTGCCCAACCTCATGGGCCATCACGCCGGCAATCTCAAGAACGCTTTCTGCCTTGAGCAAGAGCCCGCTGTGTAGATAGATGGAGCCGTCGCCCAGAACAAAGGCGTTGTATTGCGGGTCGATAATGATGCGGATGGCGAGCTTTTCCGGATCAAGCCCGGCGCTTTTCGCCATCGGGGCAATGATGCGCTTGAGGCCGTGCTCGATTTCCGTGTCACGGATGATCGACGCCGCCGCCATCGAGACCGGCAGCACGATCAGCATCAGCAACACGATACCTGCCTTTATCCGCATTCCGGCCCCTTCCTGCCTCGCGCCGAACCCGGGCGAAGAAATCCCATTGAGTTCAGCCATGATTTATGGTCTTTTCTGCATAGCACATCTCAAGGAAAATAACGGCAATTAAGGTAGTTTTATGGCACTGAAAATATCAGGGCGGTCGGATCTGTCATCCTTCATGGTGATGGACGTCATGGAGAAAGCGGCAGCGCTGGAAGATCAGGGGGAGAAAATCATCCATCTTGAAGTCGGCCAGCCTTCCACCGGCGCGCCGCAGGCCGCCAGCAAGGCGATTGCTGATGCGCTGGCGGAACCCTCCAGCCATGGCTACACGCTCTCGCTCGGGATACCGTCTCTCCGGCAGGGGATTGCCGATCATTACGCCCGGCTTTACGGTATTGAGGTCAGGACGGAAAATGTGATTGTCACCATTGGGTCTTCGCTCGGTTTTGCCATGGCTTTCCTGACCTGTTTTGACCATGGTGACACGGTTGCGATGACCAGCCCCGGGTATTCAGCCTATCGCAATCTGATGGTTTCCGTCGGGCTCAGGCCCATGATGCTCGATTGCCGGGCGGAAAAGGGATGGAAGCCCTCGATTGCCGATCTTGAGGCGCTCGATCCTGTTCCCGACGGGCTCATCATCGCCAGCCCGTCCAATCCCACCGGCGTCGTGCTCGACCACCGCGAAATGGCGGCGATCACCGGCTGGTGCGATGCCAATGGCGTCAGGCTCATTTCCGATGAAATCTATCATGGCATCACTTTTGATGTTGAGGCGGCCACCGCGCTTGCGTCGTCGTCGCAGGCAATCGTGGTGAACTCCTTTTCCAAATATTTTTCCATGACCGGCCATCGGGTGGGCTGGATGATTGTGCCTGACGATCTCATCGATCCGCTGGAGCGGCTGGCGCAGAACTGCGTTATTTCCGTTCCAACCCTCTCGCAGATTGCCGCCGCCGCCGCCATTACCGACGCCTCCGCCGAGGTTGAGCTTGAAGATCATGTCCGCCGATATCGGCAAAATAGAGATATTCTGCTGAACGGGCTTGACCCGAGGTTTCTGGGCAATGCCGCGCCGGTCGAAGGGGCCTTCTACATTTACGCCGATACAAGCCAGATCAGCCAGGACAGCCTTGATCTGGCGGATCGCCTGTTGAACGAAGCTCATGTTGCCACGACGCCCGGCCTTGATTTCGACACCGAACAGGGCCAGTCGTTCATCCGTCTCAGTTTTGCTGGCACCAATGCGGATATGGAAGAGGCCGTCCGCCGCATCAACAGATGGATCAGCACCAATCTGGACGGATGAACCCGTCATCGATGCTCACGCCCGAATTCACGGGGCTGGAAAAGGGCGGATGGATCTCTGCCCTTCTAAGGATCAGCGGGGGGTGAAATGGCGGGGAGCCTAGAGGCTCCACCACCCTTTCTTTTTGGCTTCCGGCTTGGCGGCGTCCACGTTGACCACCTCGACCTCGGCCGAGCTCACCGGTTGCCGTTCGGCCTTGGGTTTCACCGTTGAAGTCTCCTCGGCAGCCGCGGCGGCGGCATCATCGCTGGCGGACGCTTTCTTTTTAGCCCGGGCCTTCTTGGCCGCTCTGGCTTTCTTGGCTTTCGGCCTGGCGCTGTCCCCACCAACCGGATCGCTTTTGTCGGCTTTGGCTCTGGCCTTCTTGGCGCCGGCTTTTTTGGCCTTGGCCTTTTTCGCTTTTCCTGCTCGAGGTGACGTGCTTTCCTCGTCCTGCCCGGCAGTTTCGGCCGAGTTTTCGCCCTGGTCGGCGTCACCGCTCTCTAGGCTTGCGGCGGCTTGCTTCAGGTCATCTTGAGGTGCGTCTTGCGGCTGATCGGAGGGATCTTCATCTCCATCAGCCTTGCCGCCATCTTCCGTTCTGGACTGGCCCTTGCGGCGGCGGCGGCGCTTCGGCTTGGCTTTGCCGCGATCACTGTCATCGCCCCTACGTTCATCGCCGGTATTTTCATCGCTTGCACCGGATTCACCTTCTTCCGCCGCCTCGTCACCACTGCCGGCATCAGGTCCGTCCGCGACGTCCTGCATCTCGGTTTCGGTTGCGCCATTGTCGTCACGGCGACGGCGACGGCCTCCACGCTTGCCCCGGCGACGCCGACGGCGCGGCTTGTCCTCATCCTCGTCTTCGGCGGCAGGTGCGTCGATTTCGGTGTCACCGGCCCCTGCGGCTGCATGTTCATCGGTAGCTGCTGTCTCCGCACCATTCCTGCCGCCACGTCGACGTCGTCGGCCGTTGGTCTCCCGCGCTGCCTCACGCATTTCAGAAAGAGGCTTGCTGTCCCCGAAACGAAGATCCGGCGCGATCAGGCTGTTATCTTCTTCAAGGAAGATACGGATGCCGAAGCGGCTCTCGATCTCGGCGATCTGATCACGCTTGTTGTTGAGAATATAGATTGCCACGGTGGAAGCCATGAACACATGCAGGTCTTCCCCCCTGTTCTTGCTGGCTTCGGATTCAATGGCGCGAAACACGTCAAGCGCGGCCGATTCAACCGAACGGATGCGTCCTGTTCCCTGGCAATGGGGGCAGAGGTCGGTCACGGTCTCGCTCAGGCTTGGGCGCAGACGCTGGCGTGACATTTCAAGCAGACCGAACTGGCTGATGCCGCCGATCTGGATTCGGGCCCGGTCATTCTTCACCGCATCTTTCAGCCGGCGTTCCACCGTGTGCTGGTTGCGGTTGCTTTCCATATCAATGAAATCAATCACGATCAGCCCGGAAAGGTCACGCTGGCGAAGCTGCTGGGCGATTTCATCGGCGGCTTCAAGATTGGTCTTGAGCGCGGTTTCTTCAATATTCCGCTCTTTGGTCGCGCGCCCGGAGTTAACGTCAATGGCCACCAGGGCTTCGGTCTGGTTGATGACGATATAGCCGCCTGACCGGAGCGTCACCTGCGGATCATGCATCGAGGAAAGCATGTTCTCCACCTGATATCGCTGGAAAAGCGGGGTTGCCGTATCATCATAGGCCTTGACCTTGCGGACATGGCTCGGCATCAGGTTCTTCATATGCATCCGGGCAGCTTTATAGGCGTCGTCGCCTTCCACCAGGATTTCATCTATATCCGTGCCGTAATAGTCGCGGATGGCACGTTTGATGAGATTGCCTTCCTCATAGATCAGTGAAGGGGCGTTCGATTCCAGCGTCATGGAACGGATTTCATCCCATTGGCGCGACAGGTAGTTATAGTCGCGGGTAATTTCCGCCTTGGTGCGTTTGGATCCGGCGGTCCGGACAATCACCGCCATCCCCTGCGGCACGTCAAGGCCGCCGACAATGGTCTTGAGCTTTTTGCGATCGGCCGGGTTGCTGATCTTCCGGCTGACGCCGCCACCGTGATAGGTGTTTGGCATGAGGACGCAATAACGGCCTGCCAGAGAGAGATAGGTCGTCAGCGCAGCCCCCTTGTTGCCGCGTTCTTCCTTGACCACCTGAATAAGCATGATCTGGCGCCGGGAAATGACTTCCTGAATTTTATAGTGCCGGGAAAACCGGGCAAAACGCCGGCGGTTTTCGCGCCGCTCATCGTCGCCGTTATCCTCGCCGCCTGCCTCATCCCCTCTTTCTTTCTCGCCATTGGCGTCCGGGGCATCCCCGGCGCCGGTTTCAGCGTCATCTTCGGCGATGGTCGGTGCCGCGTCGGCTTCCTCGGCGATTTCTTCGACGATCGCGGCGGAATCTTCATCGGAAAGTTCTTCGGCGAGGAGCTTTTCGCGATCCTCAACCGGAATGCGATAGTAATCGGGGTGAATTTCACTGAACGCAAGGAAGCCCTGGCGATTGCCGCCATATTCCACAAACGCCGCCTGCAGGGACGGCTCAACCCTTGTTACCCTGGCGAGGTAGATATTTCCCTTTAGTTGTTTGCGGTGGCTTGTTTCGTGGTCAAAATCCTCAACCTTGTTGTTGTTCAGGACAACGATGCGCGTTTCGTCGTTCTGGCGGGCATCGATAAGCAATTTCTTGGACATTTGTAATACTTTCTTCCGCGCGCAAGTGCGTCGGCCTCAAGGCGTGGCCATGGGCCGGACTTGCCGAAGGATGGTTCGGGAAAGCGAGAACATGCCGCATCTCATCACAGAAGATGCCGCCTGCCATTCGGGCAGTGCGGTGAGTATATGATCTTTCTGTGGCGCCAGTCATGGTGTCGTCTTTCGGTCGTGTTGGACGGTTACCCGCCCTTAAGGTAATCGCGGCGGAATCCGTTCCGGCCTACGAATAGGAATTTGCTACACTGGCCGCTATAGTCGAAAGCGGTCATGTCGAGAAACTCTATTACAATATAGTGATTTAAATCATCCGATACAAATAAAATCCTATTCTTGCGGGGACTGTCTTCACATGTTGGCCGCGCAACGGTAAAAAGAGTGAATTGGATTGAGAGGAACAGCCATGCGGGCGGCATCATTCCTGACGCTGATCGTGGCGTTTTTATGCAGTATCACCCAGGCGTGGGGCCAGAACAGCATCACCGGCCTGCGCACGGGAAATTTCGATGGCACCGCCCGGTTGGTGATCGAAACCCTCAATGAAACCGAAATTTCCATCTTTCTGCTCAGCAGTCCCTACCGGCTTGTGGTGGATATGCCGGATGTCAAATGGCGGGTGGGCAGGAAAGGGGCCAGCGGCCCGCTGCAGACCCCGCCCTTGCGCGGATATCGCTACGGCGTGCCCGCGCCGGATGTCTCCCGGCTGGTGATTGATCTTGATGGCCCGGCCGTGCCGGTGCGCGCGTTCCGTCTTGCACCCAACAATTCCGGGCATCGCATTGTCATTGACCTGAAGGATCGCGGGGAAACCGCGTTCCAGCTGGCGGCCAAGGCCTTGCGGGAAAATCGCAACACCCCGCTTGTGATCCGGGAAGAGGCTCATCCGGAGCAGGGACAGCTGACGATGCTGATGCCGCTGCCAAGGCCGGCGCGCCGGGAGGATGGCCGCAATGCCAGCGGTCAACTGGTGCCCCTGCCGCGCCCTGCGGAAAAGGCCACGGGCCGGCCGGGGCGCTGGGTGGTCTTCATCGATGCCGGGCATGGCGGCAAGGATCCGGGGGCTATCGGTGTAAGCGGGCTCAAGGAGAAGGATATCACCCTCAAGGCAGCGCAGGAACTGGCGGGGATGCTGAACGCCAGCGGCAAGGTCCGGGTCGTGCTCTCCCGCGATGGGGATATCTATCACAAACTGCGGCGGCGGATATCTCTTGCGCGGGCTGAGCAGGCGGATGTGTTCATTTCCCTGCATGCCGATGCCGCACCCAACAAGAAGGCAAGGGGGGTGTCGGTCTTCACCTTGTCTGAAACCGCCTCGGACAAGGAAGCCGAACGCCTGGCCTCGCAGGAGAACAAGGCGGATCTGATCGGCGGCCCTGATCTCGAGACAACCGATCCCGAGGTCGGTTCGGCTCTTCTCAGCATGTTTCAGCGGGAATCGATGAATCAGTCCTCGGTGCTCGCCGCCCATATCATGCAGGAATTCGAAGGGCTGCCCACGCCACGTCGCGGCCACCGGTTTGCCGGTTTCGCCGTGCTCAAATCGCCCGACGTTCCCTCGGTCCTGATCGAGATGGGGTTCCTGACGAACAAGACCGATGAGCGTAATCTCAAAAACAGGACCTACCGACGTGATCTGATGCAGCGGGTCACCCGCGCGGTCTTGCGGTATCTTGAAACCAGCAATATCCCCGCCCCTGAAAAGGCCCCGTCGTGACCGATGTAATCCGGGGTCCGGGAAAAACTTCCGAAGACAAAGGCCATATACCATATAATGGCCATGATTGGATTTATACTTGAATAGTTAATTTGAACAGGAAGCATCGTGGTATCCGGGGAAGAACATCAGCACGAGAAATCCGGCGATTTTCATCTTGATGGAGATCGGCAGGAAGGGGAAAACCCTGCGCCGTCGCGCCGACGTCGCGGCATGTCTCTTTTCGGCAAGCTGGTACTGACCTTCATTTCGCTTGGGTTTTCCGCCGTCATTGCCGGGGTTGGCTTCGTGCTATGGGTGTTCTGGGAATATGGCCGGGATCTGCCGGATTACGGCAAGCTTGGCAGATATGAGCCGCCGGTGGTGAGCCGGGTGCATGCGGGCAACGGGGCGCTGCTGGCGGAATTTGCCACGGAAAAACGTGTCTTCGTTCCGGTAGGCGAAATGCCCGATCCCCTGATCCACGCGTTTCTTTCGGCGGAAGACAAAGATTTCTACAGCCATCCCGGGGTGGATATCAAGGCGCTGACCCGGGCGGTGATCACGAATATTTCAAATTATCGCAACGGCCGCAGGCTTGTTGGTGCGTCAACCATCACCCAGCAGGTCGCCAAGAACTTTCTCCTGACCAATGAGGTGTCGATCGAACGCAAGATCAAGGAAGCGATCCTCGCTATTCGCATGGAACGCGCCTTCAGCAAGGATCAGTTGCTTGGTCTCTACCTCAATGAGATTTATCTCGGTCTTGGCAGTTACGGGGTGGCGGCGGCGGCGCTCAACTATTTTGACAAATCCCTCGATACGCTGACCCTTGCGGAAATGGCGTATCTTGCCGCCTTGCCCAAGGCGCCGAACAATTACCATCCGACCCGCCGCGTTGAGGCAGCCATGACGCGGCGCAACTGGGTGCTCGGCCAGATGGAAAAAAATGGCTTCATAACCCCCGAAGAAATGAGGCAGGCAGCAGCAGAACCGATCACGATCCGCCAGCAGACAGGTGTTGATGGCGCCGATGCGCCGTTTTTTGCCGAAGAAGTGCGGCGCCAGATGGTGGATCGTTTTGGCGCCGGGAATTTCTATGGTGGCGGATATTCCGTCCGCACCACTCTTGATGCGAATATGCAGAAGATGGCTGATCTCACCCTGACCCAGGGGCTTGAGGCACTTGATAAACGCCAGGGATGGCGCGGGCCGCTCGGCCAGTATGACAGCGCGCAGAATCTCGCCGAAGTTCTCGAAGAATATGGCCGGAGCATGATCCCCGGACGTTACCCGGCGCTTGTCACCGGCGTCAGCCGCCGCCGAATCGAAGTCATGGTGGAACTTGGCCCGAACGCAAAGGAAAGCCGGATTGTTCCGGGAAGCATCCCCTTTTCGCTCGCCGACTGGGCCTATCCCCCACGTGACAAGAATGGCGTCAGGCCACCGAAGGTCACGTCCATGCGTCAGGTGGTGAAACTCCATGACATTATCATGGTTCAGCATCCCGAAACGGTGCCGGATCGTCTTTCCCGGCTGGAGAATCCGGGCAGCCTGCCCGAAGATACCTGGGCGCTTGGCCAGCGTCCGCTGGTCGAAGGCGCGCTGGTGGCGCTTGACCCCCATACCGGCAGGGTGCTGGCGATGAGTGGCGGTTACAATGCTGCGGATAGTGAATTCAACCGCGCGACCCAGGCGGCACGCCAGCCCGGATCGGCCTTCAAGCCATTTGTCTATCTTGCGGCGCTGGATAACGGCTTCTCCCCGATCACGCGTATCCTCGATGCCCCGCTGGTGGTGGATCAGGGCCCGGGGCAACCGAAATGGAAGCCGGCCAATTATACAAGAAAATTCTATGGCCCCAGCATCATGCGCCTCGGGATTGAACAGTCGCGTAACCTGATGACGGCACGTCTTGCCATGGCACTCGGCATGCCGGTGGTGCAGGATTATGCCCGGCGATTTGGCATTGATGGTGATATGCCGCCATTTCTGTCGATGTCGCTCGGGGCAGGGGAGACAACGCTCATTCAGCTGACCGCCGCCTATGGGATGATCGTCAATGGCGGTTCCCATATCACGCCCAGTATCATTGACCGGGTGCAGGACAGATACGGCCGGACGGTGCTGAAACTCGATCAGCGGCGTTGCGATGCCTGCAATCCGGAGATCATTCCAGCCGGTGAAGTGCTGGTGCCGCCGACCCTTCCGGATACCCGCCGCCGCGTCACCGACAAGGCTTCGGCGTATCAGATGGTGACCATGCTCGAAGGGGTGATCAAGCGCGGCACCGGGCGTATGATCGGCGATCCGGGATTTGCTGTTGCGGGGAAGACGGGCACCACCAATGACAACACCAATGCCTGGTTTGTCGGCTTCACGCCTGATCTGGTGGTTGGCGTCTATATCGGCTACGACACCCCCCGGCCGCTGGGAAAACGCGAAACAGGCTCAACTGCGGCGGTGCCGGTGTTCAGCGATTTCATCCGCGAGATCATGGCAGGCAAACCGGCCATCCCGTTCCGGCGGCCCGAAGGAGTCAATCTTTTTGCCGTCAATCCCGAAACCGGTGAGCGGGCCCTTGCCAGCGATGAGATGCGGACGATCGAAGCCTTCAAGCCCGGGCAGCGCCCGCTTGAACGCGGCAGCGATATGGCGGTTATCGATGTTCCCGGCGGGGGCGCGACGACAGTTGCGCAACCTCTTCCGGGGCTGTATTAACGATAGCATCACTTCACGATGCGAGTTCTTCTGATCTGCCATGAACGCTGAAACCGAACACAAGATCACCGCGATCACCTCCAGCCTTGAGCTGCTCCGGAAACATATCGGCTGGGATGAAGCCGTCGCCAGGCTGGGGGAGTTGAACACCCTCGCCGAAGACCAGTCGCTGTGGAATGATCAGGACCGCGCCCAGAAGGTGATGCGCGAGAAGAACCGCCTTGAACGGCTGATCGGCGGTGTCCGCGAGATGGAAAACGGCCTTGAAGAAGCGGTTGAACTCATCACCCTTGGCGATGAGGAAGGCGATGCTGAACTGGTGGCCGATGCGCTGGCCAGCCTGACGGAACTGGAGAGTCTCGCCGCCAGACGCCAGATCGAAAGCCTGCTTTCAGGCGAGGCCGATGGCAATGACTGTTTTGTCGAGATCAACGCCGGCGCTGGCGGCACCGAAGCTCAGGACTGGGCGGAAATGCTGCAGCGGATGTATGCCCGCTGGGGTGAGGCGCGCGGCTACAAGATCGACTATATCGAGGAAAGCCCGGGCGAGGAAGCCGGCATCAAATCCGTGACCATGCGATTTTCCGGGGATTCCGCCTATGGCTGGCTGAAGACGGAAAGCGGGGTGCATCGGCTGGTGCGGATTTCGCCGTACGATTCATCGTCTCGTCGTCATACGAGTTTTGCCTCGGTCTGGGTTTATCCGCTGGTCGATGAAGCCATCGAGATCGAGATCGAGGAAAAGGATTTGCGTATCGACACCTATCGCGCATCCGGTGCCGGTGGCCAGCATGTCAACAAGACCGACAGCGCCATCCGCATCACGCATCTTCCCACGGGTATCGTGGTGCAGTGCCAGAACGACCGCTCACAGCATCGCAATCGCGCCACGGCGTTCAACATGCTCAAGGCACGTCTCTATGAGCTTGAGCTGCAGAAACGCGAGGAAGAGGCCAATGCTTCGGCGGCAGGCAAGACCGATATCGGATGGGGCAACCAGATCAGGTCCTATGTGCTGCATCCCTATCAGATGGTCAAGGATCTCCGCACCCATGTGGAAAAGGGCAACGCCCAGGGGGTGCTTGATGGTGATATTGACGATTTCATCGAAGCCAGCCTCGCGCTCAAGGTGGGGTCCCGGCGTCAGGAGACGGCCTAGAGCAGACCACCCAGATAGAGCACCGCGTCCCTGTTCATCCGCGGCAGTGGGTTTCGCGTTTTCTAGAGCGCCCGGACAGCCTCGAGCACTTCTTCGGCGTGGCCGGGAATTTTGACTTTCGGCCAGACACGGGCGATCTTGCCTTCGGCATCGATCAGAAACGTCGCCCGCTGCACCCCCATATAGGTGCGGCCATACATGGATTTTTCACCCCAGACGCCGAACTGCTCACAGATATCGCTCTCATCATCGGCACCAAGGGCGCAGGTCAGGCCATGCTTTTCGCGGAATTTTCCCTGTTTGCCGGCCTTGTCCTTGGAAATGCCGATGACGCGTGCCCCGGCGGCATCGAATTCGGATTTGAGCTGGGAGAAGGCAATCGCTTCCTTGGTGCAGCCGGGTGTATCGGCTTTGGGGAAGAAAAACACCACGACCGGGCCATCTGTATCCTTCAGTGAAAAGGTGCCCTCGTCGGTGGTGATGGTGAAACGGGGCGCGGTGTCGCCTTGGTTGAGCATGATGTATCCTTTCTCAATACTGCCGTATCGGCAGGGTTTCTTCCGGTTCTGACCTGTTGAGGCCAGTTTTGTGGTGGTATTCGTTCATAAGATACGTACAATATTGAGATATAGGGGCTCAAGGTCACCGCACCAAGCCCCCGGGGGCTGAAATCTGGAACCTTGGAGAGCAAACCGCCTGGAAGATCCGCGCCTGGTCAACAACCAACCTGCATGTTCAAGAACCTGGATGGAATGATACTGATCCGCAAATCACTGAAAATCCTGCTGCTCTTTCTTGGGGCTGTTCTGGCATTGGCCGCGATCGTCGGGGCGATCGCCTGGGTCAGAATTGATCAGGCCGGCGGCGTTGCCGGATTTATCGAACAGACCTTGAAAAAGCAGGCCCCCGGTATCGAGTCCCGGGTGGAAGAGGCCGGGCTGGAATTTCAGCTATCGGCCACGCCCGTGTTGCTCCGTGCCCGGAATATCACGCTCAAAGCCGAAGATACCGGCATCATCCTGCCAAGGTCCGAGTTCGGGTTTTCCTGGCAGAACCTCATCACCGCAGATTTGATTCCCTCCGAAATGCGGGTTTTCGGGCTGGAAATGGAAATCAGCCATGGCCAGGACGGCTGGTATGCGGGCTCGACCATGGCCATGATCACGGGATTGCTCGGCAATGCCCCGCCGGTGGAGAATGCCGCCAGGTTTTCCGGTCTGGGGCAGATCCTTATCAGCAATGCCAAGATCACCATCGGCAGATCTGCCTGGGCCGGGCAGGCAACAGATGATGGCGTGGCTATTCCGGCTCAGGCGGTAATCGAGCCGATTGAAATCCTGTTGCGGCGGGATGCAAGGCGTCTGCTTGGCAGCGTCAGGTTCGACAACCTGACCGGTGGCCGGATGAACATGGATTTCGTCGGCAATGCCGCCGGCTCGGTTATTGATTTCGATATCACCATGAGTGGCGTCAATCTCAGCACAATCTATCCCTATCTCGGGGTTGACATCCCCCAGTTGCGTGAGGCAGGCAGGCTCGATGGGCGCCTGGCATTCACCATCCGTGAACAGCGGCTTGCCATGGTTTCGGGTGAGCTGACGGCGGCAGGCGGGCAGGTGGATCTGCCCGGCTTTGGCGGGATCGAATATGACCGGCTCGCCTCCACCTTCTCCTATGACGCAGGACAGGATCTGCTGACATTCCAGCAGGTTGAATATGAACACCAGCCTGCCGGTGAAACTGAACCAAGGCAGGCGATCTTTACCGGGCAGGTCCGTGATCTTTCATTGGAAAAACCTGTTATCTTCGCCAAGGTCAAGGGTAGCGGCTTGCCGTTTGAGGAGGCGCTCGGCCTGTGGCCGAATACGGCTGAACCCGAACTCAGAAAAATGATCACCGGCAGCGTCAGCGAGGGGAAAATCACGTCTTTCGGTCTGGAAACGGTTGGGGTGTTCAACACGGCCCTGCAACGTTTCGATATCACGACCCTTGATCTGATTGCTGATCTGAGGGAGCTTCTGTTTGATACGGGGTTCTCGTCAATCGAACGCCTGACCGGACGGCTGGGATCACGGCTTGAGCTTTCGATTGGCAGCCAGGGCGTGATCGATCATGCCTCGGCGGAATTCCTGCTTCTTGATGCAGAGCTCAAGCCGAAGGGAAACCACGAAGCCGCTGAGCTTGAGGGAATTGAGATACGCACCCGTCTTGTCGGCAACAAGCTTCAGGTCACCAGGGCGGCAATCGATGCCCGGCATCTCGGCCAGCTGGTCCTTGTCGGCCAGATGGAATTGCAGGATGACTGGCATCCCCACCGCCTCGATATCTCGCTCAAGGCCGAACAGATTGACAAGGATTTCATGACATCGCTCTGGCCTTCGGGTATTCGCCCGCAGACACGGGCATGGGTTGAGGAAAGAGTGGATGGAGGGGTCATCAACGGCCTTTCGGTCAATGCCGGATTTGATCTTCCGGTTGCTGAAAAACCAAAGGTTCTCTATCTCAACGGCAAGGCGGAAATCTCAAGATCGTCCCTGACCTATCTCCGCACCATGCCGCCCTTGCGAAATGCCAGCGCGGCGGTGAGTTTTGAAGGCTCGTCCTTGCGCTTTGATCTGTTGAGCGGCACCGTGGAAGGGCTGGATTTCGATGGCAGCCGCTTCATCATCCGGGCAACCGATCAGGGCCCCCAGGGTGATCTGGCCCTCATTGGCCGAGGTGATTTCAGCGGTGCCCTCCACCTGCTTGATCATCCGCGGCTGAATCTCCTGCGGCCGCGGGGGCTCAATGTCACCCGAAGTCAGGGCAAGGTGGATCTGACCATGTCGATGAAATGGCTTGTTCCGCCCCCCGGCAAGACGATCGAGGATACGGGCGGGGCGGAGATCAATGCCACCGCGACGGTTGGCAATGCCAGCCTTGATGGTCTGCCCTATGGGATCGAATTTTCCGATGGCTCGCTCGATATGGTCTATGCCGGCCAAAAGCTGGAGATCAACGGCCGAGGCCATTTCAACAAAGCACCCGGGGTGGTGAGCCTGACGCGGCAGCGTTCCGGGGAGATCAGGATGGATCTGGCCCTCAGCCCGAGCGAAGAGCTGACCGGCTGGCTTCAGGATCGGTTCAGCATGGGGCTTGGCGGCAAGACAGGCGCCCTGATCAGGATCGATGACCGGGACGGAATGGATGAACTGGTGCTTGATACCCGCCTCGATCTGGATCATGCCAGCATAAATATCGAGCGCTTTGGCCTGACCAAACTGCCGGGCGAAAAAGCGGTCATGCATGCCAGATTCGATATTGCCGACAGCAGGATCACATCAATTCACGATATCGATCTTGAAAGTGAATTCCTTGCAGCCGACGGGCGGATCACCTTTGATGAAAGCGGCCGGTTTCTGGGGGCCTTTTTTGATCATATTTCCTGGCCCGGCAATGATATCTCCAACATGACGATGGAACGCAACGGTGAAAATATCCTGCGCGTGGATGCCGATGCCAGGATCATTGACCTGACCCCGCTCCGCCGCGAAGAAAGCCCGGGCGAGGGTATGTCGCTCATCGTTGACCTGACCGCCGACCGTATCATCATGGATGAGAAGGCATCTTTCAGCGGCAATGTTGTTTTCACCACCGAAGCGGATGGAATCGGTGAAGCCGAACTGCTGGGCAATCTTTTCCTCAATGGCAAACCGATGCTGACCGAAGGCACGCTCAAAGCCGAGTTCGGCGGCGGCAGAGACATGATGCGCGGGCGCGGCCTGATCGGCGGGGCTGAAGCTGATCTTGTGCTCGGTCCCGGGGAGAATGGCGGCGATGTGCTTGAAATTTACTCGAATAATGCGGGGCAGGTGCTCAAGACATTGAATGTCACCGACGCCATCCGGCGTGGGCAGCTTGAAATGAAGGTGATCTTCAACCCTGAACAGGACGGCCATTACGACGTGCTTCTCGATCTTGAGAATTTCAACGTCATCGAAGCCCCGCGCGCGGTTCGGATGCTGTCGGTGCTCAGCCTTGCGGGGCTCTATTCCCTGCTTGAGGGGGACGGGACGAATTTCCGCGAAGGCAGCGCCATGATTTCGGTTTCACCAGGCGTGCAGAAAATTCATCAGGCGCGGGGAACAGGTGAGGCGCTTGCCGTGGATTTTGTCGGCATCGTCGATAGCGACAAAAGAGAGCTGGAGGTCAGCGGCGCCCTCTTGCCGGTGTACGGCATCACCAAACTGATCGGCAAGGTTCCTCTTCTGAGGGAGATCCTCACCGGCATCGACAATCAGGGACTTTTCGTCACCCAGTTCAATATCACCGGCCCGATTGATGATCCTTCCAGTATCGTCAATGCCTCGAGCATCATCCCCGGGGTTTTCCGTGATGTCTTCAGCCCGGACTGGGTCAACCGTGAAAGAGAGCGTCTTATCGGCTCGGAGGAGAATTCCGCCGCGGGAAGCGCAAAGTAAATCCGGCCCCTCAGCCGGGACGCCGGGTCAGCAGGACATGGCGCTTCTTGCCGGCTGAAAGCTTGACCTTGCCATCCTTGTCAAAATCACTCTTCGTGATGAGGTGGTCTTCATCCTGAACCGGCACATCATTGAGCCGTGCCCCGCCACCCCGGATCAGCCGGCGGGCTTCGCCATTGGAATTGGCCAGCCCGGCAAGGTTCAGCGCGGCAATAAAACTGATCTCATCCGCATCGGTTTCGACTTCGGGAAGGCCTTCGGCCTTGCCGCCTTCGGCAAAGGCTTTCAGCGCGGTGCTGGCGGCGGCCTCGGCCTCTTCCGCCGAGTGGCAGAGACTGGTCACGGCATTGGCAAGGATGATCTTGGCATCGTTGATCTCGCTGCCCTTGAGCGCTTCGAGTCGCCGGATTTCGTCAAGGGGCAGTTCGGTGAAAAGCCTGAGGAAACGGCCGACATCCGCATCTTCGGTATTCCGCCAGTACTGCCAGAAATCCCAGACCGGGAGTTTTTCCCTGTTCAGCCAGATTGCGCCTTGCGCGGATTTTCCCATCTTGGCGCCGGAAGCGGTGGTGATCAGGGGCGAGGTGAGCCCGAACACTTCCTGGTTGTCCACCCGGCGTGTCAGGTCAACACCGGTGACGATATTGCCCCATTGATCCGAGCCGCCCATCTGCAAGAGGCAGCCATACCGGCGGCGCAGCTCCATGAAATCATAAGCCTGAAGGATGGCGTAGTTGAACTCAAGAAAACTCATCGGCTGTTCGCGATCAAGCCTGAGTTTCACGCTGTCCATTGAAAGCATCCGGTTGACGGAAAAATGCACGCCGTAATTTCGCAGAAAGGAAATATAGCCAAGTTCGTCAAGCCATTCGGCATTATCCACCATGACGGCATCGCCGGGGCGATCTCCGAAGGTCAGATATTTTTCAAAGATTTTCTTGATACCGTTCTTGTTGTTCTCAATATCCTGATCCGATAGGAGCGGGCGCTGGCTGTCCTTGCCCGAAGGATCCCCGACCTTGGTGGTGCCGCCGCCCATGAGAACAATGGGCTTGTGGCCGGTCTGCTGGAGCACGCGCAGCATCATGATCTGCACAAGAGACCCGACATGCAGGCTGTCGGCGGTGCAGTCAAAGCCGATATAGGCAGGAATGCTTTTCTGTCTTGCAATCTCATCCAGCCCTTCAAGGCTGGTGGCCTGATGCATATAGCCGCGTTCGGTGATGATGCGGAGAAAATCGGCAGAAGGTGTCATGTTCCGGACCTGCTCGTCTTCGTGCCTAGACAGGTTCGACCGGCGCCGAAATATCGCCGACCGCCGTGTCGAGATAATCGTTGATCTCATCGGTCATGGCATCGATCTTGCCGGTGAAGAAATGGTTGGCCTCCGGCACCAGCCTGAGATCAACCTTGACGCCGCGCTGGGTCTGGATACGGTCCACCATACGGATGACGCTGTCCACGGGCACCACGCCATCGGCTTCACCATGGACGATGATACCGGAAGAAGGGCAGGGGGCAAGGAAGGTGAAATCCTTGTCTGTTGCAGGCGGGGTCACGGAGACAAAGCCAACGATTTCGGGGCGCCGCATCATCAGTTGCATGCCGATCCAGGCACCAAAGGAAAACCCGGCCACCCAGCAGGATCTGGCGTTCGGGCATTGCGCTTCGATCCAGTCGAGCGCGGTGGCGGCATCCGAAAGCTCGCCTTCGCCATTGTTATAGACGCCCATCGAACGGCCGACGCCGCGAAAGTTGAACCGCATGACGGAAAACCCCCGCGCCTGAAACAGTTTATACATGGCAAGCGAGACACGATTGTTCATGTTGCCGCCGCGATTGGGCTCAGGATGCAGGATGAGGGCAAGCGGCGCGGTCGGGTCTGCCGCCGGCATATACCGGCCTTCGAGGCGACCTTCCGGCCCGTTGATGATAATTTCAGGCATGATGCTTTCCACGTTTTAGACCATGAGGGTATATCAGGTGTTAACGGCTTTTCCAACATAAACGCAACGCCTTAAGGCTGTATTGGTTGAAATTGTACTTATCCGGCCCCACATGTTACACTGGGGAACAATCCTCTGACCTGACGATGATGGACGGCTTTAGATGCTTGAAAGATTGCGCGAAGAACTGGACTCCGTGATCGCCCGCGACCCGGCGGCAGGCGGCCGGTTGAGCATCCTTCTTCTCTACCCCTCGGTGCATGTGCTTCTCATCTATCGTCTTGCCAATCGTTTGTGGAAATGGCGCCTCAAGACAATAGCCCGCCTCATGATGCAGATTGCGCGATGGCTCACCGGGATTGAGATTCACCCCGGGG
Source organism: Alphaproteobacteria bacterium LSUCC0684 (assembly GCA_041228335.1). Taxonomy (NCBI): domain Bacteria; kingdom Pseudomonadati; phylum Pseudomonadota; class Alphaproteobacteria; species Alphaproteobacteria bacterium LSUCC0684. Next base: position 1,806,599 of record CP166130.1, on the reverse strand, counting down.
CGACCATCGGCCGTAGGTTTTTCATCGATCACGGCATGGGGGTGGTGATCGGGGAGACCGCCGAAATCGGCGATGATGTGACCTTTTATCACGGCGTCACCCTTGGCGGCGTGCTGCCCAGCGTCGATACGGACAGCCAGCGCTGCGTCAAACGCCACCCCACGATCTGCGATGACGTCATCATCGGTGCCGGCGCCCAGGTGCTCGGGCCGATTACCATCGGCAGATGCGCCCGCATCGGGGCCAATTCCGTCGTCGTCAAGAATGTGGCCGATGGCATTACCGTGACCGGCATCCCGGCACGTCCCGTGGCCTCGAAGAAACCGGAAACGATCCCGACCTTCCGGGCTTACGGAACCGCGGCGGAAAGTTCGATCGATACCCGTGAGCTTGCGATACAGGGTCTTCTCAATGAAGTGCAGTCCCTGCGCAGTCGCCTCAATGCGCTTGAAGAAGGCCTCAGCCAGACAGGAAACAGGGTTGATCTGTCGCCATCGGATCATGCCGGGGCGGAATCCGAAGCCGATGATGGGAAGTCGTGCTAGACATTTACCTTGATTATAACGCCACCACCCCTCTCAGGCCGGAAGCGCGGGAGGCCATGCTGGATGTGCTCGGCCCGCCGGCAAACCCGTCTTCCGTGCATGTCTATGGCCAGCGGGCGCGCCTTTCGATGGAAGACGCAAGGGGCAAGGTCGCCATGCTGGCAGGGGCAAGACCGGAAGAGGTGATCTTCACCAGTGGCGGCACCGAAGCCAATGCCATGGCGCTCAGGCGTGCCTGGCCGGCAGTGCTGGTCGGCGCCACCGAGCATGCCGCGGTGCTTGAATCCGTACCGGATGCTGTCCGGATTCCCGTGGATGGCAACGGCGTCACCGATATGGAAGCGCTGGCAGGGCTGCTTGCCGAAAGCCCTGAGGGCACGCTTGTCTCGGTGATGGCCGCCAATAATGAAACCGGGGTCTGCCAGCCACTTTCCAGAATTGTCGCCCTTGCCCGGGAGCACGGCGCGCTCGTCCATAGCGATGCGGTGCAGGCGCTGGGCAAGATCCCGCTCGATTTTTCGGCGCTCGGTCTTGATATGATGTCTGTTTCTGCCCACAAGATCGGCGGGCCGACAGGGATAGGCGCGCTCATCCAGCGCGAAGGCCTTGCCGCAAATCCGCTTGCCCGTGGCGGCGGGCAGGAAAAAAACCGCCGGCCGGGAACGGAAAACATGGCAGGAGCGGTCGGCTTTGGTGCCGCCGCCGCTGCTGCTGCCCGCGATATCAGCGGCTTTGGCGCGCGCGGGGTTGCCTTGCGGGAACGGCTCGAAGGCCGGATTACGGCAAAGGCCCCCGATGCGGTGATTTTCGGCCGCATGGTTGAGCGCCTGCCCAATACCACCGCCCTTGCCATGCCGGGCCGCCGGGCGGAGACGCAAGTCATGGCGCTCGATCTTGCCGGGATTGCCGTCAGCGCCGGGGCGGCGTGTTCGTCGGGCAAGGTCAGATCAAGCCATGTGCTTGAGGCGATGGGGGCAGGTGATCTTGCCAGCCACACCATCCGCATTTCCTGGGGGTGGGCAAGCACCGAAGATGATATCGACAGGCTTGCCGAATGCTGGCTTGACCTCTATAAGCAAGCCTGATTTCAACATTTGTTTGTGGAGCTGAAGCATGCCATCGATCACATTTGTCAAACGCGACGGATCGGAAGAAACCATTGAAGCTGCCGCCGGTCTTTCGGTCATGGAGATCGGCCGCGACAATGGTATCGGAATTGAAGGGACATGTGGCGGCAGTCTTTCCTGTGCCACCTGCCATGTTGTCGTCGATGCGGCCTGGGTCGAGGCCACAGGCAAGCCGTCGCTTGATGAAGAAGACATGCTGGATCTGGCCTTCGGGCTTGAGGAAACATCGCGTCTCGGCTGCCAGATCACCCTTACCGAGGAACTCGACGGGCTCAAGGTGCGCCTGCCGGACGACGACTAGAACATGACCGGGGCCGTGGCAAATTCCCATGAAACAGCCGGGCTCAATACGCTCGGATTCGCCGCGGCACCGGAAGACACCCGCGTGGTGGTGGCCATGTCCGGCGGGGTGGACAGTTCGGTGACCGCCGCGCTCCTCAAGGAAGAGGGGTATGACGTTGTCGGCATTACGCTCCAGCTCTATGACCATGGTGAGGCGGTCCGTATCAAGGGGGCCTGCTGCGCCGGGGCCGATATTCACGATGCCCGCAGCGTTGCCGCGCGACTTGGGATCAAGCATTATGTGCTGGATTACGAATCCCGCTTTAAGGATCAGGTGATGCAGGATTTCGCCGACAGCTACCTTAACGGCGAAACCCCTATTCCTTGCGTGCGCTGCAACCAGACGGTCAAATTCACTGATCTTCTGGCAACCGCCCGTGATCTCGGGGCGGCGTGCCTTGCCACCGGCCATTATGTCCGCCGTGAGATGCGGGGCGGCTCAGCCCAGCTCCTTCGCGGCGTCGATAGCGGCAAGGATCAGTCCTATTTCCTTTTTGCCACCACCCCGGAGCAGCTCGATTATCTCCGTTTCCCCCTTGGCGGGATGGACAAGGAGGAAACCCGCGCCCATGCCCGCCGGTTCGGGCTCGCCATTGCCGACAAACCCGATAGCCAGGATATCTGTTTTGTTCCCAATGGCCGTTATGGAGATGTTGTCCGCAGGCTCAGGCCCGGTGCCGTCGAGCCGGGGGATATTGTCTATCATGATGGCACCGTGCTCGGCCGCCATAACGGGGTGATTGATTATACGATCGGCCAGCGCCGTGGGCTTGGCATTGGCGGCCGCAAGGATGCGGATGAAGAGGATGGCCCGCTCTATGTGATCGGGATCAACGCCGAAGATCATCAGGTCATTGTCGGCGAAAAGGCGATGCTTGCCTGCCATGAAGTCCATCTCAGCGACGTGAACTGGCTGGCCGCGGAACCGCCCGAGGCCGGAAAGCCGGTGCTGGCGCGGCTGCGCAATACCGCACCTGCCCTGCCGGCACGGATTGTGGCATGGCCAGGCACCCCGGCTGGCATGGAACCTGAAACCCCGGCCGGTATGGGGCCTGAAACCCCGGCTGGCATGGGGCCTGAAACCCCGGCTGGCATAGCCCGGCTTGCCCTTGATGCGCCTCAATTCGGGATTGCCCGGGGGCAGGCCGCGGTGCTTTACGCCGCCGATGACCCTGATCTCGTGCTCGGGGGCGGCTGGATCAGTGAAGCGCCGACGGCCGCCGGCTAGATGATGCCTCTTGAGTAGTGGGCAACACCCCAACCCGCAACATCAGCTAGGCGTATGGGCGCATCGAGTTGTGTCGAGATTGCGGCTTGCGATGATTGCGAATATTGCGAAAAGGTCGGGCCAGCCGCGATAACGGGGCTTTCGTATCTTTTGGTTGCGGCGGGCCTTGCAGGGATACCTTGTCTTTGGTCGGCCGCGGGCTTTGTGAGATATCAGGTCTTGCGATGGGGTCGGGGCGTGCGGCGGCAGGTGTGCGGCAACAGGTGGGATAGCGTGAAAACACGCTTGACCGCCGGGCGGGAATTGCCTAGAAGAAAGCTCTCGCGGGTCCTTGATAGGACGCGGCCCGGGGCGGAGTAGCTCAGCTGGTTAGAGCAGCGGAATCATAATCCGCGTGTCGGGGGTTCAAGTCCCTCCTCCGCTACCATGATTTTCCTACGATTTTTGTTTGTTGATGGTCGGCACAAAGCCGTCTTGCCACACCCTTGCCACACACAAGGGGTGTTTGATATGGCAAACATACGTAAAAGGGGAAATAAATGGCAGGTGCAGATAAGACGCGCAGGCTATTCTAGTATCACAAAAACATTTCACCGCAGAGAAGAGGCAATAGCATGGGGACGAAGCCAAGAGGTTCGTCTTAATGCATCAGAGGCTGGCATCGCCCTGCCTGTCAAAGAGACCCTTACAGAGTTGCTGGGAAGATATGCGGCAGAGGTAACGCCTCAGAAAAAGTCAGCAGCAAGTGAAAGCAGGCGAATAGCACGCCTTTTAAAAGACCCTATCAGTCAATATCGTATCCGTGACCTTACACCCGAAACGCTGTCCAAATTCAGAGATAGAAGGCTTCTAGATGGACAAAGGGCAGCAGCATATGACCTGCAAATTATAAGGCATGCATTGAACATAGCCTCATCTGAATGGGGTGTGAGTATTAAGGAAAATCCTCTTGATAAAGTGCGGTTTCCTGCCCCTTCAAAGCCCCGTGACAGGCGTCTGAAGGCTGGAGAGTTGGATGTGTTGCTGGCGGCTGCAAACGAGTCTGGAAGTGCTTATATGCCTGCTCTGATTTTGCTTGCTGTTGAGACTGGGATGAGGGCAGGGGAGATGTTGAAACTGAAATGGGCTGACTGGAATGAGGAAGAGGCCATCCTGCATCTTATTGATACCAAGAATGGGCGAGACAGATTTGTTCCGCTAACGCCTCGCGCTAATCAGGTGATTTTATCGATATCTCGGACATCAGACAGGATTTTGCCAACCAATTATGAGGCAGTAAAATCTGCTTGGCAGCGGTTGAGGAAACGCACGGGCATATTAGACCTGCGCTTACATGATTTACGCCATGAGGCCACATCACGATTTTTCGAGATGGGTTTAACTGTGCCGGAAGTTGCATCTATCACCGGGCATCAAACCCCAACAATGTTGCTGAGATATGCCCATGCGGATGTTCAGATGCTGAGACGCAAATTAACGAGGGTCACTTCAGATGACAACTAATTCCAACCACAGTTTCAAAAGCATCTGAAATGATGGCACATAAAGTAGCTTCATGTTGTTTAGGGGCAATGAAGCTGTCATGCAGGGTAAGAACAGGTATGCCGCGATTCATACCATCTGCAATGATGCGCAAGCCTATCTCACCTTCCTGCCGCATGTAGACCATGCCTCTTCTTTTAAAAAAGAGGTGGGTTATTTCAGGATATGCATCTTGCATCTCATCTAGCAGCACCTTCTGCCAGCCCGGTGTCTTTAGGTGCTTGTGGTTATGAAACCAGCCTTCTTTATTATCTGCATTGGTGAGGGCTGAAATAGCTTTTTTCTTATTTTCGGTATTAATGGCAATATTGAACGCTCGTTTAATGACGTTTCGAGGCCAGCGAGAAAGGTTATCACGCTGGTAAATATCTTGATTGCTGGTTTTGAACCAATCTCGACCTGCCTCTGCAAAAGCCATTGTTGCATGGCAAGACGCTATATCTATTTCTACAACCGGGTCGCCATCAATCGTAATGGTTTCTCTCTCGTCTTCAGACAGCTGCTGATAGGCCCCGCCAAACAGACGGCCACCTTCCTGCCATGAGTTATTGCTGAAGATTTGCCGCATAAAGATAAGGTCAGGAACCTTATCGCCAAGTAATGTTGGCAGAAGTATCTCTCGTCTCCGCAGAAAGTGATGATAATCCCAAAGCAGTTCGCTGGTAGTCTTTGTTGTTTCAGTATCCACATAGTCAACTGGCTTGCTGGTCTTTCTCCCCTCTGGCGTTTCTTTCATAACGACTGGAATCGTGTCAGGGTGGTAATGCAGGATACTGTGTTCCCATCCATGATTCTTTAGCAGTTTGATTAAGTCCTCAGTGGCTCTTATTCTGGTTAGGTGGCCATCCTTTTTGCCTTTGCTTGTTTCTCGATAGCCAATTTCCTTATCCAGAAACTGCAGGTCAGCCATCGCATCACACAGGCGGGCCATCGTTTCATTGTTCAGGCCCATTGGGTTGTATTTTTTGATGATGGCACCTTCATGTGCACGTGACACAATTGTCCAAAGATTGGATGACTGCGCATAATTGAAAAACAGATTTGCCAGCAGACAGTTCAACTGTATTCGGCTGGGCTGATATAGTCGCCTATTGGTATGGCTTAGGATGCGCTGGCTCAGTTCATTGATGCCAGAAGTGCATTTTGTACTAGAGGCCATAATGTTCAAGTTCAAGGGGCGAGAGTAATCAAGGCTTTGTGCTTTTCTTTCTCGAATGAAACAATGCCAGTCTTCATCATCTTCAAAGAAGCCTCCAGTCTCATAAATCTCAATCTCTTCTTCGTTGATGTATCGTTCGCTATTCTTGTCGTTGAGGAGAGTGGTTAGCGTCTCTCTTTGCTTTGTATTGTTCATATCATCACCATTCATATACCCCTAAGGTTGGTTGGGGCGGCCCTTACTTGGGGTATTCTGTAATTTATTTTTGTCCTACAATATGCAGAAATACGAAATTAGGTGTTGACAATGGTATAATCAAGTGTCATAACGACAATTGTAGGCAGAAACGAAAGGTCAAAAATCATGGACGAAACGTTTGACGATATCGAATTTGGCGCACATGCAACAGTAAGGTTGCAGCAAAGAGGCATAAGAAAATCGGTGGTAACAACCATCATTCGATATGCCGATAAAGAAGTCCCCGTTGGCAAGGGATTGGTCTCCGTATCGGTAACAAAGCGATGCGCAATCCGTCTGGGAGAGGAAGGGACGCTGGCACCAAAAATGGTTGAAAAAATCACGGGCAAATCTGTGGTGGTAAGTAATGATAATGACGAAACCAAAGTGGTTACCGTAATGCATATGAAATCGGGGAAAGCAGGTCGCCATTATCGGAAACGTGTCAAAAAAACTTGGCATTAACGTTTAGGATGCTTGGCAAGCAGGATTAGTGTAATGGCAAAGCGAAAGATTTCAGAATGCGGTGAATTGTTTACGGGTTTCTCCTTAAGCAGTCAAAACTTTGCCGAGTTAGGCAGCACAACTGTAATTCAGCTTCGGGATGTATCAAAAGAGCACATCAAGTTAACCGGCCTGAAACGGACTGATATGAGCGTTAGCAACCCTGACAAATTTATTCGAAAGGGTGATGTGTTGTTCAAATCCCGTGGTCACGTTTTAGAAGCTTTTGCACTAATGCATGAACCCGAACAAACTATCGTTACAAATGGATTTATTGTGGTGCGGCCACATTCTGATGTCATACCGCGATATTTGGCATGGGTGTTAAATAACACTAATTTTGACCGAATGACTCAACAAACGCATATGATAAAGAGCGTTTCCATTCGAGATTTACGTAACCTAGATGTGCCAATGCCTGATAGAGCATCTCAGGAAAAAATCATTCAAGTGAGTGATGAAATCGATGCTGGCAAAGAACTGGCCGCTGACTATTTTTATGCAGCTGAAGAATACCTTCGCAGCAGCGTATTCAACCGATAGAGGACAAGATGGCAGACAAAACACCAAACAACGAAAAACTGACTCAACAGGAAGTAAATGATATCTGTTGGCGGGCGTGCGATACCTTCCGCGGCGTTATCGATGGTGGTCAATACAAGGACTACATTCTGGTGATGCTGTTCATCAAATACATCTCTGATGTTTGGCGCGACCATTATGATGAGTATATGGCACAATATAACGGCAATGCGGAACGCGTGGAGCGAGCCATGCGTCTGGAACGCTTTATTCTGCCTGAGGATGCGTCCTTCACCGCCCTGCATCAAAGCCGCAATGCGGATAATGTGGGTGAGTTGATTAACATCGCCATTGAAAAGATTGAAGCGGCGAACCGCCCGAAACTGAATGGCGTATTTCAAGACATCGATTTCAATAACCAAAAATTGGGCACCACCAAAGACCGCAACAGGCTGCTGAAAAACCTGCTGGAAGATTTCGCGAACCCCCGTCTTGATTTGCGCCCATCTCGTATTCAGGAAGATATTATTGGTGAAGCCTATATGTATCTGATTGAACGCTTCGGAAGTGATGCGGGCAAGAAGGCAGGTGAGTTTTACACCCCTTCACCGGTTCGCCGATTGGTCGCCAAACTGGCGAAACCAGAACCCGGCAATCTGATATGTGACCCTACTTGCGGGTCAGGCTCATTGGCCCTTGATACCGGGCGTGAGGTTGAAGGCGGTGCCTGCCGCCTGTTCGGGCAGGAAAAGAATGGCGGCACGCTGGCATTGGCCAAGATGAATATGTTCTTGCATGGCGTTGATGATGCGGTGCTTGAATGGGGCGATACGATTAATGACCCCAAATTGCTGGATGAAGGCCGCCTGATGCGCTTTGACCGTGTGGTTGCCAACCCGCCATTCAGCCTTGATAAATGGGGGGCAGAGGATGCCGCATCAGACCAATATGGCCGTTTTGGTCGCGGCGTGCCGCCCAAATCAAAGGGCGACTGGGCGTTTATCCTGCATATGCTGGCCACCGCCAAGCGGCAATCTGGCCGGGTGGTGGTTGTGGTCCCGCATGGGGTGTTGTTCCGCGGCGCGGCCGAAGGGCGTATCCGTGAAGCGGTGTTGAAAGAAAACCTGCTTGATGCCGTCATTGGCTTGCCGGAAAAGCTGTTCTCCACCGCCGCTATTCCAGTTGCCTTGCTGGTCTTTGATTTGCGGCGGGAAGCAGGCGGCGCGCTGACAGACCAGAAAGATATCCTGTTTGTTGATGCCAGTAACGAGTTCGAATCCGGCCGTAACCAGAACACCCTGACTGATGCGCATATTGACAAGATTGTCGCTGCAGTTGAAGCGCGGGAAGAGGTGGGGAAATTCGCCCATCTGGCCAGTTTTGATGAGGTGGTGGAGAACGGCTTTAACCTCAACATCCCGCGTTATGTGGATACGTTCGAAGAGGAAGAAGAAATCGACCTTGCCGCCGTTCAAGCCGAGATTGACAGGCTTGACAAAGAACTGGCCGAGACCCGCGCGCGCCTGCGCCAGCATCTGAAGGAGCTGGGGGTATGAGCGACGCAATAGTTCAGTTGGGTACGTTGGGCAACTTCATTCGTGGTAAAGGTATAGCTAAATCTGACCTTGTTGACGAAGGCGGTCTATCCTGCATCCGATATGCTGAAATCTACACCGAATATGGTGAGGTTATCCGTAACCCTATTTCAAGGGTGTCAAGTGATGCTGCCGCAGACGCACAAAAGTTAGAATATGGAGACATTATTTTCCCCACTTCTGGTGAAACAGCAGAAGAAATTGGGAAAGCATCAGCATTTGTTGGGCAAGAAGAAACATATGTGGGCGGGGATACAATTATCTTAAGGGGGCATGGGCAAGACCCTATTTATTTAGCTCATATGCTTAATTCATGGGAGTTGAATAGACAGAAATTTAAATTAGCTACAGGCAATTCAGTTGTTCATATTTATGCGCAAGAATTGTCACAGCTTTCATTATGGCTCCCTGAACTTGCAGAGCAGCAGAAAATCGTTGAAATCCTTACCGATTGCGACACCGCGATAAGTGATTTGCAATCTATCATTTTACATAAGAAGAAGCTGTTTGAAGGGCTACCAGACCAATTTTCACGAAACCTCAATTCAATAGAGGAATGTTCATTAGAAAAAGTTGCTAATGTGACAATGGGGCAATCACCGCCAGCATCCAGCTATAACGATGTTGGTACAGGGTTGCCTCTCGCAGGTGGCGGAGATGACATTAAAGACGGTTTTGTTAATCCATCAAGATATACCATTCAGCCGTCAAAAATTGCGCCTAAAGGTTCTGTCTTAATGACAGTTCGTGCGCCAGTTGGGGACATTGCTATTTCAGACTCAGACTTATGCATTGGTCGAGGGTTTTGTGCCATTGAACCAAAGTCTGAAATGAGTAGGGATTATATTCGTTTTTCTCTGATAGCGATGAAAGCAAAATGGAAAACTGTTCAACAGGGTAGCACATTCACAGCCGTGGATAAGTCATCTGTTCTCAAATTTACTTTACCTTTTCCGATGGACAATGATGAATTGAAAAGAGCAGTTCTTGTTTTGCAAGAAGCGCAATCAGAACTTCTCAAACTGGATTCTCAACTCAACCTTCTCAAACAACAAAAACGTGGGCTAATGCAGCAATTGCTGACGGGCAAGCTGCGCGTGAAGGGGGCGGCATGAGCGATATCAAACTCTTCAATCTCAACGGCCAGACTGTGAACGAAATTAATGGTGCGGTTATAGAACTGGAGAAGTCACTTCAAACGCTATTTGAGCGTAACCTTGATGCCTTGATTGGTGTGCGCTTTCTAGTCTCTGAATACAGTATCAAGGATGGGCGAATTGATACACTAGGGCTGGATGAAAATAACTGTCCTGTCATCATTGAATATAAACGCCAAACAAATGAATCCATCATAGTACAGGGTTTGTTCTATCTCGACTTGCTGATGGAGAACCAGTCTGATTTCAAACTGCTGGTTATGGAAAAAATCGGTAAAGAAGCAGCAGACGCCATTGACTGGTCTGCCCCGCGCCTTGTGTGTATCGCAGGAGATTTCAAGCGTTACGATACGCACGCGGTCAAACAGATGAACCGGAATATTGAACTTATCCGCTATCGTAAATTTGGCGATGATTTGCTGATGCTGGATTTGCTAACCGCAACCACCGGCACAACGCCGACAGCCCCATCAAATAGCAGCGGACGCAGCACACAAAAAGACCATGAGGATATCATCGCCGCCGCTTCAAGCGAGCAGAAAGAACGGTATGAAGCGTTGGTCGACTACCTCCACTCGCTCGGCGATGATGTGCAGGAAAGACATCTACAGCGCTATGTGGCTTTTAAACGCATTAAGAACTTCGCCTGTGTTGAGCTGCGTAATCAGAGAAACAACATTATGGTTTTCATTCAAATCAACCCTGATGACATTGAACTGATTGAAGGGTTTAGCCGTGATGTCCGTGAGATTGGTCATTACGGCACAGGCAATATCGAAATCACCATTTCTTCTGACGCGGATTTAGAGCGGGCCAAACCCCTTATCCAGCAATCCTATGAGGCATCATAACAAAATCATGACCAGAACTCCTACTTTTCGAACTGATGAAATTGCAACAAGCCAATTGCCTGCCATGATTTTACTGGCAAAAATGGGCTGGCAACCTTTGACTAAAGCACAGGCTAATTCTGCCCGCAAAGGTCGCACCAGTGCCGTTATTTTAGAAGATATTACACGTGATTATCTGCTCACCCGCCGCCTCAATTGGGCAGGGCAAGATGCGCCTTTGTCTGAAGATAATATTGAAACCCTGATGGTGCGGCTGAAAAATCTGCCGCCAGCAACTTATGGCAAACAGGCGGAAGATAAATGGGATTTGCTGTGCCTGCCCCAAAGCGTGGAGCAAGTGATTAACGGCACCCGCCGCAGCCATAACGTGCCAATGATTGATTTTGATAACCCTGAAAATAACCAGTTTCATATGGCGGCAGAGTTTTCGGTGGAACGCAGCAAATCGGTCGATACCAGACGCCCCGATATCGTGCTGTTCGTTAATGGCATCCCGATGGCGGTGATTGAAAATAAAAAATCTGCAACGGATGTGGCACAGGGCATCAGCCAGACAATTCGGAACCAGAAACCAGACGAGATTCCGCATCTTTATGTCTATGCGCAAATCTTAATGAGCGTGAACAAGAACGAAAACCGATATGCCACGACCGGCACACCAGCCAAGCTGTGGAATATCTGGAAAGAAAATGAAATTGGTGATGCTATTTTGCGCGCCCTGATAGATACGCCTTTATCAGATGACCAGCGTAATGCTTTATTCAGTGATGATTTCGCCGGGGAAAGGGCGTTTGATGATTCTCAATTAGGCCGGTTGATAACAGACCAAGACCGGGCGTTGGTGGGGTTATGCCGTCCGGACAGGCTGCTGCGCCTGACACGTGAATTTATTCTGTTTGATGGTCCACATAAAATCATAAGTCGGTTCCAGCAGTTTGAGGCTGTGCGCAAGACAGTCGCCCGTGTTGAAGGTGGAGGGGACCGCAGGGGTGGCGTGATTTGGCACACACAAGGTTCAGGTAAATCCCTTACGATGGTGATGCTGGCCCGTGCGCTTATCTCTCATAGCACGCTGAATGATGCGCGGATTGTGCTGGTCACCGACCGTGTAGACTTGGACAAACAGATTAAAGGCACTTTTAAAAATACCGGGATGTCACCCAAACGGGCTGCAACAGGCAAGGAACTGATTTCCCTGATTGCAGAACGAAAAGCTGGGGTGATTACTACCATCATCAACAAGTTTGAGGCCGCTGCCCGTGACCAGTTGCGAGACGAGTCATCAAATGTGTTTATTCTGGTGGATGAAGGTCACCGCAGCCAGTATGGCCGCTTCAGCGCACAGATGCGGCGTGTTTTTCCAAACGCCACTTATATTGCCTTCACCGGTACGCCCATCGCCAAAAAAGACAAAAACACCATGTCCGAATTTGGCCCGATTATCGATACCTACACGATGCGTGATGCGGTTGAAGATGGCGCGGTGGTGCCTCTGGTTTATGAAGGCCGCCTGATTAAGCCTGATATGGATTCTAAAGGGCTGGATACATGGTTTGAACGGTTGACCATCGGCCTGACAGACGCGCAAAAGGCTGACCTGAAAAAGAAATATGCCCAAGCCAATATGCTGGGAAAACTGGATAAGGTCATCGCCTGTCGTGCTTTCGATATCTCGGAGCATTTCCGTGCCAACTTTAAAGGGACAGGGCTAAAGGCACAGCTTGTTGCCCCCAGCAAGGCGGCTGCCCTGAAATATAAAGCCGCACTGGATGATATCGGCCATGTGACAAGTGAAGTGCTGATATCCAGCCCAGATACTCGGGAAGGGCATGATGCTGTTGACGAAGCCAAAGCAACAGACGAGGTTGTTGAGTTCTGGCAGCAGATGATGAACCGCTATGGTGATGAAGAGAAATATAACGAATATATCATCAACCAGTTCAAGCATGGGGAAGACCCGGAAATCATCATTGTGGTGAGCAAGCTGCTGACCGGGTTTGATGCCCCGCGCAATACGGTTCTTTATCTCACGCGGCCGATGAAAGAACATAATCTGTTGCAGGCGATTGCCCGAGTGAACCGTGTGTTGGATTCAGACAGTGATGAGTTCAACACGGATAAAGATGAAGGCTACATTGTAGACTACGAGGGTGTTTTAGAAAATTTGGATGAAGCCTTCAGTCACTATGATGCGCTTGCTGGATATGAGGAAAAAGACCTTGAAGGCTTGATGCGTAATGTGGGTGAGATTTTAGACAAGCTGCCACAAACCCACAGTCATCTTAGGGCATTGTTTCAGTCTCTTGATGGTAATGCAGATGAAGAAGCCTATGAAGTTTTCTTGGCTGATGATGCCATCCGAGAGGATTTCTATTGTCGCCTGACCGCTTATGGTAAGGCTCTGGCCGCTGCATTAGGGGCGGCCCGTTTCTATGATGAAACACCTGAAGCAGATATCCACCGGTATAAGCGCGACCTGAAGCGTTTCACAAATCTCAGAAGTGCTGTTAAACGCCGCTATGCTGAAGAGGTAGATTTCAGTGATTATGAAAAGCGCATCGAGAAAATTCTGCATGACCATATTGGCGCAACTGATATCGAACTCGTTATTGAACCTGTGAATATCTTTAATCTGGAGATGATGAAAAAAACCGAAGAAAAACTCCCTTCTGACCGGGCAAAAGCGGACTTCATTGCTCATTCCACAAAACGAACCATCACAGAGAAGATGGAAGAGAACCCTGCCCTGTATAAAAAGCTGTCAGATATGCTTGAGACCTTGATTAATGATTTTATTCAAGGGCGTTATGCAGAGGCAGAATATCTGAAAAGGGTACGTAACATTCATAGCACGGTGCTGTCTGAGGGGCTGGAAGAAACGCCAAACGCTCTGGCTGATGATGCAAATGCCGCAGCTTATCATGGGTATCTGTTGACTGGCCCCACAAAGGATGCTGGTGCAGATGAAGACACACAAATCGCCTTTGCAAAATTCATCAGTCAGACATTGGATGCATATCGTAATGTCCCGCAACTCTTCCAGCAGACGGCCAAGTTGAATGAAATAAGACTGGCGATTGATAATTACATGTATGACGTGTTGCTGGATGAGCGAGGAGTAAGTCTCTCCCCTGAGCAGATGGACATTATCATAGAAAACATTATGACAATCGCAGAGCGTCGTCTGTCATGACTGGTCAAACAATTTTGGTCAACTATGGGTCGAACACCTTTAATGTGCAGATTGAATATCGTGAAAGGAAGACACTTTCGATTTCAGTCCTGCCTGATTGTTCGATTGTGGCGTTGGCCCCGCTGGGTGCAGCTGTTTCAGACATTAAAAATCGACTTCGCAAACGAGCCAGTTGGATAAAAAGACAGATTGATTATTTCAACCAGTTCAAACCGCTGACGCCGCCTCGCCAGTTTGTTGCTGGCGAAACTCATCTATATACTGGCCGGCAGTATCGGTTGAAGTTTCATCAAGGGCTATCAGAGGGAGTGAAGCTGAAAGGGCGTTTCTTTCATGTGACTATGAAAATACCCTCTTCTGAAAAAGCCATGTCCTTAATGATGGGGTGGTATAAAGAACGGGCGGCTGACCTGTTTAATAGACGACTGGAAGAGTGCCTGAAACGCTTTCCAGATAAACCTGCTCCAAGTTTGGTATTGAAGCGTTTTAAATCCCGGTGGGGTGGCATGTCTCCCAAAGGAGTTTTGACTTTAAATCCTGACCTTGTGCGTGCGCCTGTGGAATGTATCGACTATGTAATTTTGCACGAACTTTGCCACATTGAGCATCCCCATCACGGCCCCACTTTTTGGCATTTGCTTGAACAGAAATCACCAAATTGGCAACGCTTGAAGCACAGGCTGGAAATGTCACTCAAGTAACGGGTGTTTGCCATACAGGTAACTGCTGCGTGGCAAGCCAAGTTATTGAATAGTTGGAGATTGCAAGATAGCTTAAGGGATTATGTGTATGAATAACAATTCGCTAAACAATTATTCTGCCGCCGCAAACCCAATTCTCTTTGTTCTATGTTTTTGTATGTTGTTTCTCATACAGATAACTAAAAAAATGCCAATCGCCAGCAATCGTGTTAGGCATATGCACTAGGGGTGGGGTGGCCCATGCGTGGGTGAGGAGAGTTTATTTTCTGCCACAGCTGTGCCACACTGGTATCAGGGACAACATGATTTGAGGGTGTAAGCCTGCAAACAATACTGACAGGAAACCATGCTTTAATCCCGGGGCGGAGTAGCTCAGCTGGTTAGAGCAGCGGAATCATAATCCGCGTGTCGGGGGTTCGAGTCCCTCCTCCGCTACCATTTCTCCTAATATTATCAATGTATTGCAGCGTCTCAAAGAAGATCTTGAGGCGATTTTTGCGTTACACACCTCTTACACACTTTTTGGTTGGCTTCCAGTCACTCCAGACTATATCGTTTTTATAGTGATTGGATGTGTTAGATGCCTGTTTTGCGTGAAGATTCTGTGTTGATTATGGATGGAGCCGTCAAGCTCTACAGGCGTGAGAGAAGCCGCAAATGGCAAGCAGCCTTCCAAATCGACGGCCAATACATTCGCATTTCAACAGGTAAGAGCGATTTAGACGAAGCCAAGCAGGCTGCCTCTGACAGCTATTTGGAATACAAGTTTCATCAGAAGAATGGCGTGCCAGTTGTGTCCAAACGCTTCTCGGATGTCGCTAAACTGTGCATCGCAGAAATGAACAAGCAGCTGGAAAGTGGCGTTGGCAAGAAAGTCTATCGCGACTATGTGATCGTGCTTGAGAAATATCTAATTCCGTTCTTTGGCAAGATGCATGTCACCAGCATCACCTATGAAACACTCCAAAAGTTTTCACGCTGGCGCGAACAGCAGATGGGCAGAGAACCCAAAGCATCAACGCTGAATACACATAACTCTGCCCTTAACAGAGTGTTTGATGAGAGTGTTGCGCGTGGTTTTATGAACAAGACACATTGTCTAGCCCCAATTTTCTGTGCCACTAATTTTCGATTACTCTACTAGTGTTTCAGGTACGGGCGGTCGCATATTTAGTCCATGATGTGGTCTGATGTGATTGTATTGGCGGAGCCATACATTGATTGCAGTTTGCGCTTGATGGACAGTGTGGAACCATTCTGCGTTTAGCACTTCATTGCGTAACGTGCCATTGAAGCGCTCGTTATAGCCATTTTCCCAAGGCGAGCCTGGATAGATTTGGATTGGCTCGATGCCAACCTTCCTAAGCCAAGTTTGAAGATGCTCTGCAATGAACTCGGGGCCGTTGTCCGATCTGATGAACCTTGGTTTTCCTCGCTTAAGGATCAGATCAAACAATACGTCCAGCACGTCATTGGCATTCATCTTCGGCCTGACGGCCACGCACAAAGCTTCTCGTGTGTATTCATCGATAACGGTCAGCATTTTGTAGCTGCGTCCATTTGTTAGCTTATCGTGGACAAAGTCAATCGACCAAATATGATTTGAATGCTGAGGTCTTAGCCTGATGACAGAGCTGTCTTTGTGATACAGGCGTTTTCGTTTCTTGTGACGCTGTGGAAGTTGCAACCCTTCTTCACGCCATAATCGTTCTACTCGCTTGTGGTTGACCTTCCAGCCCTCGATCTGCAGCAACTGAGTTATCTTCCGATAGCCGTAGCGGCCATACGCCTTGGCCAATCTCATCATGGCCAAGCGTAGGGCATCATCATCGTGCTGAACCGCCTTGTAGTTCAGCGTTGAACGAGCAATATCCAAGACCTTGCATGTTCGTCGCTCAGATGTGTTGAGCTTTTGTCTTGTATGAATGACGGCCTGACGTTGTTGCTCTTGCGTCAGACCTTTGGCTTTAAAAAATCCAAGCTTTCCTTCAAGATCAACTTGTCCAACTCAAGTTCCGCTACAATCTTTTTGAGCCGATCATTCTCTTTTTGCAGCGACTTCATCTCGCTGAGCTGAGACCGCCCCATGCCGCCGAATTTCTTGCGCCAGCCGTAATAGGTTTTGTCCGAAACTCCTGCCTTGCGACAAGCGCTAACAACATCCATGCCACCATGAATATGAACTTCAATCTCACGTAACAGCTTCAAAATATCTTCGTCCGTATAACGCTTCCTAGCCATAATTTCGATCCTCCGTCTCTATCAAATTATGGCACAGTTTTACGGGGCTAAGACAGTATTTCACCTTTTTGCTCTGCTGCTACAGTAAGCACACGGGCATATGTGTATGCGCGTTTACCGCAATCTCCAAAAATCAGTCGCACAATCTTGGTAGCGAGGCTGGTATTGCTCCGCATCATAATCTCGCGTTCTTCGAGAATGAGGTTTAGCTTTTTGACAAGCGAACGATGTGCGCGAACTTCTTTGAATAGATCTACACATTCATCAAGCAGCACATAGAGCTCTTCATTTGATGCTTTGTAGGTTCCATTTTCCCAAGTTTCACGCTTGGTTTTGAGTGAATCAATCCAAGTGCTGATGTTGGCATGGTTTGAAGCAGTTTTAGTTGTTTGTGTTTTAGTCATGATATTCACCTTTCGTGTTTTGTTGTGATGCGTGCTTGCATCGATGTAGTGAATATCGCACAAAAAATGACGCCAAATTGTTGTTCATTTAAATTAACAAATATGGCATCATATATTTATGAAAAAGTCTCGTGCCAACCGTCCTCTATTCTTTGTCTATGCACCGCCATTGAGGGGAAAGCGGCCAAGTAATCGCCGTGCTGTTGAGTCGCCATATAAGGGTGCGCCTGCTTGGAAATGCTCAGTCTACTATTACTGGTGGGAGTATTTGCGCCGTCATGAAGGATACAGGCAAGCCTGTGAGAGCGCGGGCAGGGGCAAATATGCCGATCTCTACGCTGACTTTGGCAATGTGCATGAGGGTGATTTTTGGAGTTGGTGGACTGAACATGCAGAATTATTTGCTGAGCCACCCATAAGACATGTGTCGGTTGAACATAGTGTTTCAACAGATCAAAACACGCTCTCATTGTCTGTTCCATTAGAGAACAAACTGTCTGTATCAATGAAGCAGATTAGGCGTTTGTTAGAGCCTCAAGTTCAGAAGGCAGCTCGCAAAAAAACACAGAGCCAAGCTAAGTATCCTGTGGCGACCAAGCCTTTATTGAGAACACTGCATGAGCATTTGTTGGTTTGGGATGCAAAACAGCAGAACCCAACTGCACATGACAGTGAGCTTGCTGATATTGCAGGCATATCAGTAAATGAAGTTGTGAATGGTGAAACCATAGCTGAGCTTAGAGCAGAAGACCTGCCAACCAGAGACTTAGAGCGTGTGATTAAACGCCGTAAACAGTTGACAGTTCAAAGGCACCTTAGGATTGCAGAGCAATATATTGGAAATGTGGCTGCGGGAGAGTTTCCAAAGAGAGAGGGGCGATAATTCAGGTCAAATCAGAACCTGTAATTCAAACCAAAACTCGCAGAATTGGCATAATGGTCATTGTCATTGCTGTGGATGCTCTCCATTCTTGACACAGCAAAATCAATTTTAAGATCATCTAATTTCCACATATTTACACCAAATTTCACAGTGCCACTCTCTTTGAGTTCAGTTGAAACATTCGTGCTATATATGTTGGATTGACTGAGATAGCGCATTGATGCTGGGAAGCTTTTATTCAAGAAATTGGAATACTGAACATTGCCGTATGTGCGGATTTTGAAGCCATTCCAGTCAATGATCTTTGACATTTCAGCACCTAAATCCAACTCTTGATAATCAATGTCCTGATCAAAAAATCTCAGAGCCCTTGTGCCCCCGGTCTCATCAAACATTTCCAGTTTGATATCGGCGAGATTAAATCCTCCATAATAGGAGTAATCCATGTCAGCATAATTTATGAATTGCCTTAATCTCACTGAGCCAGAGTAGGTATGCCCATTTCTCTCTCCGGTAAGTGTCTCACTTCCATCGATGCGCTTGGTCTCATAAGTTAGGTCAGCATAACCAAGAGATGCTTCGATCTGCGGTAATCCCTCTGCTTTATATGTTGTGTATAAGGTCGCACCAAAATTATCTGACTCAATTTTGCTACCATCTGTGCCGATGTCAGCGTCGTCTCTTCCTGCTGATACCGCAAAGCCAATCAGATTGTCTTGTTTGTACTCTTTATCAATTCCAATTGTGATCCTGGAATTATTAAATTTGCGCGACGGTGATGAAGATGAAGCACTAATTGAACCAACGGATACTTCCCCGTCACTCCAGATGCTCCAGTCATTGTCTGAGCTATCAAACTCAGGATTGGGGTTAAAACCCGTCTCCGCTTTTAACTCTGCGATGCCTAGTGATATTGCCTGTGCCTTGAGAATCTCTTGATAAAGTTCGGGGTTGTTTCCAAGACTTGAGGCAAGCTGTGCTAATTCAGTCTCAGTATAGTCTCTCAAGCGTGATGGAGAGCCGTTAAAGAACTGGTTCAGAGCAGGATCGCTGAATTTGAAGGTGATACCTTGCTTGACTTTACTAGAGTTGTTGCCTGCTCTGGAAGCCAGCCACGCCAGTCGGTCTTTGACAGACTGGATAGAGCCTTTGTGAAATTGATAGGCAATACTTTCCTGACTCAAAAGGCTACCTACTACATCAGCTTTTTGAGTAGGATCTGATAGAAATGTCCAATTGAACTGAGTTGCCGCGGTATTATTATTGCCAGCAGCATCTGTAAATGCACCCGCTGCAATATCGATCGTAGTGGCGCCAGCCCCCGTCGGAGTGAAGGTTGCCGTATAGACAGTGGATGAAGTTGAAGCGAAGTTGCTGATAGAGCCGTTAGAAACGGTTATGTCCCCAACGGCAAAATTGGATGTCGCCTCACTAGCGGTGAAGGTCAGGGATAGGCTCGTATCTGCTGATGCACCACCATCACTCACCTCAACTGCTGTGATCGTCATTGTCGGACCCGTCCCGTCCACAGCGGAAATTGATGTTGAAGAGCTCGTATTGCCAGCACTGTCGGTTACTGTAATGGAGCCTGTTTGGCCGTCGGATAGCGGGTTGGTGATGCTCCAATTGCCACTTCCATCTGCCGTGGTCGTTGCAAGCACTGTTGTGCCATCGGATGCGTAGATGGTGACGGTGGCTCCTGCTTCAGCTGTCCCTGACAAGGTCGAGCCATTGGAGGTACCAATTGTGGGCGCTGTTGGTGCTGTTGCATCCACAGCGGAAATTGATGTTGCAGAGCTCGTATTGCCAGCGGCGTCCGTGGCTTTAACGGAGCCTGTTTGGCCATCGGATAGCGGGTTGGTGATGCTCCAATTGCCACTTCCATCTGCCGTGGTCGTTGCCCGCACTGTTGTGCCATTAGCTGCATAGATAGTGACTGTGGCTCCTGCTTCAGCTGTCCCTGACAAGGTCGAGCCATTGGAGGTACCAATTGTGGGCGCTGTTGGTGCTGTTGCATCGACTGCAGAAATTGCCGTTGCAGAGCTCGTATTGCCAGCGGCGTCCGTGGCTTTAACGGAGCCTGTTTGGCCATCGGATAGCGGGTTGGTGATGCTCCAATTGCCACTTCCATCTGCCGTGGTCGTTGCCCGCACTGTTGTGCCATTAGCTGCATAGATAGTGACTGTGGCTCCTGCTTCAGCTGTCCCTGACAAGGTCGAGCCATTGGAGGTACCAATTGTGGGCGCTGTTGGTGCTGCGATGTCATAGGTCACTGTTACCTGCGTTGCAGTGGTGTTGTTATTGCCACCAGCGTCTTGGGCAACATTGGCGGAAACATCGATAGCGATGTTACCACCTGCATCTGGCGTGATATCTGCCGAGTATGTGTTGGCATCGGTTGTGGTAAAATTACCGGCAGAACCATTAGTGACCAAAATATCACCCACCGCAAAGCCAGAAACATCTTCTGAGAACTCAAATGTCACAGAGAATGGGCTCGTAGAGTTTACGGCGGTTGGAGCATTTTGAATGGATACAGTAGGCGCTGTCGTATCGACCAAGACAGCTGCAGTGCTGCCAACGCTATTGAGCGTCAAGTTCATGTCATTGCCAGCACTATCTTTGAGTGTACCGCCATTGGCTGATAATGTGCCAACGGCGATGCCGTCTGTGTCTGTCTCGCTTGCTTGAACGGTATAGCTGAAGACAAGCGCAGATGTGCCAGTGCCAGAGGCATATGTTGCTTGCCGCGTATTGCTGCCAATGGTCAGAGCGATCTGGGGCGTGTCGGGTGTGGTTACAACTGTCACCGCTTCTGAGGTGTTCACCGTTAAGCTGAGCGTATCTCCTGCTTTATAGCTTCCATCAGCAGGAACAGAGACTGAAGAGACAGTCGGAGCAACCTTCTCCGTCAAACTCGCAGTATTGTTAGATTGGGTGGTCGATGCTGCATTGCCAGCTGCATCATAGATCGCTTCAGTTCCAGACGGCACAACACTCAGCGTCTCATTACCATCTGGTGTTCCAGAAAGGCTCACGCCAAGAACCCAAACACTCTGGGACGTCTTTGCGATCGAACTCGGCGTGGCCGTTACTGTTGCTGTTCCACCAGAAATAGAGAGCGCAAAATCAGATGCAGCTAAATCTCCAGAACCATCGCTCGTGTTGTAAACATTCTCAGCAAAAGTAACCGTCAACGCATCATTCGCCGCATTCAAACTCACAGAACTGATGGTGGGAGCGGTGGTATCGACCAAGACAGCTGCAGTGCTGCCAACGCTATTGAGCGTCAAGTTCATGTCATTGCCAGCACTATCTTTGAGTGTACCGCCATTGGCTGATAATGTGCCAACGGCGATGCCGTCTGTGTCTGTCTCGCTTGCTTGAACGGTATAGCTGAAGACAAGCGCAGATGTGCCAGTGCCAGAGGCATATGTTGCTTGCCGCGTATTGCTGCCAATGGTCAGAGCGATCTGGGGCGTGTCGGGTGTGGTTACAACTGTCACCGCTTCTGAGGTGTTCACCGTTAAGCTGAGCGTATCTCCTGCTTTATAGCTTCCATCAGCAGGAACAGAGACTGAAGAGACAGTCGGAGCGGTGGTATCGACCAAGACAGCTGCAGTGCTGCCAACGCTATTGAGCGTCAAGTTCATGTCATTGCCAGCACTATCTTTGAGTGTACCGCCATTGGCTGATAATGTGCCAACGGCGATGCCGTCTGTGTCTGTCTCGCTTGCTTGAACGGTATAGCTGAAGACAAGCGCAGATGTGCCAGTGCCAGAGGCATATGTTGCTTGCCGCGTATTGCTGCCAATGGTCAGAGCGATCTGGGGCGTGTCGGGTGTGGTTACAACTGTCACCGCTTCTGAGGTGTTCACCGTTAAGCTGAGCGTATCTCCTGCTTTATAGCTTCCATCAGCAGGAACAGAGACTGAAGAGACAGTCGGAGCAACCTTCTCCGTCAAACTCGCAGTATTGTTAGATTGGGTGGTCGATGCTGCATTGCCAGCTGCATCATAGATCGCTTCAGTTCCAGACGGCACAACACTCAGCGTCTCATTACCATCTGGTGTTCCAGAAAGGCTCACGCCAAGAACCCAAACACTCTGGGACGTCTTTGCGATCGAACTCGGCGTGGCCGTTACTGTTGCTGTTCCACCAGAAATAGAGAGCGCAAAATCAGATGCAGCTAAATCTCCAGAACCATCGCTCGTGTTGTAAACATTCTCAGCAAAAGTAACCGTCAACGCATCATTCGCCGCATTCAAACTCACAGAACTGATGGTGGGAGCGGTGGTATCGACCAAGACAGCTGCAGTGCTGCCAACGCTATTGAGCGTCAAGTTCATGTCATTGCCAGCACTATCTTTGAGTGTACCGCCATTGGCTGATAATGTGCCAACGGCGATGCCGTCTGTGTCTGTCTCGCTTGCTTGAACGGTATAGCTGAAGACAAGCGCAGATGTGCCAGTGCCAGAGGCATATGTTGCTTGCCGCGTATTGCTGCCAATGGTCAGAGCGATCTGGGGCGTGTCGGGTGTGGTTACAACTGTCACCGCTTCTGAGGTGTTCACCGTTAAGCTGAGCGTATCTCCTGCTTTATAGCTTCCATCAGCAGGAACAGAGACTGAAGAGACAGTCGGAGCAACCTTCTCCGTCAAACTCGCAGTATTGTTAGATTGGGTGGTCGATGCTGCATTGCCAGCTGCATCATAGATCGCTTCAGTTCCAGACGGCACAACACTCAGCGTCTCATTACCATCTGGTGTTCCAGAAAGGCTCACGCCAAGAACCCAAACACTCTGGGACGTCTTTGCGATCGAACTCGGCGTGGCCGTTACTGTTGCTGTTCCACCAGAAATAGAGAGCGCAAAATCAGATGCAGCTAAATCTCCAGAACCATCGCTCGTGTTGTAAACATTCTCAGCAAAAGTAACCGTCAACGCATCATTCGCCGCATTCAAACTCACAGAACTGATGGTGGGAGCGGTGGTATCGACCAAGACAGCTGCAGTGCTGCCAACGCTATTGAGCGTCAAGTTCATGTCATTGCCAGCACTATCTTTGAGTGTACCGCCATTGGCTGATAATGTGCCAACGGCGATGCCGTCTGTGTCTGTCTCGCTTGCTTGAACGGTATAGCTGAAGACAAGCGCAGATGTGCCAGTGCCAGAGGCATATGTTGCTTGCCGCGTATTGCTGCCAATGGTCAGAGCGATCTGGGGCGTGTCGGGTGTGGTTACAACTGTCACCGCTTCTGAGGTGTTCACCGTTAAGCTGAGCGTATCTCCTGCTTTATAGCTTCCATCAGCAGGAACAGAGACTGAAGAGACAGTCGGAGCGGTGGTATCGACCAAGACAGCTGCAGTGCTGCCAACGCTATTGAGCGTCAAGTTCATGTCATTGCCAGCACTATCTTTGAGTGTACCGCCATTGGCTGATAATGTGCCAACGGCGATGCCGTCTGTGTCTGTCTCGCTTGCTTGAACGGTATAGCTGAAGACAAGCGCAGATGTGCCAGTGCCAGAGGCATATGTTGCTTGCCGCGTATTGCTGCCAATGGTCAGAGCGATCTGGGGCGTGTCGGGTGTGGTTACAACTGTCACCGCTTCTGAGGTGTTCACCGTTAAGCTGAGCGTATCTCCTGCTTTATAGCTTCCATCAGCAGGAACAGAGACTGAAGAGACAGTCGGAGCAACCTTCTCCGTCAAACTCGCAGTATTGTTAGATTGGGTGGTCGATGCTGCATTGCCAGCTGCATCATAGATCGCTTCAGTTCCAGACGGCACAACACTCAGCGTCTCATTACCATCTGGTGTTCCAGAAAGGCTCACGCCAAGAACCCAAACACTCTGGGACGTCTTTGCGATCGAACTCGGCGTGGCCGTTACTGTTGCTGTTCCACCAGAAATAGAGAGCGCAAAATCAGATGCAGCTAAATCTCCAGAACCATCGCTCGTGTTGTAAACATTCTCAGCAAAAGTAACCGTCAACGCATCATTCGCCGCATTCAAACTCACAGAACTGATGGTGGGAGCGGTGGTATCGACCAAGACAGCTGCAGTGCTGCCAACGCTATTGAGCGTCAAGTTCATGTCATTGCCAGCACTATCTTTGAGTGTACCGCCATTGGCTGATAATGTGCCAACGGCGATGCCGTCTGTGTCTGTCTCGCTTGCTTGAATGGTATAGCTGAAGACAAGCGCAGATGTGCCAGTGCCAGAGGCATATGTTGCTTGCCGCGTATTGCTGCCAATGGTCAGAGCGATCTGGGGCGTGTCGGGTGTGGTTACAACTGTCACCGCTTCTGAGGTGTTCACCGTTAAGCTGAGCGTATCTCCTGCTTTATAGCTTCCATCAGCAGGAACAGAGACTGAAGAGACAGTAGGTGCTGTTGCGTCGGTAACCGTGACATTTACTGTTTGATCTGCAGACTGAGGAAATTGTTGCAAGTCAGATGCTCGGATTTGGACTTCGTAAACATTGTTTTGGTCTTGATCCGATGGAGACAAAAAGTCGGGGGCTGTAGAAAAGCTTAAAACGCCGGTACTGCTATTGATTGTGAACAAACCTTGGTCTGCGCCTCCAACAATCGACCAATTGACCGCTTTGTTTGCATCAAAGTCACCAACAGCTGTTTGCAATTCTGCCACTGAAATTGCAGAAGAGCTCGCACCCGCCGTGCCTCCGGGCGCGGTAATTGTTGGTGGAGTAGTGCTTACTGCGAAGCCAACCATAAGCATCATTAGGTCGCCGATTGCTGTGTTGCCAGGAGTAAATGTTACAGATGAAACTGTTCCTGGATACCGAGCGATAATGTACCCCTCTGTGCCAGTAACAGAGGTCACACCTGACTCGGGGCCCGCGGGGGCAACCTTATCATTGGTCCATAGCAGATTAACTGAGCTACCAAATGTGAAAGTTCTCGACTCCGTCGGGGCGCCAAGCGAAGAAATTGAGATTAGCGGACTTTCAACTGGACTATCAAAGGTGAGGGTATAAGTTGATGCTTGACTGTCTGTAAAGACCTTCCTCGTGTCACCAGGAATTTCATAGCTGGGCGGGAAATTAGCAGGATACCAGTGTCCATCGTAGGAAGTTATAATGCCACTAGAAGATGTTATGGTGTAACCAACGCCTTTGACGGAACCAGTTGCTGTCGCGCCACTGATGGTTATACCATTTGACCAATAGTATTCATCTGCGTGAGCTTTGGCGCCTACTAATAGAGCTGCGCCCAAAAAAACCAAAAACAAAAAAATATTATAAATTTTGAAAACTTCTGATTTTGGAAGTTTTAAGCAATCGGTGACCCCAACAAGAACTTCTAAATAAGACTTGGGAATTGCTGCGCATAAAATTGAGGGCATAGAATGGCAAAGCTCATCAGGTAGAAACGAACTTTTACCGCAGATGTTTCTTATTATTTAACGATAGCCAACAAAATCTAACGAAACCCAACAATAGGAATTTCCTTTAATAACCTATTGTTTTGTAATTGATCTTTAAATACGATTTCATATGACATTACCAAAATACGGTCGGTATCAATTGCCATGGATTTTCAGACAATAGTAATCATTTTCAGCTCAGTGAACATTTTAGCGGGTCTGATGCTGGCATATTTATATTTCGCTTTCAGGGATGTTCCATCCACTCAGGAGTGGGCAATCGGTGGTCTATTGATTGGAGCCGGTTGTCTATTAGTGGGTTTTAGAGGCGCAATTCCAGTTTTTGCATCTATAGCGGTTGCAAATGCTGCCATATTTTTTGGTTATGCATTTTATTATCGTGGTTTTGCTCTGCATGTTGGCAAATTGAAGCCATCAAAAGCACCTTTCTTGGTTTGCCTAGCTCTGACGGTAATTTTTATAGCACTTACAGACCCGACTTATCTTAGTTTGAGAATAATTATCTTCAGTATTGGGTTGATAGTTCTTCACATTTTTTCAATCTATGTGCTTTTGATTTGCTCTACAAAAAATGCAGCTCATAAGCTACTTCTCCTGGCTCTTTTTGTTGGTGGGGCAAGTCATATTTACCGTTTAGTAGTTTATGTATCTCAAGATATTGTCGAGCAAAACTTTGTTCAAACGGCTCAAATCTCAAATTTTGTTGTCTTTATAACTGGTACTTTTATTACGATTATGCTCACGACAGGCTGCACCCTTTTGATTTCTCTATCTTTGCAGACAAGACTCAAAGAAAATCTCGAAAGTCTTAGAAAGGAAAGCGAGGAGAAAAGTAAATTTTTAGCGATGCTTTCTCACGAAATAAAAACGCCGCTTTCTGTACTTAAGTCAGTAATCTCAAGTAAAAAAATAACCCCAAAGCTTGTTGAAATCGCAAACCAATCAGTGTTTGAGATTGATGCAATAATCACATCTAGCCAACTTGCTGATGAGATTGAGTCAAATTCAATCAAGGCTAAACTTTATACCGTTAACCTAAAAGAGGCTGCAGTTGAAACTGCTGAAAAGTTGAATGTTACGGGCTCAATAAAAATTGATTCACAACACTCTGATTTAGCTGAAACTGACCCTTTTTTGTTAAAAGTCATCTTGAAGAACTTGGTAGATAACGCCAATAAATATAGGAAGCCAGGAAGTCAGATAATTCTGAATATTTACAATGATTTAGAACTAGGTCATTGGTCTATAACCATTTCTAATGAGATTGTTGTTGGTCAAAAAATCAGTAAAAAAAATATAGTTAAGAAATATTATCGCGAACCACATTCTAAAAACCAGAGTGGCTCTGGGTTAGGTCTTTATTTGGTAAAGGGGTTTATGCCAATGCTGAATGGAACGATGAATGTAGAAATTGATGATAAAATCTTTGTCGTGAAGTTGAATTTTTTTCGGATTTCGAAAAACTAATCAAAAAACAAACTTCTTGGTTGGGCGTTGGCTTTTGTTAGAAAAGTCTAATGTGCGGTATTATAGTGAAATTCACTTAAGGCATAATGGTACTTGGTGATGGGCGATATTGCTAAATCAAGAAAAATAATTCTCATAGAAGATCATCATAACTTAAGAACAGTGATGAAGAACCTTTTAGAAGGGGAGGGTTTTGATGTAGTCGCTTTGGAATGTGCTGAAGATTTTGATGATGACTCAACTACCAGCGACGCTGATGCTTTCATAGTAGACTTAACACTTCCTGGGGAAGATGGCCTTAATTTTGTAGCCAGGCTAAAAAGGTCAAACCCAACTAGTTTTGTGGTTGTAGCAACTGCTCGAACCAGAGTTGACGATAGGGTTTTAGGCTACGCAGCTGGAGCCAATGTTTATCTTCAAAAACCGGTGGAACCTTCTGAGCTAATCTCAATTCTAAGATCACAATTTAAAATTGATGAAAATAAGAGTTCAGATGGCATCTTGGATGTGAAACGTCAGATTCTCAAAACAAAAATAGCAAAGATTAGTCTTTCCTATACGGAGACGCTCATTCTATCAAAACTTATCTCTGCACAGGGTCAGTTTTTAGAAAGCTGGCAATTGATTGCTCTTTTTAGTGATAACGATGATGCGTTCAGTTTGCCTGCCCTTCAAATGCGTTTGAGCCGATTACGACAAAAACTAGAGGATGCTGGATTAGGCAAGAGAACCATAAAATCAGAAAGGGGCTTTGGTTATAGACTAATAACAGAAATAACTTTAGATTAAGGGACAACCTTAGCGGTTCGCAGTCTCCTCGTAAGCAGTTTTAATTTAGATGCTTTTCCACACACTCTAACCTAGTTTAGTTGTGTTACCGCACTATCCAAACCAGATTTATGGTGAATATCCTGATATTTAACCAAGTAATCGGCCCCTTCTGAAGGCTCTAATAATGCCTCTTATTCAGGGTGTTTTTATGCTAACAAAAGACAATGTGACCATCGGTGTAGAATGGCGTTTCGGGGCAGAATGGCCTGGCCAGCGATGAGGTATAAAGCATCTACATCCTCGCAAAATTAAGGTGCAAGTAACGGCGGTTGCACGCCCCCGCAACCAATTTCCATTACACACTTTTTAACACACCAGACTTTATTCCATCTAAAACACTGATTTAAAATAGAAAAAATTAAAACAGTTTTATCATAATCCGCGTGTCGGGGGTTCAAGTCCCTCCTCCGCTACCAATTTTGGTTCCACACCTCCGAAAAGACACCCTCCAGTGGGTAGACACAAACATCACTTCAAAATCATCGTTAAAGGGACGATTTGTTGTTATTGTTGGTGTTTGGTCTACGTTTGAATTACATTAGAAAAATCTAATAAAAAGCAATAAAATCAATTACTTGACACCAATTCTTTGGTTAGACACAATATGTGTTGGTTAATCTCATTAAAAGAACAGGAATTAATAATGCCAAACAAAGACAATTATTGGGTAACTAGAGAAGGAATTGCATGGAAGGTGAAGCGAGAAGGTGCGGAGAGAGCATCTTCTTTGCATCCAACTCAAGCTGAAGCTTGGATTGAGGCAAAACGACTTGCAAGACTGTCGAAGGGTGAAGCAATACTACAAGGTGAAAACGGGAAAATTCGTGGGCGAAACAGCTACGGAAACGACCCATACCCACCAAAAGGATGACAAAAGTGACTGACTTCATTTACGTCGATAATTCTAACCTCTTCATTGAGGGGAAGCGTGTAGCTGCTGTTCGAAATGGTTTAGCTAGAGATATTCTTCAGGCTATGAACCAAGATATTCAAGACAATAGTTATTCAATTGACTTTGGAAAGTTGTACCAGTTTCTGACTGGAACAGATTGTCCGACTATCGGTCGGTGTTATCTACTAGGAAGTAGACCGCCGCCTAACGACACGCTTTGGGATATTGCAGAACGAGCGGGCTTTGAAGTGAAAGTGGTTGACCGCAACATCAGGAATAAAGAGAAGAAGATTGATACTGGTATAGCAACTGAAATGGTTGCAGATGCTCTTGAATATGCGAATAAAAAATTAGACACGATTACTCTTGTCGCTGGAGATAGCGATTACGTTCCGCCCATCGAAAGGCTTATCAATGCTGGTTTTAAAAATGTTGAAGTAGCTTTTTGGAATCAATGTGCAATTGAGTTGAAACAAATTTGTACGAAGTTCACAATCTTAGACAGTCATTTTGACCATCTTGCGTATCACAGACGATAGAAACCAAGCATAGTTTGGCACAGTTTCTCTACCACAATATACTTTTACCCTGCTCATCATTCTAATCAACATAACTTAAGCCTGACCTCTTAACAGCGTGTCTAACCTATTGTAATTAAGCGGAGATTACAGCTGGTACAGCGAAATCACAACCCGCGTGTCGGGGGTAAAAGTCAGTGCCGAAGCTACCATTTCTTTCAAAAACCCTCAACTTTTCTGCCACTTGACCGTCAGGTCAGGTTTGTCTCGTTTCTGGTTTGCTCATGCGATTGAACGATGTTCACGCCTGAAAGCGACAGGGTGTGACGACAGGGACGCGCACGCTCTGTTTGCCGCCGCCACTGGCATTGCCTCAGGATTATTCAGAGCGATCCGGGCTTGATCAGCCCACGGGGCCGATTTATGCTGGCAGGAGCGAGGTTCAGTATCGTGGTGCAGGCTTGAACAACTTTTCCGATTACCAGTCGAAACTGGATGAAGCCTATCAGGGGGAGTTCTACGGTCTTGCCATGTACCGCCGGATTGCCGATGCCCGCCCGCACCCCGATGAAAAAGAGAAATGGCGTCTTCTTGTCCGGCTTGAAGAGGTGACGCGATCCGTGCTTGAGCCGGTGCTCAAGCGCCATGGCATGGCGACAGATGCAAGGCCGGAAAGCCTCTGCGAAGGCGAGCGGGACGCCGAGGGGTACATGCACCTGCCCTGGGATCAGCTGATGCGGCGCTTCAGCGATGAGCTGGATGCAGATATCGACGAATATTCCGCCCTTCTTGCGATAGCGCCGCCCGGGGACCGGGAGGCCATCCGCTTTCTGGTTGATCATGAAATCGTCGCCAAGGCCTTCTGTGAGGGGGAGCTTGATGGCAGGCCTGATCAATCGGCAGCGCCCGTAGAAGCGCTCCTCGCCCGCGCCCCGTCGCTGCTCGCCCATCCCTGAAACCCGGCCCGCAAGAAGGCGGCATCCGTATCTCTGGCGTCCATAAGGGCTGGCCTAATGTTCCGGGAAGGGGTATTTCTAGGGAAATCGCAATCGGGACAGAATTATGCTCCACGCCATTTTCCTGATCCTTTTGCTGCAGCTGGCAGGTGAGGCCATCCAGAAATACTTTGAGCTTGCCGTGCCCGGGCCGGTGATCGGGTTGGTCATGCTTCTGGGGCTTCTCTTGTTCCAGCGCAAGGCTTCCGGCCCGATTGCGGTATTTCGCCAGGACCTCATCACCACATCCGGGACATTGCTCGGCCATCTTTCCCTTTTGTTCGTGCCCATAGGGGTCGGGGTGGTCATGCATTTGCAGCTGCTGGAAAGCCAGCTTGTGCGGGTGCTCGGGGTGATCGTTCTTGGCACCTTGGCAACGCTTGTCTTCACGGCATTTTTGTTCCAGGCATTGACCAGACGAGACGCAGATGAGTGATGCAAGCCGCCTTTATGACGTCTGGGTCTATCTGCAGGCCGAACCGCTCTTCTGGCTGACGCTGACGGTGGGATGCTATCTGGTGGCGGATTTCATCTACCGGGCAGCAAACCTGTTTCCGCTGCTCAATCCGGTTGCTGTCAGCGTTGGTCTTGTCAGCACCTGCCTCATCGTCTTTGACGTTGATTATGAACGGTATTTCAACGGTGCGAAATTCATCCATTTTCTGCTTGGTCCCGCCACCGTGGCGCTGGCGGTACCGATCTATCTCAACTGGAAGATTGTCATGGCGGAACGGCTGGCCATCCTTGCAACGGTTGTCCTTGGGGCGTTTTTTGCCATTGCCATCACCTTCGGGCTTTCCCTTCTGCTCGGGCTTGAGATGTCCACCATCCGGTCCTTGCTGCCGCGGAATGTGACGGCGCCTATCGCGATGGGAATCTCGGAGATGATTGGCGGCGTGCCCTCGCTGACGGCGATCATTACAATCGTGACCGGGATTGTTGGCGCCGCGCTGGGGACATTTGTTCTTGATCTGGCCCGGATCAGGGATATGTCGGCGCGGGGATTTGCCTTTGGACTTTCCAGCCACGGGATCGGCACCGCCCGGGCCATGAGCCGGAACAACACCGCCGGCGTTTTTGCTGCCGTTGCCATGGGGCTCAGCGGAATTGTCACCGCGTTCATGCTGCCGCTGCTGTTTCGCCTGCTGGGCGATATCCTCTAGGAGGGTGACGGGATTGAGGCGGTAAAGCCTGCCAGGCTTGAAAATAAGGAGCCAGCGCTTGGGGCTTCCGCAATTTTTTACCCTGAAAGCTCTTACGAATCATCTATAAAGGTATTAAAGGAGATTTCTGAGGCACCATGAAACGTCCCGTGTCATTACCCCGACAGAACCTGCCGCGTTCATGCTTGCGCAAGGGGGCGGTCTCCCCTCGGTATCTCCGCCTCGTTCCCTGCCTGCTTCTGGCGGGGATGGCCGCCTGCGCGCCCGCCACGACCCCGAAGCCGGATGCCTCGTTCAAGGGCAATGTCGTGCCGGAAGACCCGGTATCAGGTTACGTCACCTGGGATAGTCAGGGCAGGCTTGATATCGCTCCGCCTCTTGAGGTTCTTCAGGAGATCAGAACACGGTGCCAGGAAAAAGGATATGATCTTGGATACGTGACCTCGATTTCACTTGATGAAACCATGATCAGGTCGGCGTTTGACTGCCGCGGGGCCAGCTAGAAGATCAGGTGAAAATATTTTCGATGAGCAGGCGTTTCTCAAGCCATTGCTGGGTGGTGATCCCCGGCATGACAGGCTTGCGGTAGCCAAGCGCTTCGTAGAGATCGCCCGGGCCATCGTCGTGCTCCGGTGCCTCATCTTCAAGGTGCTCATCGCGCCTCGGGTTGCGGCGCATGCCGGCATTGTTATGTGCGATCGGTGACAGTTCCATACCTGTCTTAACGACCGAAATGAGGCGAGGTTTATACCTTCACCCTGATCAGGCCAGAGTTGGCCACAACATTTGGGTTTCGTGATATTCGCTGGCCCGGATCAGGAGGTTCCAGCGCAGAATATGCGGGGGTGAGCTAAAGTTTTCCGCCGCCGGTCGTTTATGGATATACGCATGAATATATCTCCCCCTTGTCAGAGCCAGGCTTGCCTGGCTCTTTTCTCAGGGGTTGAGCATTTTCCGGAAAAGCACCACCCTGTCCCATTTCCCTTTGAGATGAGGCTGGCGCGCCCTTACCGCGGCAAGGGGATCGGCCTCAACCTGGCTGGCGCTGACCGGCCGGGGGGAGGGGGCGACTACCGGAGCATCCATGATCACGGCGGGCGTGATGCTGGCCGGGGCCGGGATGGCTCTGGTGCTGGCGGTGTTGGGCTGGGCGGTCACTTCTTGGGGTGGGCTGACGGAGGTGAGATCGGCATCACCGGCAAGGGCCTGCCAGACATCATAGACACGGGCAACATAAGGGGTATTCGCCTTCGGGTCGGCGTTATGGTAGCGCCGGATCGCCTGATCAAGGCTTCCATGCTGGGCCGAGAGATCGGCAAGAAAGGCGGCGGCATAGGCGATATTGCTTGGCGGGTCGGCCATCTCATCAAGGCTGCTGAACGCATCGCCATGCCAGAACAGGCTGATCTGCATGCAGCCGAGGTCCATGCGCCTGTCCCCTTTTTCGATATGTGAGCGGGCATAGGCCAGCATCTCGTCCTTGGTCTCGAAAAAAAGCCCCTTGCCATCGTGATTGATCGTCCAGGGCCAGCCCTGCCGGATTCCCTCGGCATTGGGGCGGCCGGATTCGACCCGGGAAATTGCCGTCAGCACCCCCGGAGGCAGGTCAAACGCCTTTTCAAGGTCAGGCGTATGCGCCTCGCAGATGCTTTCATAGGATGGATGCTGGTGGCGGGGAACCATGGGCTGGGCTATCGCCTCAAGCGCGGCAATTCCAGCCAGAACAGCGGCAAGGAAAACGGCAAATCTCGATGAATACACAGGCATCATGTGAAGATGGGTGCAATCTCCATGCCAGGGGGAAGTATCCGGGAGAGGCTAAAACAGGGGCTCATCCGGTCGTATAGTCTGATATCGGGAAAGCGAAAGGGTGTCTCATGGGCGAAGTTATCTATCTTAATAAACAACGCCCTGAAATCGCCAAGATGACCGATGATGACAACGGCTCGCTTACCGAAGCTGAAATCGCGCGTCTTGAAAATATTCGCGATAATATAGAAGAGCTTCTGCATATGGTTGCCGGCCTCAGGCGTGATCCCAACGCGGTGGCGCTGGCGGCGGCGCGGTTCGGCATCATGCGGATGACCCAGATCTATGGCCGCGCCTATGTGATGGAATTCACCAGAAGATGCGTTGAAAACATGGAACTGGCGGAAACATTCCGTGCCGATTGATGGATTTTTTCCCATAGTATAAACTCGGGGCCAATCGTGTTTGAGACAGCCCGGGTGTACATATCATGATCACGCAACAACGCATGCTTCAAATTCTTGAACGCGGCAGCAAGGATGACCGCGCAAGCATGATGGTGGACCGCCTGCTCGGGTTGCTGATCATCCTCAATATCGTTGCGATCTCGCTGGAATCTATCGACCGTCTGAGCATTGCCTATGCCGATGAGTTCTTCGCCTTTGAGATGCTGTCGGTCACCATCTTCGGGATCGAATATCTGCTGCGCATCTGGGCGAGCAAAGCCAATGAGACCAGCAAATACACCTCGGCTTCCGCCCGGCGGCTCGAATATATCTTCAGTTTCACCGGGCTGATCGATCTTCTCGCCATTCTGCCGAGTATCCTGCCGCTTTTCATCGGCGACATGGATCTGCGCTGGCTCCGCGCCATGCGTCTTGTCCGGCTCTTCAAGATCTCGCATTATTCCTCGGCGCTCGAGGATCTCTTGACGGCGGTCAAATCCGAGCTCAGTTCTTTTGGCGCGGCGATGTATCTTTTGCTGATCGCGCTCTTCATGTCGAGCGCGGTCATGTATCTGGTGGAAAACGAAGCCCAGCCGGACAAGTTTTCCTCCATTCCCGAGACGATGTGGTGGTCGCTGATCACCCTCACCACCGTCGGATATGGAGATGTCTCGCCGATCACGCCGGTCGGCCGGATCGTCGGCGCCATCACCGCGCTCATGGGGGTATGCGTGGTGGCGATGCTGACAGGTATCGTTGCCTCGGCCTTCTCCAACCAGATTGCCCAGCGCAAGATGATCATCGAGGCCGAGATCGCCCACGCCCTCAGCGATGGCCTTTTGACCGAGGACGAGATGGAGAAAATTGAGCAGATGCGTCGTGAGTTCCACCTTTCCGAGGAACATGTCAACGCGCTGATCACCGTGCTGAAGGAACGCGACTGAAACCGCTTCGGTCCGGCGGGTGATTTTCACGCGCGCGGCTAACATTCCTCTTCCTGTGTCGTTTATTCACCGTAGAGGAAGCTGATATGAAAACACCGTTGCGCGTGGATGCCGAAGCGCTGGCCTATCCACGCCAGATCATTGACAAGGGCAAGGCGATCATCACCGCCGGGGCGTCCACCGACCAGGCGTATTTCCTGCTCGAAGGCAGCGCCAGGGCCCGGCATCCTATCGTCAATGAAGGCGAGCTCCTGGCAGGGCATTTTCTCAGCTTTGTCTCTTTTCTCGCACTGGAGAGCTACGAGGCAGATGTGCTGGCGACAAGCCGGTGCGAGGTGCTTGTCCTGCCGCGGGAGCTGGTGGAAAACTGCTGGCAGGATGAAGACAGGACAAGCTGGGTATTTGCCCGCTCCCTTGCAAGCGATACGGTCAAGAAAAACATGACCCCGGACAAGGTGGTGGCATGAGCACGCAGATCCCTTCAGCCCGCATGATGGATGGCGAAGTCCTCTTCCGCGAGGGTCGGCCGGCGGATTTCTTCTATCTTGTCGAAGAGGGGCGGGTGCTTGTGCTTGACCGGCCGGGATGCAATATCCTCCGCTTTTATGAAAAAGATCAGCTTTTCGGCATCCCCGAAGTATTGGCCGGGGCGCTGTGGCCGCATACGGCGGTGGTCTCGGGCCAGACCGTGATCCGGGCGTTTCCGGCGCGGCTGTTGTTTGAGCGGGTGGAAAAAATGCCGGCCTCGCATCAGGATTTCATCAATTCGATGGCGGCGCTCGGTACCTGATTGGCACGGATCATGCAATCATCGGCTTGACGAACCTGAAAGGGAGCAAGCCCATGAATGATCATAATGTGAAAGATATCATCAAGGAAGACGGCATCACGTCGTCGGAGATGGGGGTAAATTTTGTCCATTACAATGATCAGGAAGAGGTCACCAGCCGCGAGACGGTGCCGCTTGCCCGTTATCTTCAGGATTTCGGCCTGACGAGTGAGGCCTTCCTCGCCCGCCATCAGAAACTTGGTGTCCGTCGGCGCTAGGCTTTTTCCGGGCAGGGCCTTGCGGGCCTAGCCAATCATCTTCATCCGTGCCAGACGACGACGTTCCGACGAGGAAGGGATACGCATCATCTCCCGATACTTGGCAACGGTACGGCGCGCCAGCGTAATGCCCTGATCGCTGATCGCCTCGGCGATATCGTTGTCGCTGAGCGGTTTGTTCGGGCTTTCGGCTTCGATCAGGCTCTTGATCTTGTTGCGGACCGCGGTGGCGGCCATGCCTTCGTCGCCGTCGTCGGTGGCAATCGACACGCTGAAGAAGGATTTGAGCGAATAGGTGCCCCGGGGGGTGTGGATGACGGTGCCGTTTGTCACCCGGCTGATGGTGCTTTCATGCATGCCGACGGCTTCGGCAATCGTCTTGAGCGACATGGGTTTCAGCGCATCCAGGCCATGGTTCATGAAATCCTGCTGCAGGCGGATGATCTCTGCGCAGATCTTCATGGTGGTCATGTTGCGCTGTTCGAGCGCGCGCTTGAGCCAGCGGGCCGAACCGATGGCCGTGCCGATAAAATCGCTGCTGTTCTCGTCGCGCTTGCGCTCAAGGGTTTTCTCGATATCCTTGGCGTAATTCTCGCGGATATGGATGGTTGGCAGGGTGGACCGGTTGAGCTCCACCGCCCAGCCGTCTTTG
Organism: Alphaproteobacteria bacterium LSUCC0684; assembly: GCA_041228335.1. Taxonomy (NCBI): domain Bacteria; kingdom Pseudomonadati; phylum Pseudomonadota; class Alphaproteobacteria; species Alphaproteobacteria bacterium LSUCC0684. The sequence goes on along the minus strand of CP166130.1, from coordinate 1,770,252 downwards.
GTCTGGCGGACAAGCACATCCGGCTCACCCAGGGGCGGCAGGTCATTGCTGTAGCTTTCACCTGGCTTCGGGTTATAGCTGCGGATCAGGCGCAGGGTGTCAAGGATATCGTCCTGGCTGCAATCGGCGAGGCGTGCAAGTGCGGCGATCTCACCTTTGCCCAACAGCTCGATATGGTCGAGAACCGTTGCCATGACCTGATCATATTCGCCGTTGTCTTTTGCCTGCAGCGCGAGGCATTCCGAAAGACTGCGGGCAAAAATCCCCGCCGGTTCAAGTTCCTGCAGTGTGTTGAGAACCTCCTCAAGACGCTCGAGGCTGATGCTGGTGCTGGCGGCGATCTCATCGAGCGGCTGGTCCAGCCATCCCGTCGGCGACAGAAGATCGGTGAGCATATAGGCAATGGCTCGGTCACCGGGGTCAATGGCAAGGTCGATCTGGCGGAGCACCATCGCATGCAGGCCATCATCCGGATTGGCCAGCCGCGCCATCATGTCCTCGGCTTCGCCGTCAAACGCGGAACGGGCAGGCATGTTTTCAAGCGAAGAATACCGGTTGTCGAGATCGGCATGCGCCGTCGGGTCATCCTGAAGGGCATTGTTGCCCGGCGTCATGTCGGCCACGTCTCTCGGCATGTCGTGATCGGCAGGTTCGGCCTGATCGGGCATATCCCGGGCATCGGCCGCACTGTCTTTGTCGGCATTGGCGTCGCGGACATCGAGGAAAGGGTTTTCCAGCGCCTGTTCTTCAAGAAAGGCCCGGATTTCAAGATTGGTCATCTGCAGCAGTTTGATGGCCTGCTGCAACTGGGGAGTGATAATGAGCGATTGTTTCTGCTGTGCCCTGATAACTGGTTTCAACTGCATGATACCCTCCACATGTTGTCTTTATGGAGAGCATGGGGGAAATAATCAGGCCTTCAAAAAAGAATATTTGACGAGCAATTTTGTCAAAAAAAGAATAAAAATATAATTATATTTCAGTAAGATAATAATTATTCATTAATTTATTATTAACATAATGTCAATTTTTCAACCTCCCTCTGGCCCGCAATCATGGTATTGTTCTTGCATATCGGGACGGGAAGCTCCGGGTATTGGGGCCGATCTGCCGCATCGGGCCTTGCACCCGGCAAGCACGAGGAAAACAAAAGAGATGATCACGCTCAGCCGGACCAGACCAAGCCGTTACACCGGATGCCAGCGTTGCCGGATCATCCGGCTTTTCATGCTGACGGTTTTCATGATGGTCATTCTCGGCCTGCTCGCCACCGACAAGATGCAGTATCTGCAGTTTATCACGGCGGAAGGTGCGGCGCTGGCGATCTGGGTTGTTGGCGGTGCCGGTTTTGCCGTCAAGCTCTTCTTGTGGCGACGTGAACGCCGCCAGGCGTCTAGCGATCACGAACAAGCCTGACGGCCATCTCCTGAAACGGGAAAAATCGGCCATAGGTATAGCCGTTGATGAAATTCACCGTATACATATGACGTGAGGCGTAGGGGTTTGTCTCCCCGGTCCAGTAAGGTTCGGGTGAGGTATTGGGAAACGCCTCCTGATCGATCTTCACCGTCCCGCATTCCATGCAGATCAGCCCCTTGAGTTCGGCCAGCGACGGCAGCCGCCATTCCCCGCCAAGCTGTTCATTGGCAAGGCGGATGGCTTCCTTGATGCTTTCCTGGTTGAGTTTGACAATCTCGCCGATGCAGGTTTCGCCGTTCCAGTTCTGGCCGACGCTGCAGCGGAGCCACTCCACCCCATGGCTGAGGTCGATCACGAGATGCTCGCGCGGCATGAAGACACTTGAAGCAGAGGCGGAAGACACCGAAAGGCTGTTCACAGAGACCAGCACGGCAAGCACGACCTTCGACGCAATACGCTGGAATGAATTCATGGATACACTCCATTTTCAACATTAGTGTTCTATTATATAGTAGAACCGGCAAGAGGGGACCTGCAAATTTTGGACCATTTTCATCCTTCCTTTTCAGGTTGGTATCATTATTGCAGGATCACTGGCTGAGTTTACTTGAACGTCACGGTTTTTAGCTATGGATATTGCATCATTAGTAGGTTTTCTGGGCGCGGTCGGCATGATTGTCGGGGCGATGATCTCCGGTGGTGGCGTCGGGCCCTTTATTGACGTGCCATCCATTCTCATCGTCTTTGGCGGGACGTTCTTTGCGGTGATGTACACCGCCCCGCTCGGGGTCTTTCTCGGCAGTTTTGGCGTGATGGCCAAAGTCTTTCTGCCGCCGGTGAAAAAACAGGATGAACTGGTCACCCGCATGGTCGAGCTTGCGGGGATTGCCCGTAAAGACGGCATGATGGCGCTTGAAGGCCAGGATGTGCCGGACAAGTTTTTCTCCAAAGGGCTGCAGATGCTGGTCGATGGCGCCGATGAGTCCAAACTGACCACCCAGCTCAATCAGGAAATCAAGGCGATGCGGTCGCGCCACGAAGCCAACCAGGGCGTGCTCAAGGCCTGGGTGGATCTGGCCCCGGCCATGGGGATGATCGGCACGCTGATCGGTCTCGTGCTCATGCTCGGGAACATGGCGGATCCGAAGGCGATTGGCCCGGCGATGGCGGTGGCCTTGCTGACAACGCTTTACGGGGCGTTTATCGCCAATATCATGTTCGCGCCGATGGTCACCAAGCTTGAGGGCTACACCGCCTATGAGACCGTCTATCGCGAGATGGTGGTGATCGGGCTCAAGAATATCGCCCGCGGCGAGTCCCCGCGTAATATTCAGGATCAGATGATCGCCAACCTGCCGCCGAAACTGCAGGAAAGCGTGGCGGCAGCGTAATGCTGCGGCCGCAATCCGGAACCAATCGAGGGTAGCATCATGGCAGCTGAAGCCGAAGAAGCTATTGAAGAAGAACAGCAGGACGAAGAATGCCCCAAATGCCCCCCTGTCGGGGCCCCGGCATGGATGGCCACCTTTGCGGATATGGCAACCCTGCTGATGGCGTTCTTCGTTCTCATCCTGTCTTTTGCCGAGTTCAACGTGCCGAAATTCAAGCAGATTTCCGGCTCGCTGAAAAATGCCTTTGGTGTCCAGCGGATCATCCCGATTGTCGAACAGCCAAAGGGCACCACCGTCCTTTCCCTTAATTTCAGCCCGTCCCCGGCGCCGTCGCTGACCGACGACATGACCCAGCAGACAACCGATGTGACCAAGCCTGATCTCGACGTGCAGCAGAAGAGCAACGACGGCGAAGGCACGGATGGCAGTGCCGATGATATCCTGAAAGCTCTTGAAGATGCCATCGCCCGCGGCGATATCGAGGTCGAAACCCTCGGTGAGAAAGTGGTGGTCAATTTCACCGCAACCGACACCGAACAGCAGAATCTGCCCCAGATGCTCAAAGAAACCCTGAACGCGCTTGAAGCGGCCAAAGAATCCGCGGGCAAGGCAGATCAGGACGTGCTCTTTGGCGGGCTTGAGCAGAAACTCAAGCAGATGATCGCCGCCACCGAACAGGCCCAGCAGCAGCAGGCGGAAATCGCCAATGCCGCTTCCGAGGCGGCGGAAAAGGCTGAAAATGCCAATCGCCGGGCTGAAATCGCCGAAGATGAGCTCAAAATCGCGCTCAAGCAGCAGATCGATCAGGGGCTGGTCGATGTGGAACGCATCGATGACAAGGTGATTATCACCGTCGGTTCAGGCGGAGCCTTCCCTTCAGGTTCGGCGGCCCTGACCCCTCAAGCCAGAGAGATCATGGAAAAGATCGCCGGTGCCAGCGCCGACAGCAAGGGCAAGATCAAGGTTTCGGGCCATACCGATAATGTGCCGCTGATCTTCGGCTCGAACTTCCGCGACAACTGGGATCTTGCGGCTGCCCGTTCCGCCAGCGTGGTCCAGGCGCTCGAGGATACAGGTGCCGTCAGCGCCGGCAGGCTTGAGGCGATCAGCTTCGGTGAAACCCAGCCGATTGAAAGCAACGATACCGCCGAAGGTCGCAACAAGAACCGCCGTATCGAGATTGAGATCAACTACTGATCAGGCCGCGCCCGGCATGGCCTGATCCACTCAAGGCATCGTTTGACGCATGACCTCTCCCCCGGTCCTGTCAGGGCTGGGGGTTCGTCTGGCCCATAGGGAATGCCGGGGGCTGATCCGCCGCGCTGGTAATACTTTGCCGGGCAGGTTCGCCGAGGGCAGGGGGCAGATTTAGCGAGAGCAGGTCGGATGAGGGGGCAGGCCCGCGTGCTCCATACCTGATCCCCCCCCCGCCTCTGATCCCCCGCGCCTCTGATCCCCCCCACCTCTGATCCCCCGCCCCTCTGGTCCTACCCGCCTGATACCCATTCCTGATAGCCCATCTCCCCGAAGGCCGCCGGTCCATGGCAGCTGCCGTGGGGATGGCCACATCTCAGCGGTTGAAATGGAACCGGCGGCCTTACGGCCATGTTGATTTGACCCCTTGGGCTGGTTTGGCTGGAGGTGCGTTTTCCCGCCGGAAAAACACATGCGCCGGAAAGGCCTTCCCGGAAGCTGGGCGCGAAAGGCAGAATCCGGGCCTTGAATACCCGGGTGAGCGATTGAGAAGGGGAGGCAAGGCGTCCGCTATGCCCCGGCGATATGCCCCGGCGATATGCCAGGGTGCTATGTCAGTCGGGGCTGCATTCCGGGGCGGCGGCCCGGGGTTACATTCCGGGGATGGAAGATCTGCGGCGTTTCTTCTTTGGTGCGGTTTCTTCGATGACAGGTTCGCCGACCTGCGAGTTCCTGAACCGTGTCTTGGGGTCGAATTTGCGGCAGATTTGCTGCACTTCCTTAACGTCTCTTGCCGCGATGACCACCCACATCTGATATTCTTTATAGATGATGAAACTGCGCAGCATCATGAGATATCCACGCTTGAAATAGAGCGACATCAGGATATAGGCGATGATGAAAAGAGCCCAGTGAACAACAAAAGTGATCGCATAGATCGCCATCACCGCCATCAGAGGCTCGATAAGCCGATGCTGAATAAGCCAGAGCGGCGGCGCGATAAAAGCCAGTTGTGAAGGGCTTGTATCAATGATCTCGCATCGCCTGGCAAAGTTTCGCAGCACTTCGAAAACAGAAAGTTCCTCTCGTTTCGGGAAGGTGAAGTTTTCAAGATCCTTGCTGATCTGCTCGATATTCTCCGGGCTGGCAAATTCAAGCGTCACCCCAAGCGGGCCAAACCCGATGACATGGAAAATCGCTCCATCACGCCAGATGGTCAGCAGAACGCCATTTTCCTCATCGCATTCTTCCATGACGGTCTGAAATTCGATGATGCCGCCACGATAGATCTGGCTGTCGGTGCCGATGATCACATCCCCGACGGCCAGCCGCAATGTTCTGGCCCGGGAGATGGTGTTGACTTCCTTGATCGTCAGAAAACTGCTCTGATGGGCCATCCCGCCTGTCGGGGTGTCATCCGGGCGGGCTGACGCGTCCATTGCCGGGTTTTCATCTAGCATGTGCCAACCCCCTTTTCGGGAAGGATATCAGAAAATCAGGGATATTTGATGCTGTTCTTGCTGTCTTCGATCTGCTGAACGATCGCCATATTCTGCCGAACCATGGCATTGAGCAGCTCGAGCAACTCACCCTGGCGACTGTAGATCGCTTTCAGCTGGCGGCCGTCATCCATGCCGCTTGCCATGGTGGTGATACCTTCGATGGTCTTTGTTTCCATGGATTTGATCTGGGCCAGAAGTTTGCTGTTCTGGTTGCTCATCTCGGTGCTGATCCCCTTGGCGACCGAAACCGACATGGATTTATTGCTGGCCTGCACGGCATCGGAGGTGGCCTTCATGCTGGCAACGATGCTGTCGCGGGTGAGGGTGATGCCTTCGTTCAGCGACTGCAGCTCGACGATCAGCTGGTTATTCTGGGCAACGAGCGATTCCTGGGTTTTGAGGGCGGATTCAAGACTGTTCAGCGTATTGTTCACCTGATTGACGTTTTCGGCGAATACCACCAGGGCTTCACGGCTTGTGGTGGTGATCGATTTGAGATCAGACATGGTCCGGAAATAGATCAGCCCGGCAAAGACCGAAGCTACCAGCATGCCGGTCACGGCGCTGAAAAAGATAATGGTTGTCGCGCGATGGATCTTTTTCACGTTTTCCTCCAGCGTCCTGTTGCTGTTTTTGATCTTGCTGAATTCCGCGGTTACATCAGTTGCCGCATCAGCCGCATCAAGCGCCAGCTTTATGCTGTCCTGAATTTCCTTTGGTCGCATGCTCATCTGCGTCTCCTTATGGTCTTCTGCCCGGATGTGTCAGAAACCTGTTGCTTGACAAAATATGCACATTCCGTGCCAGTCACCTCGAAAACCGTTATCGAAGGCAGCCTTGGCCCCTTGAACCCGAATTTCCGGCAGGCATAGGGGCGCGGTGTCTCATAGGTGATGTAATGATGGATGCAGTCAAAGCAGTTCACCCGCCTTCTGGTCTCCGCAACGGATCTCCGGGGTTTATTTCGCATCGTCTCGCCGCCTTTTCCGTTGCTGGTACCTCATCGCCATCTGCGCCAGACGAAAACGCATCGCCCCGAGATAGCAGAGCAGGGCCGCAAACCAGGAAAGCCAGGCCCGCATCATGTCCCCTCCATCCTTCCAGTCAAATCCCGAAAGGGTCAGATAGACGGCAACACCAAAGAAGGAAATGGTGCTGATCAACTCGCCGAGGCTGTGGTGACGATAACGTGGCATATGTCTTCCCTCTATCAGTTCAACGCCTGACCATGTTCGTCGAACATCATGTCCTGCGGCAGGACAACTTCAGGCTCGGGCATGATTTCGCCCCGGTCAACGCGGTAGATATAGGCCAGCACCACCGCCACGGCATTGTATAGTTTTTCGCTGATTTCTGCACCGATATTCCCGGTGAAATACAGCGCCCTTGCCAGCAGCGGGCTCTGGAAGATGGTGACATGATGCTCTTTTGCCCGCTCGATGATGCGTTCAGCCAGCACGCCCTTGCCCATGGCAAGGATGACCGGCGCGCCGCCCTCTTCGGCGACATAGCGCAGGGCCACGGCAAAATGGGTCGGGTTGACAATCACCGCCGTGGCATCGCGGACATCCTCGAGCGCCTCACGCTGGCGTGAGCTTTGCTGGGATTGTTCCATCTGCATGCGCCGGATCTTGGCCTTGACTTCGGGTGATCCTTCGGTTTCCTTCATCTCGTCCTTCATTTCCTTTTTCGACATGCGCATCGACTGCATATGGGTGTGCCGCTGCCAGATATAATCGATCACGGCAATGATCAGGAGCGCCAGAACCATGGCGCCGAGGAGATACTGAAATCCCTGCAGCATCACCATGAGGGACTGGTTGAGCGTGCTCTGCGCCAAGGGCAGCACCGTTGGCATGAAGATGGAAATGAACACCCCGACGATCGTAAAAAGCAGAATGACCTTGAGCAGCGATTTGCCCAGTTCCACCAGCCCTTTCATGGAGAAGATCCGCCCAAGCCCTTTGATCGGGTTGAGTTTGTTTCCCTTGAAGGCCATGGCCTTTGGCGCAAAATTGATTCCGCCGACCGCGGCCTGGGTAAGGAGAACGATGATGAGCATCGGCACGCCGGTGATCAGGATGAAGACGATATAAGACCAGTAAATCGACCGGACCTTGGTCAGCCACAGCCCTTCCAGCATTTCGGCGTGATCAAGCACAAAGAGATCCGACCAGATATCAAGCATATACTGCCCGTAAAGAGGGATGGTTGAGATCAGGGCCCAGCCCATGGCGATGCCGGTAAAGACAAACATCTCTTTTGATGAAAGAACCCGCCCCTCCTCGCTGGCTTTATCCAGTTTTCGCTGGGAGGGGTCTTCGGTCTTTTCCTGGCTGTCGTCTTCTTCAGCCATGGTGCATATCTCCCATCATCTGGTGCAGGTGCTGGATCGCCTCATCGGTCAGATTGACCATGGCCACGCCGAGGAAATCCGCCGAAAAATAAAGAATGACGAACACACCCATCAGCGAAATCGGAAACCCGAAGGAAAAGAGATTCAACTGCGGCGCCGCCCGGGTGACAATGCCGATCGACACATTGATGAAAAGCAGGATCATGGTGATCGGCACCATGATCATGGTGGCGGCGAAGAACATCGACCCCGCCGCCGCGATCCCGGACCTGACCATGACTTCGGTATCCGGGCTGAACCCCACCGGCATGATCCGGTAGGATTCAAGCATCGAGCGGATGGCGATCAGATGGCCGTCAACGCTGACAAATACGATCATCAGAAAGAGATAGAGGATCTGGCTCACCACGGGTGTCTGGCCACCGGCATTTGGGTCGATCTGGGCGGCATAGCTGAGCCCCGAGGAAGAGGCGATCTTTTCCCCGGCCAGCATGGCGGCACCGAAGAAGATCGTCATGATCAGCCCGGCCGCAAGCCCGATGCTGATTTCCGCCATGATGATGACAATCACCTGCATCGATGCCACCACCTCCATCGGCAGAAGCGGGGCATTGAGCGCAATGGCGGTGGCCAGCGAAATCGACATGATGATCCGGACCTGAAGCGGCACCCAGCGCGAGCCGAAAAACGGCGCCGCTATCATGAAGGCGCCAATACGAAGACTGCTGATAAAGAAATTGGTAAGATAGGCCATGACGATCTGGAGATCCAGACCCGGCAGGGAGGGGTCGGTTGCCCCGGCAATGACCATTTCCTTGATCATCACCTGATCGCCACAATCTGATCAAAGGTGACGGTGAAGAAGGCGGACAGACTGTTCAGCATATAGCCGGAAAGAAGCCCGAAGACGATCAGCACCACCACAAGTTTCGGCACGAAACTTAGCGTCATCTCGTTGATCGAGGTCGCTGCCTGGATAATGCCGATGGTCAGGCCGATCCCGAGCGCCACGGCCAGAAGCGGGCCTCCGGTCATCAGAATCTGCAGGAACATCATCTGCAGGAAATCAACATTCTGGTCAAAACTCATGGGTCTTTATCCTTTGCGACAGGCCGTTAAGGAACAGAATAGGTGGCAACGAGCGAGCTGACGGTCATGGCCCAGCCATCCACCAGCACAAAAAGCAGCAACTTGAAGGGCAGGGAGACAAGCATCGGGCTCAGCATCATCATCCCGAGGGACATCAGCGTCGAGGCGATCACCATGTCGATCACCAGAAAGGGCAGGAACAGAAGAAAGCCGATCTGGAAGGCGGTTTTCAGCTCGGAGGTGATATACGCCGGCAGAAGCACGGAAAACGGCACATCGGCATTGCTGGCGTAAGGCTCATCCCCCGCCATTTCGGAGAACATGGACAAATCATTGATCCGTGTATTTTCAATCATAAACGCCTTGAGCTGGACGCTCGCCGTCTGCAGCGCGGTCAGCGCATCCATCCTGCCGTCAAGGTAAAGCGAGAGAGATTCATCGTAGATCACGGTGAAGGTCGGCGCCATGATGAAGAAGGTGAGGAACATCGCAATGGCGATCAGCACCTGATTGGGCGGGGTCTGCTGGGTGCCCATCGCCTGACGCAACAGGGAAAGAACGATGATCACCCGGGTGAATGACGTCATCCCCAGTACAAGCGAAGGCAGCACCGTCAGCGCCGTCATCAGCATCAGGATCTGCAGCGACAGCGAATAGGTGGCCGTGCCGTTGCTGTTATCGCTGACCGTCAGCGCCGGCAGGCCGCCAAAACCCTGATCAAGGCCGCTCTGGGCCAGCGCCGGGCTCATGGAGATGAACGCCGCTGCCAGAACAGCGCCGAAGGCAGTCATGATTTTGGGCGTCATGTTCATTTGTCAAATCCCAGAAGCGGGTTGCGGGACCGGGCCTTTTTCATGGCCTGAAGGAAGGGCTCTGCCATCGAATTCCTGCCCGTATCTTCCGCCCCGGCCTGGGATCGGGTCGGCGTCGCCTTTGGCAAGGCGGCAGGTTTCGGCGCAGATTTGCGTGCATCTGTTCCGGTATCTTCAAGCGGGACGACCACCGGCTGCTGGTTTTTGGAGGTGATGATGGCGTATTGGATGGTGTCAATCGTCACCAGTTTGATGCGTTCCGTCGCGCCGATGGAAGTATCCTCGATCAGCTTGATCCGGCGCTGGCCGCCCAGTTGCGAGGCCAGCGGGTCCCTAAAGCGGCGCACCAGCACCATCAGGCCAATCAGCGCAATCAGGAAAAGCCCGACAATGAGAAACTGGTTTGTTGCGAATATATTGGTCATGGTTACCCCGCCACTTACATGGAAGAGGCAAGGCAAAACCCATGCCAGATCAGAAAACTATATTATAACTATCTGTATATATTGGAAAAATTATTAAAAAAAGGCCGGTTTTCAGTTGGGCTGTCAGAAAACCGACGCCTTTGCCCCGGGCCGGTCAGAGATTTTCCATCCGTTTTTCCGGTGAGACGATTTCGCTGAATCTGATCCCGAACCGTTCCCCGACCATGACAACTTCGCCCCGGGCAATGATCGTGCCATTGGCGAGAATATCAAGCGGATCACCGGCGAGCCGATCGAGTTCCACCACCGATCCCTCGTTCAACCGCAGCAGATCTCGTATCCGGATTTCCGTGCTGCCGACTTCAACCGTCAGTTTGACGTCGATATTCTCGAGCACCCTGAGATTGTCGACACTGACGCGATCACCGCCACCTGCAGGGGCCTCGGCTTTGGCTTCTGTATCTTCGGTTTCGTTTTCTTCGGCCATGATCCTATCCTTTTCTGATCGAAAAAACCTAGCTTACCGCGGCGGTCAGTTTGACGGCGGCTTGACCATTGATCTCACCGACTTCACCGGTGAAGATGATATTGTCTTCGAGGAGGACATCAACGCCGTCATTGATCTGCATCGGGAAACTGTCGCCTTGCTTGAGGGTGATGAGTTTGCCCATTGAAACGGTTGGCTCGCCCAGCCGCGCAACAATCTTGAGCGGAATTTCAAGCACTGCCTGTTCCATGCGTTCACGCCAGGATTTGTTGTCGTCCACCATATCGGTCTGGACGCGTGACCTGAGCTGGCTTGCAATCGGCTTCAGGGTCTGGAGCGGGTAGATGATATCGAAGGTTGCCGCTTCCACATTCGGCAACTGCACCACAAAAGAGCAGATGATCACCAGATCGCTTCCATCCACGAAGGACGCAAATTGCGGGTTGACCTCACGGGTGCTGGGATGAATGCTGATCCGCGTCAGATCTTTCCAGGCTTCTTCCAGCGCCGTATTGAGCCCTTCATTGACAAGTTCGATGACCCGCTCTTCGGTGGTGGTGAATTCGTTGCGCCTGTTTTTCAGCGTCGAAATCTTGCCGCCATAAAAGGAATTGGTCAGGATCGAGATGAAAGAGGGGTTGAGCACGAGCATCATGCTGCCGCGCAACTCTTCGATCTTGGAAATGGAAAGGCTGAGGAAATTGTCGACATCGGCGATATATTCATCAAACGTCTTCACTTCCGGCGGAAAAGAGGAAATCCGCGGCTGAATCCGCAGCATGGGGAGGAAAACACTGCGGGCAAGACGCGAAAACCGCTCGTTCAGCATCCTGAGCGCGTAATAATCCCCGAGCAGCGACAGATCATCCGAGCCGAACTGAAAGGAACGCACTTCAGCGCTGCTGCTCACATCGGCTTCGGCGCCGCCGCTCGGTCCTTCCTGCTGAAGGCCGTCAATCAGGGCGTTCACTTCGCTTGAGCTAAGTTTGCGTGTCGATGTCACTCTCGGCCTCGTCTCATCTGATCTTATTGCAATACAAAGGAGGTGAAATGCACTTTTTCGATGCCGCCAAATCCTTCGAGTTCCTCGAGTTCCTTGTTCAGCACTTCCTTGAGGGATTCGGTCAGCATCTTGCGGCCGGCCTCGCCCTTGATCTGGTCTTCGGTGAAACTGCCGATCCGGTTCAGAATAGCGGAACGCAGACCAAGTTCATGGGCTTCGACATTCTGCATCACGGTATCATCATACTGGGTTGAAACCGCAATCCCGATCTGGAGCATCTTGCGCGACCCTTCAAGATTGGTGGTGAAGGTGCCGGCAAACTCGTAATAGATGGTTGCAAAGGTTTCCTCTTCAGGGGTTTCCTTTGCCACTTTCGACGGGTCGGCATTGGCTTCTTCTTCCGCCGCCTTGGCTTCCTCGCGCTCGACGATGCTGCGCTCGATCATCTGCTCGAGCTCTTCCTTCTCGATGACATCACCGCCCGGGCTGAAAATGAAATACCCGGCAACCAGCCCGACGACAAGCACGCCGCTGAAGATGCCGATCTTGATAAGCAGGGGCACCAGGCCGCCGGATTTCTTTTCTTCGTCGTTTTCGTCTGCCATAGCAATGTCCTCATATTGCGATGCTAAGCCAGGATATTGATCTGACCATTATTAGCATTTTCTTGTATTTTAGTCGATGAATTCTCATCGGATGATGCCATCTTGGAGGCGTTTTCAGCCTCGCGCTTGCGGGTGTTGCGGCCGCCTGCCTCTTGACCTTGCTGCTGTCCCCCGTGCTGGGTTGAGGTCTGCATGTTGCTGAGCCTGAGGCCGTTCTGATCAAAGGCCTGCTGGAGTTTTGCTTCCTGTTCCTGGAGCATGGCCGCGGCCTCGGCGGTGCTGGCCACGATCTGCACCGAGGTGGTGTTGCCGATGACGCTGATATTGAGCGTCAGCCGTCCAAGTGTCCGCGGCTGCAGCTGAACCGTGATTTTTTCATCCATACCGTCATTCCTGCTGGCATGGATATGCCGGATGAGGCGATCCTGCCAGCCGTGATCCGATACGCTGAGACGAAAGAGCCGTGCGTCACGGCCCTGATCAAGCCCCATCCGAGTATCAAGACCGGACGGCGACTGCTGGTTCTGCCTGAACTGCCCGCCGTTCTCGCCGCCCGACATGGTGAAGGTCGTGGCGCTGGCCTGGGCAGGGTTATGGGCACCATTTGGCGCAAGGGACGGCCGCAGGCTCGATGCCTGCTGGGTTGAACCCTGGCTTTCCGCGGCCAGCATTTCATGATCGGCGGCAGCACCCGTCATCCGGAGGGATGCGGCTTTCAGCAGGGCAGGTTTAACAAACGGCACCTCCGGCACGCCCGGCGCGGGCGCGTCCAGTTTCTGAACATGGGCTTTCACCTCGTCGGTACCGGCGGCCTCCTTCGCAAATGGGCCGTAAACCGCAGGGTCCGTCACGCGCGGGGCGGATGCAATCACGGGATTGATTTCTTTATGTGCTTGTAGCTGGGCTTTCACCGCATCGGCAGCGGTGCTGTTTTCAGGAAACGGACCATAGACCTTATGGTCGGTCACGCGCGGGGCGGCCGTCTCGGCGGAAACCGGAGAAGAGGCAATCTTCCCTTCGGTCGTGGCAATCACCGGATTGATCTCTTTATGCGCTTGTAGTTGGGCTTTCACCGCATCGGCAGCGGCGCTGTTCTTCGGAAACGGGCCGTAGACAGAAGGATCAATTTCTGCCTGCGCTTTCGGCGGGGTGATCTTGCGGATGATCGCGGCCAGCGCCTGCACCGGGTTTCTGGGCTGATCGTAGCGTCCCCGCGGGGCAGAGACCGGTGTTGAGATCAAGCTGGCGGTGAAAATTCTTTCAGCGGCCAGGCCTTGCCCTGCCACTTGTGTTGAGTTTGGCGCTGGGATCATGGCTTCGGCCGTATCCGCTGGCATCTCCTGTTTCATTCTGGCTTGAGCAAGATCTGCCCAGATGGCTGGCACGTCTTCAAGATCGACGATGGAGGCGATCTGGTCCGGGTTTTCGAGTATCTTGTCCAGGAGTGGCAGCAGATCCTTGCGGTCCTTGAGATCGATATAGGGACTTACACTTTCATCTGCCATGATCTGGTCAAGCAGGTCTTCGGCATTGAGTTCGGGCGCGTCCGTGCCTGTTGTGAGCCCATTCTCTTCCAGGGCCTCTTCCTGGGCGGACATGGTGGCGAGCACGGCGGCGAAAATGGCGAAAGCACCATCCATCGGGGTGTTTTCCACGCTGCCTGAATCCACGGCAAGATCAGCCGCTCTGGCTGGAATGGTGCTGATGGTCGTCATGCGCTTTCTGCATCCCTTGATGAAATTACTGCCACGGGAATGTGCAAGATCAGTGCCAATATAGGCAAAGCCTAGCGCCCGCCGGCACCGGGGGTGTTGAGCCGGGGCACGTCGGTCGCTGCCTTTTCTTCGATTTCCTCACGTTCGAGGATATGCTGCAGGCGTGATTTCTCGGTGGCATGTTTCTGGCGGGTGAGCGCCTGACCCATGATCTGGGCTTCCTCGATGCGTTCCTCTTCAAGGAATTTCACCCTGTTTTCAATGACTTTCATCTGCTCATGGATTTTGCTGCCGTAATGCTGGGCGGAACGCAGCGCCATCATCGTCGTTGTTCCGGCCTTGATCTTGGTCTCCAGCGCCATCTGCTCAAGCTTTTCATTAATGCTGGTGATTTTATGGATTTCATCATCAAGGGTGCGGATGGTTTCCGCCCGGGCCATGGCGGTGATCTTCTCCCGCATGGCAAGACGATGAAAAAGGTTGCGACGCTTGGACATGGGGTTATTTCGGCATCAGGGCGGAAAGGCTTTCGATACTGGTCTGGATATTGGCCTTTTCCTGTTCGGGCTGCTGGATGAATCCCATGAGCGCGGGCCAGAGCTGCACCGCGCGGTCAAGTTCCGGGTCCTGCCCCTGGCGGTATCCCCCCATCAGGATCAGGTCACGGTTTTCAAGATAGAGCGCAACCATGCGCTTGAACTGCCGGGCCATTTCCTGATGCTCAAGGCTCGTGATTTCATTCATCACCCGGCTCACCGAAAGCGAGACATCGATGGCTGGATAAATCCCCATCTGTGCCTGCATGCGCGACAGCACGACATGACCATCCAGAATGGCGCGCGAGGTATCCACCACCGGGTCATTGCCGTCATCGCCATCGGCCAGCACGGTATAAAAGGCGGTGATCGACCCTTTGTCGCCTATATCCGTGCCGGCACGTTCGATCAGGCGCGGCAGGAGCGAGACCACCGACGGCGGATATCCTTTCGATGTCGGCTGTTCGCCCATGGAAAGCCCGATCTCGCGCTGGGCATGGGCAACCCGGGTGAGGGAATCCATGATCAGAAGCACGTTTTTTCCTTTGTCGCGGAAATATTCGGCAATCGCGGTGGCACGTTCGGCGGCCCGGATACGGAGGAGGGGGGAGCGGTCCGCCGGCACAGCCACCATGGTGGTCCGGCGCCTTGAGGCGTCATCAAGGACACTGTTGACGAACCCGCCGACTTCGCGGCTGCGTTCCCCGATCAGCCCGATGACGACGATATCGGCATTGGTGTAGCGGCTCATCATGGCCAGCAGCACCGATTTCCCGACCCCGGACCCGGCGACGATCCCCATGCGCTGCCCCTGGCCGATGGTCATGAGCCCGTTGATCGCCTTGATCCCGACATCGATGGGCGTCTTGATCAGGTTGCGTTTGAGCGGGTTGAGCGGTTTGCCGGCAAGCGGCCATTTGTCGTTAAGCCCGGTGATGGGAGGCCCGTCGAGCGCCTGGCCGATCGCATCGGTGACGCGCCCCAGCAACCCGTCGCCAACGTCGATATCATGGCCGGTATTGATCAGCTGGACCATCGCCCCGTCGCAGATTTTGGCGTCATGATCGAGCATGGCAAGCATGTTGCGGCCATCCTTGAAGCCGATGATCTCGGCCAGTGCCGTGGTGCCGGTGATCGTGTCGATATGGCAGAGTGATCCGATCGGCGCCGGGAAACCGTCGCATTCGACAAACTGGCCGTCAAAGCGGCTGACCTGGCCGAAATGTTTTTCCGGCCGGTCGATGGAAATCTGGTCAATGGTGTTGAGGACTTTGCTGGCAAGGCTAGTCATGCTTGGCGTCCTCCTCTGCTTCCGGGGGGGTATCCTCGTCTTTGCCTGTGTCCTGATTTTCGTCTTTGCCGCTGGATTTCACCTTGCCTTTATCGGCAGCCCCGGGGGATTCTTTCGCGCCGGTTTCATCCGCCATCCGGGACGAGATCAGGTCCATGATGCCGATCGAGCCGACATCAATCCGCGCATCGCCGCGGTTCAGGTTTTCATCGGCGATGATATGGATAACTCTCGGGCTTAGCATCTCCCCGAGGGTTTCCCCGATAATCTTCGCATCTTCCGGATGAAGGCGGATATAGGGCTCGTCCACCCGGTTGCGAATACGCTTTACCATGGTCTCAATCCGCACCGCAAAGGCATCCGGGTGCGCGTCGATGGCAATCCCGGCCCGTTCGCTGGCAAGTTCCATGATGGCCCGGCTGATCGCAGGCGAAAGCTGGGAAAGATCAATGTTTTCATCTTTGCTGAGCGCTTCGGTGGCGGCGGTGAAGGCGGCGATGGCATCATTCATTTCGGCTTCTTTTTCCGCCAGAACAGCCTTGCGGCCTTCCTCATAGCCGCGCTGATATTCGGGGTGCTCGGCCGCGCCTTCCTCATTTGGCTTGAGCCGGGAGACAGCATCCATCCGGGCCTTGATCTCATCAAAGGATCCGGCATCTTCGGGGGCGCTCTCATCCGCCGTTTCCGCGGCCTTGTTCACCTGCTCGCCGATGGTCTCGATACTTTCCGGGGAACTGGCATCCTGGGGGGGGTTGCCGCTCTCATCGGGCGCGTCATCTTCCGTATCAGCAGCCGCCTCATCCCCGGCCTTCGCCTGCGGGTCGGCAATCGCGGTTTCAGCGGCCTCTTCACGGCTGGTTTCGGGCGCTGTTTGATCGGCATTCTCTTCCGCTGCTGAAACCTTGTCTTCGGGGAGAGGGTGATCCGCCGCCGCATCTTCAGCCGATGAAGGTTCGGTTGAAGATGTGGCTTCAGCCGCTGCCTTTTCCCGGGCTACCATTGCGCTCAGCGCCGCCATTTCCTTGATGGAAAGAGGCTTGAAATCCTGTTTCGGCTGGGTGAAGGCCTCCTCTGACCGGTTGTATCCGGCATTGCGTGAGGCCTTGACCAGACGCAGGATTTCAGCCCGATCAAGTGGGGCATCCACCTGATCTTCATGAGCTTGATTTTCTGCGCTGGCGGTCATCATGGCGTGCCGGTCCCACATCACGTTCTAGACAAAATCATCACCGCCGCGTCCGGCCAGCACGATCGAGCCTTCATCGGAAAGACGCCGCGCCACATTGATGATGCGTTTCTGGGCTTCCTGCACTTCGGTGAGACGGACAGGGCCAAGGGCTTCCATTTCGTCCTGAAGGTTGGCCGCCGCACGCGACGACATACAGGAGAAGAGCTTTTCCCGAAGCGGCTCGTCCGCACCCTTGAGCGCCAGCACGAGATCCTCGGTATCCACATTCCGGAGCAGCGTCTGCAGCGACTTGTCGTCGGACATGATGAGGTTGTCGAAGACGAACATGCTTTCCTGAATGGAGACCATGAGCGCCTTGTCCTCCTTGCCGAGGGATTTCATGATCCGGGCTTCCATGGCCTGTTTGGTGAAGTTCATGATCTTCGCCGCGGCCTGAACACCGCCGACCTGCGATGCCCGGAGGTTGGTGTTGGCGGCAAACTTCTTCTGCATGACAAGTTCAAGCTCCTTGAGCGCGTCAGGCTGCACCGTCTCGAGGGTGGCGATACGCGCCACCACATCAGGCTGGAGATCTTCAGGCAGAAGGCCGAGAACGTCCGCGCCGACACCGTAATCAAGATAGGAGATGATCAGCGCGATGATCTGCGGATGCTCATCGGCAATCAGCTCGGCGATCGATTTTGAATCCATCCAGTCCAGAATTTCTATCGGCTGGTTGTTGCTCGACGGCGTGATGCGGCTCAGCACCGACTGGGCCTTGTCTTCTCCAAGTGCCTTGTTGAGCACCACCCGGATATAGTTCCCGGCACCGAGGCCGAGACTTGTCTGTTCCTTGATGATGGCAAGAAACTCATCCAGGACCTTGTTGACGGTTTCCTGATCAAGTCCCTGCACCGAATACATGGCCCGGCCCAGATGCTGGACTTCGCGTGGGGAGAGATTGCGCAGGATCTCCGAGGCTTCATCTTCCCCCAAGAGCATCATCAGGATTGCCGATTTATGGGTGCCCGTCAGCGTGTCGAAGACGGAAGGTTCATTATCCTGATTATCGGTCTCTGCCATTTGTCTATCCTCTCTTAATCACTGCTTCTGCCGGATATCAGGCCTAGCGGGCATCCAGGTCAGGTTTCATCATGGCCTTGAAGACGTTGGAGACACGGCCGGCTTCGTCGCTGACGATCATCCGGATCACGGCCACCTTGTCGTCATAGGTGTTGGCGGTGTCCAGCATCTCCGCGGAGATGGAGGCTTTCTTCGGCTTGAGCTTGGACTTGATGTCCTCAAGGCTCTCGCCTTCGCCGATTTCAACTTGATCCATATCAGGCTCGTCTTCCATATGCACCAGCGCTTCTCCGGGCTTGCCGGGGGCAATCGGAACCATGATCCGGTTGATCATCGGGCGAATCACCCCGAGGATGATAACACCCATGATCAAGAGCGTCATGCTCTGCTTCATCAGGTTGACGGCCCAGTCCATTTCAAACCATGGCTTCTCAAAGCCTTCGATGACGGACACGAAGGTCGAGCTGCTCACGGTCAGGCGGTCACCACGTTCCGGATTGATGCCGATGGCATCGGCGATGAGGGCTTCGAGTTCCTTCAGTTTTTCAGGCGGGATCTTTTCAACGGTTTTCTCGCCCGTATCCGGGTTTTCCACGACCATCTCGCGCACCAGCACGGCGGCCTGAATATTGGTGATCTGGTTGGACGGTTTCCTGGTGGTGGAAATCGTGCGGCTGACCTCAAAATTCCGCACCTCGTTTGAAGATCGTGTCTGCACGCCGCCGCCGGAGCTGCCTTGATTGGTGAAATCGCTTTTGAGTTCGGTGGCGGCTGGCGGGCTGTTGGTGGTTGCGCCCGGGATGCCCTTGGCACCTGCATTTGCCGTCACGTCGAGACTGGACTGGCTGCTGCGCAGGGCGTTGGCTTCGGGGTCAACCAGTTCTTCGGTGACTTCACTGCGGGTGAAATCCATCTCCAGATTGACCTGCGCTGTCACATTCCCGGCCCCGACAATGGGGGAGACAAGGGAGATGATGCGGGCGCGGTAGATCTGCTCCAGTTTCATGCGATGTTCAAGCTCGCTGTCGGAAAGGGCGTTGGACGGATCATCGACAGGTTTGGAAAGCAGGTTTCCATATTGATCGACAATCGTCACATCGCTCTTTGCCATGCTCGGAACAGAGGAGGAGACAAGATGCACAATCGCGCTGACCTGATGCTGGCCCAGGGTCCTTCCATTGCTCATCTGCATGAAGACCGAGGCGCTTGGCGGCACGGCTGAACGCGCAAAAACCGACTTTTCAGGTATGGCCAGATGCACTCTGGCGGCGACAACGCCGTCGATTTCACTGATCGATCGGGCCAGTTCCATTTCCTGGGCCTGCCTGATCTTGACGTTTTCAACCGAACGGCTGGCACCTAGGGGAATATCACCGATCCCGGAATAGCCTTCGGGCACGGATGTCGGCAGTCCCTGCGCTGCCAGCATGATCCTTGAACTGTGATAGTCTCTGACCGGGACCAGCACATCGCCGGTGGTGGGATCGACGCTCACATCCATGCCGCCATTGCGCAGGGCTTCGACGACACGGGCTTTTTCGGCATCGGGCAGGGAGGCATAAAGCGTGGTCACGGCAGGTTTCTGGATGAACATGTACATGACAAGACCGACCGTCAGCGCAATGACCGAAATGATCATCGGCATCGATTTCTTGATGCTGGGGTCAGCGGTCATACGGCGAATGCTTGAAAGAGGACCTGTGCCCTGGGCAAGGGTCAGGGAGCCGTTCTTTTCATCCATGCTAGCAGCTTCAGCCATTTCTGTTCTCCATAATCACCGGTGCGGGTTCTGATTTACACAGGCATGTTCATGATATCTTTATAGGCGCTCAGGACCTTGTTCCTTGCATTGAGGGTGAGCTGAAAGCCAAGCGAGGAAATCTGCTGGCTGATCATCACCTTGCTGAGGTCGTTTTCAATCCCCATTTCATAGGCCCGGGCAAGTTCGGCGGCGTTGTTCTGCGCTTCGGCAACGCCGTTGAGCGCATTGCCAAGCCGGTCGCCAAACCCCTCGGATGTTGCCGACTGGTTGAGCTTGGCCGCGTTGAGTGCCGCCCGTGCCTCGGTCAGTGCCGTGCTGGTGCTGAGCTGGGTGATGGTTGTGCCTTTGATGCCGTTCATGATCACGTCCTCTTAAACTGATGTTGTTACTGGGCCAGCGCCTGCTGGGGCATGCCGGCCTCCCGTGGGGGCGGCGCCATATGCGTCATGGTGGTATCGAAGATAATGTCATCGGAAGTGATGACGCCATCCGATGCCAGGACAAGCGCGCGCTGCAAGACGTTTTCAAGTTCCCTTACATTCCCCGGCCAGTGATAGCCGGTCAGCTGGCTTGCGGCGGCTTCATCCATCCAGGGAATTGTCGCAAGGTCGCTGTGGTGCCGCTTCAGGAGCGCGGTGGTGATCGGGATGATATCCTCGCTGCGATCGGCGATGCTGGCGGTCTGAAGCGGGAAGACATTGAGCCGGTAGAACAGATCTTCGCGGAAATTCCCGCGCTGAATTTCTTCGGCCATGGAACGGTTGGTGGTGGCTATGACGCGCACGTCAACCGGTATCTCGTTCTGGCTGCCAAGAGGGGTGACAATCTTCTCCTGAAGCACGCGCAGAAGCTTGGCCTGCAGGCCAAGCGGCATTTCTGAAATCTCGTCGAGCAGCAGCGTGCCGCCATCGGCGGCGCGGAAGATCCCCTTGTTTGCGGTGGATGCGCCGGTAAAGGCACCTTTCTCATGGCCGAAAAGAATGGCCTCAAGCATGTTCTCGGGAATGGCCGCGCAGTTGATGCCCACAAAAGCCTTGTCTTTGCGCGCCGAATGATCATGGACAAACCTGGAGAGAACCTCCTTGCCGGTGCCCGTCGGCCCGTTGATGAAAACCGTCACATCGGTGGCCGCCACCTTCTTTGCCAGGTTGAGCATGGACTCGCTCGATGAGCTTCCCACCGCCAGATGACCTTCGGCATCGATCAGCGAAGCTGCCATGTTCAGCCCGTAATTCATCGCCGGCTCAACCTTTTTCCCGGCCGGCAGATCAAGGCTGAGCATCTTGCCGCCCAGATCCGTGCTGATCGCAAATCTTTCCTGACCTTCCCGGATGATCATGATCTGCCGCGCCCTGGACTGGCGTGCAAGTTCGACGATTTTCTCGCGCCCGCCGACTTTCTCCTGATAGGCGTGGGAGCAGATGAGAATGGATCCCTGCGAAGGTAACTCATCACCCGCAGGCAGGCCGCTGATGTCAAACATGCGTCGCGCCAGAATGGCCTCAAGGGCGTCCGCCGCATCGAAAAGGTCTTTGGCAAGCCGTATCTGGGGCATGGGAACCTCTATTCGTTCACAAAAAGTTAATTCGAAACAGACAAGGCAAGATCCTTGCCAGGATGAGGCAGGATCGAAGAATTTTTCGCAACCCGTTGTATTAATTGATAAAATAAAATCCTGAAATCTTCCTCTTGCAGGCGTTGGTTTTTTGACGCGGCTTTACATTTCAGGGAAATATTGTCAAAATATGGACATTATTCTTTTGGTTTATCCATGAGTGCCAGTACCGATGAGCGCCAGCATCGATCAGTTTATCACCGGCCAGTCGGCCGCCATGATGGCGGTCAAGAACATGATCGGCATGGTGGCGCCGTCCTCGACCACGGTGCTGGTGCTGGGGGAGACAGGTACAGGCAAGGAAATGGTCAGCCAGGCCATCCATCATGCCTCGACCCGAAAGGGCAATCTTGTTTCCGTGAATTGCGCCGCCATTCCGTCGGAACTGCTTGAATCCGAACTGTTCGGCCATGAGAAAGGCGCCTTTACCGGCGCCGACAAGCCGCGCCAGGGCAGGTTTGAACTGGCCTCCGGCGGCACGCTCTTCCTTGATGAGATTGGCGATATGCCCCTCTCGCTTCAGTCCAAACTTCTGCGGGCGCTCGAAGATCGCAAGATTCAGCGTGTCGGCGGCGGCAAGGATATCAGCGTCGATTTCCGGCTGATCTGCGCCACCCACCAGAATCTCAAAGCCAAGGTGGATGAAGGCAGTTTCCGGGCGGATCTCTATTACCGGATCAACGTCTTTCCCCTGCAGCTTCCCAGCCTTGCCGAACGCAAGGTGGATATCCCGGAGTTGATTGAACGCATCCTCGGGGTCATGCGAAAGAACGGCGATGTCGCGGATTTCACCTTTGATGAGGAGGCCGTCGCCGAATTGATGCGCTATTCCTGGCCCGGCAATGTGCGTGAGCTGCGCAACGTGCTGGAGCGCGCGGCGGTGCTTTTTGCCGGCAAGGAGATCGGCGCCGAGCAGGTGCGCGAAAACCTGATCCGGATGAAGGCCCCGAAACCCGAAATCGAAGCCGAAATTATCTGGAATGCCACCGCCGATCTCGGGGAACCTGCCCGTATCAGCGCTGATTCTTCAGCCCGGCCGCCGCTACCCCATACATCGGATTACCGCAACTGGTTTGAATATTTCGACGATATTGATCTGCGCCGCCATCTTCAGGATATTGAGATCACCTTGATCGAGGCGGCGCTGGAAAAGCACGACGGGCTGGTCAGTCACGCCGCCGATGCGCTCAAGCTCCGGCGCACCACCCTGATCGAGAAAATGCGCAAGCACCTTATCGAAAAGCCGCAGACCCAGGCAGAACAATAAACTCGAAATACCCCCGAGGTCAGCGCGCCCGTGATCTAGCGATAGCCGTTGAGCCGCCGCACCTGTTTGCCCGTGGTCTTGTTCAGCTCGAGCATGGCGGCTTCGATCACGTCGATATCCTCCTGAATACGGCCAAGGATAGAGGTGAGCTCCTGCCTGATTTCAGGGGTGATTTCCTCAAGATCCATCGACGCAAGGGAATTGATTTTCTCATGTCGCAGGTTTTCAAGGCTGATGGCTTCATTGATATTGCCTGCGGTTATGGCCGCTTCGATGTCGTTGCTCACAGATTTGATCGTGTTGATCGTCTCGATTGCGGTGGTCATTCGGCAGCTCCTTTTCGGCTGATCTGTTGCCAGGCGTCCCTGATGTCATCGAGAACGGCAATGGCATGTTCGGTGCGTTCGCTTGTTTTGCCTTTCCAGTCCTGAAGCATCTGCTGGCGGGAATATTCGTAAAGCCGGAACAGGTTGCTGGCGATATCGCCACCTTGTTCAAAATTCAGGCTGGATTGCAGGGCGTAGATCAAGGTCAGCGAACGGCTGAAATGGTAGGATTTATCTTCAGGTTTTCCCGTTTCAGGGTCAGATTGACGGACAAATTCCTGCATGTTGCGGATAAGTTCATCAAACAAAAGCGCGACAATGGCAACCGGATCATTGGACTCCGCCACCGCTTCGCGATCGGAAACCGTATAGGCATGCATCATTTTCTTGACAGACATGGGGTTCGGGCACTCCAGGCTTTTATTATTGAGGGAAATATGATAAAAATTTCATATGATTGCAGTCGATCAGACACAAGCCTCCCTTGTCATGCCAGCACAACAGGTCCTGGCACCTCTGCCCGTTGCTGCAAATTCTGTGCCATCCTTGCGCCAGACCGGCCATGGGCTTGAACCGGTGGGGATGATCAATCCGCCCTATAAGGACTACAGCCAGCGGCCCGCAAGTGTGATCTCGCACCCTCGTTTCGCGCCCTCCACCATCACCTCCGAGCAGTTCATGAGCGCCCGTGCGATGCTCTCGCCCGGGTATATTCACCAGTCGGCGGCCTCAAAAATTGCACGAATTTCAAATCTTTACGCAGATCAGCCCCGCTTCTCGCAGCAGGTGGACATCCTCGCCTGACAAGCCCGGCTTGACAGGTTAAACCTGAGGCTCACCCTCAGGACAGATACGTCATGAATGTTCCAGATCCATGATAGTGTACTGGGTCTTAAGATACAGCTGGAAGATATCACCTTCCGTCACGATGCCGATCATCTCGCCCGTCTCCCGGTTGAGGACGGGGATGGACTCGCCAACAAAGTCACTGGCAATCTCGATCGCCTGCATCAGCGACGCATCATGCTTGATCGAGATGGCCTCGAGATCTGCCACGCTTGCGATACGCTCACCGCCGGAAAGCGGGATCAGCTGCTTGAGGGTGAATTTGCCCCCATAGCGGCTGCCATCTATCACATATCCTTCGCTGACACCTTGTTCGATCATCCGCGGCAGGATTGCATCTTTCGTCTCATCGGGACGGGCGGCAAGAAATTCCCGATCGACGATGGTCTCAACCGACAACTCCATCATCTCCAGATGCCCGCGACCTTGCGCGATATCGATGCCGCGATCGAGGAGCTGCCGGTCAAAGAAGGAATGGCCGTAAAGATACTGGCTGATCAGCGCGGCCGTCACCACGCTCAGCATGGAGGCGAGCGCGTAGTTGTAGCTCATGGTCATTTCCAGCATGATGAGAATGGCGGAGACCGGCGCGCCGATGACCGCACCTGCCACCGCGGCCATGCCGCAGACCACCATCACCGGCCCGCCTGCCGTAATCCCGATCGCGCCGAGAAGCTGATGCAGACTGCCCCCTGCCGCCGCCCCGACGAAAAGGGCAGGGGAGAACAGCCCGCCAAAAAGCCCGAAACCAATACATAGCGCCGTCATGACCGTTTTCGCCACCATGATGACAAGCAGCATGGCCAGCGCCAGTTTCATGTTCAGCATGTCGAGCACCGCCCCGGTGCCGAGCCCCAGAATTTCGGGCAGCACCATCCCGACCAGACCTGTCAGGACCGCCGCAATCAGGAGCAGTACGGCTGGCGAATAGCCGGATCTGCCGGCGAGTTGCGCTGAACGCCGGATCGCCATCATGTAAAGCACCGCGATGATGCCGAAAACTGGCCCGGCGACCAGCGCAACCGGCAGGGTTTCGACAAGCGAGATCGGCGGCACCACGGCAAAGGCGTGGCTGTCACTGAAAATCCATTTGCTGATACCCGCCGAGGTGATGCTGGCAATGGCAATCGGGGTGACGGCACGGACCGAAAAATGCCGCAGGATTGCCTCATGGGCAAAGACGACGCCGGCTATTGGCGCGTTGAAACCGGCGGCAATCGCCCCGGCCACCCCGCAGCCGATGAAAATATCCGTTGTTAGCCTGTTGCCCGTGACCTGACGGAGGAAACTGCCGATCGTGGCGCCGAAATGCACCAGCGGGCCATATTGACCCACCGACGCGCCGCCGCTGGCCGAGACAAACGCCGCCAGCGTCGAGCCCATCCCGGCCTTCACATCAAGTTCGTTGTCGGTGCGGTGCGCGGCATAGATACTGTCCGCCGGGCCGTGCCAGCGCGTGATACCAAAGACCTTCCGGATCACCAGGATCGCCATGGCAGCGATCAGAATAGCCAGAAGCGGCGCAAGCGACAGCTCGGCCCCGCCAAGCGTAAAATCGAGAAAACCCATATTCTCCCGTATGCTGGTGAGCGACCGGACACCGAGAACAAATCCGTTCGTCACGATCGCCATCATGATGCCGAAGGCGACCCCGATCCCCACCAGAAGGGCAAAAAACGGCGCCAGCCGTGATGCTGGCATGAGATGACCGGATGATGATGGCGACATGGAAACCCTGGATAAAATTAAATATTAGAACTTAATCATACTCCAAATGGGCCCTTTCAGCAAAGAAGGTATATAACTTGCATGCTATGGGTCGTTATTCACGAAGGCAACAGGAACAAGGTACCCATGGCAACCGATTATCTCAGCGCGCTCAATGTCGGCAGTGGTCTCAATACCACCGAGATCATCGATGCCCTCGTCAATGCCGAGCGCGTGCCTAAGGAAGAGCAAATCAACGGGAAAATAGAATACCGCAATGTCAGCATCTCCGCGCTCGGGCAGGTCAAGACAGCACTGGCAAATTTTGATGCATCCCTGGCCACATTTAACGATCTGAGTAGTCTGTCAACAGCATCGAGCAGTTCTGCCATTAATCTTGCAATTACAGATGGATCCACTGCCAGTACCTTTTCCCATAATATAGAGATTGCCAGTCTTGCCAAAGCGCAAACCCTTGTTTTTGATGGGTTTACGAGCCAGGATCAATCGCTTGGTGCAGGCTCGCTTGCAATTTCTTTTGGCACATGGAGTGGTGGCAGTTTTACTCAAAACGCCACCGCTACCAATACTCTTTCGATTTCGTCGGGTGCAGATACATTATCTGATGTTTGCAACACGATTAATGATGCCGCCATAGGACTGACGGCTTCAATCGTTAAAACAGATACTAACGCCTATAGCCTGATGATCAAATCTTCTTCAGGTGTCGACAACGCAATGCACATAGTTGCAACCGAACTCACTCCAAGCAGCGGTCTTGCCGGGCTTGACTACAGCAGTTATGACGCCATAAAGGAAACGGTTGCGGCAAGTGATGCCGCCTTGAGTCTTGATGGTGTTGCGATTACCAGAGACAGCAATACCATTACCGACCTGATTGACGGGGTTAGTCTCACGCTTAATGACGTCACCTCCTCTGCGCAAACTATTTCAGCAAGCCACAGTGCCAGTGATGCGCTTGTTATCATGCAGGCGCTGGTGGATGAAATGAATACGCTCGGCAGCAAGTTGCGAGAGTTGAGTTTGCGTGGCACTAACGGGGCAGAAAGTGGTCCTCTTGTGAGTGATCCAACAATTGCTAGTTTAAAACGGTCACTAAAAAATATAACTACCAATGCGATCTATGGATTTGCGGATGATCCGCTTTATATGGCTAATTTTGGTGTAATGACCGAGAGGGATGGAAGTATTACACTTAACGCTGCTAAGTTCAAATCTGCTTTCGATAGTAATCCAGCCAATTTTCCAGCCATGATCAAGAACAGTTTCAGCGCCTCAACGTCGAGCGTCAGCGCTTCTGCCAGCGGCACAAATTGGACACCCGGTACCTATGCGTTGACAGTGGATGGTTCCGGCAACGCCACCATTGATGGTGATACCATGACGTTGAGCAATGGAGTTTATTCATCAAATTCAGGGAATACCAACGGGCTTGTGCTGGAAGTTGGTTCAGGTGTTACCAGTGCAACAGTCTATATGGGCCGCAGCGCAGTTGGCGCGCTCAGGTTGATGGCAGATGACTATCTGAAAAGTAATAATGATCTGGATGCCAAGATCAACCGCTATCGTGATGATGTCACCAGATATGAAGAAGACCTCGATAATCTTGATGAGAAAATGGCATTCCTCAGGGCAAATTACGTTGAACGTTTTGCCCGGATGGACAGTCTCATGCAAATGATGAAATCAACTGAGCAATCTTTGACCAATATGATGGATACCTGGCGTGCAAATACAAATAGATAACGAAGATGCTAAGTAGATCAGAACATATCCAGCATGCTGACCTGACGCTCGATAATTGATTTGAGCTTGTCAATATGATCGTCGGTTTCAAGCCGCCAGCCATCCGGTGCAGTAGGGACGGCGTTCGATCTCAGCCCAAAGATATAAGCACGAAAGGCTTTGATCGTCTCTTCAGGTTTGTATTCCTGTGTTTTGACGCCATCTTCAATGGAGCCGAACATGGGTTTCATCTTGCGGGGGGTGCTGGTGTTTTCATTATAGAGTCTGAAGTATATGAAATCGTTGAGATATTCAACCGCCCTATCTCCAGCCTCGATTTCCGACAGAAATTCCAGAATAGTCTGTGCTGTATCGCTGAAGAGTGCGACGTCAATGGGAGTGGTGTAGTATTTGGCCAGTCCCTCAGCATATTTCTTGGCAAAAGCTTCAATTCCAATGTCGGCAGACAGGAATTCACTCGCGGTTCGTGCAACTGCTATGTCGAAAATCCAGCCTGGTGTAAACATCATCAATACCATGAAATTTATAAAATCTTAATAGAACCGAATAAATGAAAATTCAATAAAAACAAAAAAAATAATTTTCCCCTAACTTTTTTTCAGATGTGTCGTTTAACACTTTGACGCGAGTTGTAATTTCACAGTGCTAGGAGAGTATAATGGCATTAGTTATCAACACCAATATCGGCGCCCTCGGCGCTGCCGCGGCTGCTTCGTCAGTCAACAAGTCGATGGAAACCTCGATGGAGCGGCTTTCAACCGGCAAACGTATCAATGCTGCAGCTGATGATGCGGCAGGCGTGGCGATTGCTTCACGTTTGACCTCGGAAATTCGTGGCACGAACCAAGCCATCCGCAATGCGATGGACGCACAGGCATTGATTGACACTGCTGAAGGTGCACACAATGAAATTGTGAACATTCTTCAGCGCATGCGTGAATTAGCAGTTCAAGCTGCAAATGATACTAACGGAACTGATGATCGTACTAACCTGCAGGCTGAGGTTGATGAGCTTGTTAACGAGATTGATCGTATTGCCAATGTCACGACTTGGGCTGGTATCAAACTGCTTGACGCAACCGGTGGCACATCTGGATCCTTCACCTTCCACGTTGGAGCAGGTACAACTTCAGGTTCTGACACAATTACCGTTGCAATTGGTTCAATGACATCCTCTACACTTAGTGTAAATGCGTTGACGATGGCAAGCAATTCAAGTGCACTTAACACAATTGATGCAATTGATACGGCAATCACCTCAGTAAACACACAGCGAGCTAACCTCGGTGCTTATTCAAATAGACTTGACAACACAGTATCAAATTTGACCAACATTACGATCAATTTGGATGCTGGCCGATCACGGATTGAAGATGCCGATTTTGCGGTAGAGTCAACGAACCTTGCAAAGACGCAAATTCTTCAGCAAGCATCGATGGCCATGCTTGCTCAGGCAAATGCATCTAAACAGGTTGCACTAACCCTCTTGCAGGGATAAAGAAGTTAATGGGCGGTAGAAAAATCTACCGCCCACTCTCTTTGAGGAGGGTATTATGACAAACGTACTGACATATGGCACCTTTGATCTCTTTCATTATGGCCACGAGCGGATCCTTACTCGCGCGAACGAAATGTGCAACAATCTTTTTGTCGGCGTATCCACAGATAGCTTTAACATGGAAAAGGGAAAGACATCGTGTAATAAATTTTCTACAAGGGCAAATGACGTCCGATTGCATGTCCCAAATGCGCATGTTTTCCCTGAAAATTCTTTTCAGCAGAAGGTAATCGACGTAAAAAGGTTTAATATCGATCTTTTTGTTATGGGTGATGACTGGAGGGGAAAATTTGATTGGTTGAAAGATATTTGTGAGGTGAAATATTTGCCTCGAACGGTTGGCATATCAACGACGCTGCTTAAGGCCAGGTTAGCCAATTCGCAACAGGAAAAATTGATAATCTAGGTGAGAAAATGAAACTTAAGAATGGAGCGATTACGGAACAAGATATAGATTTTATCAGGAATACTTCGAGAAACCCGATAAACTTAAAAGATCTTCCATCGCATCCAATTTTAAAGGATCCAATTCAGTTAATTAAGTTTACAAGCATCTTATCAATCGTGCGTGAGCGAGAAAAGATTGCAAAAATTATCGATGCAGTTTCCGAATATCCGGAAAGCCGAAATGCGGCTGCTCTTGAAATTCTTTTGTATAACGCAAATTCCCCGATTAATGACACCGGAGATTTGCCGAAAGACTTAAGCGTTTGCTTGGATTTATTTTTCAATCAGCGAAAAGTCTGCCGATCTGAGTTGATGGAAATATCGATATATTGTAGATTGCAACTTATAAAGTTTGCGGCTCTAAATAATAGGCAGGATTTAGTTAATAACATTTATTCCGCTTCATCTGGTGTGGAACGCGAATTTCTTGCAAATTTCCTTGTTTCTCTTGCTAGGTTTTCAGCAACTTTTTCTGATCGTCTTTCTGCAAACATAGATCTTGATCGTTGGGCGAGTTATTGTCAAATAATTGCTCAGTCGGTATGCTTTAGTGATGCGAATAATAAAAATTTTCTATATGCATGCATGGCTCTTTTGGTTGCTCAAAATGGTGGTCTTGCTGAAGCAGAAAAAATAATAAAAAATCACAACGTAAAAGACAAACTTGTTAACTATTCAATATCGATGAGGCGCTCTTTAAGTTCTGGTGATTTTAATGCCGCGATAAGTTCTGCTGATTGCATGTTGCCTTACGTTTCTCCAAACGTAGGAGTTTCAGAATTTTCTCGTGAAATCGCAGAGTATTCCCTCCGTCGTGTTAATGATGTTCTTGTTGCCGCTGGCTTACAACCTTTTTTGATTTCTGGTACTTTGCTTGGTTGTGTTCGGGAGGGTCGGATATTCAATCACGATAAGGACTTTGACATCGGCATATTTGGGTGGGAGAGCCAATATGATGTTGCGGCCGCTCTTTTGAAGTCGGGGGAGTTCAATTTTTCCACAAAAGATTTGCGTGGCAACAAACTCTTTCTCCTGCCGGTTCGGCACAAAGATACAGGTTTTGACTTTGACATATTCTTTTTTCATGATCGGGACGATCATTTTTTGCATGGAATTGATAGTCGTATAGGGTATACAATTAACTATAAATTTTCGAAATTTGATTTGATTTCACGGAGTTTTATGGGCAATAATTATTTTATTCCAAGTAATTATGAAAAAATGTTAAGTGAAAATTATGGTTCGACTTGGAATATTCCGGACCCATTCTACTTTGTAAAACTTCAATCACCTGCTCTCGTTAAACAAAACGAAGCGTTATTTGGATTTGTTGCGCGTCATGAAATGATCGATCTCATTCAAAAGGGCGGGTCGCTCGAAAAAGGTAATGCGTTGATTAAGTGTATCAGAAGAAGTGTTCAAAAAGAGTTTCAGCCATCTGAGGAAACTTTCAGTAAATTTCTATTAATTTTGGAGAGTGTCGCTGTTTAGGGTTAGTTTATTGATTTTGTATCCAGCTTAACTATAGGTTAAGTAGCTTATATTCTTTATGGTATGATTAAGCTTCGTCAAGAAGACCATTGAATGAAAATTCTTTACTGGGTGGTGGTTGCCCAGGTTCACCAGCTGAAATTGATATTTCCAAATATCCATGACAATGCAAATACAAATGCAGGGGACGTGTAGCATTTAGGAATCTTGGTTTATTTGCTTTAACCAAGCCACAAATTCACCGGTTTCAATATTCTTATTCATGTGTGATTGTTTGCTTAGACGTTCGGGCTTTTGAAAAATAATGCCCTCTATTTTCTCTTCTACTGTATTGGCAAAGCGATGAAAGGATTCACTAAAATTCTTTCCTGTGAATTCATCATAATAAAAAGTTTCTGCGACGCTTGGCTTAATTGAGGTTATGTAGGTCTTTTCCCATCGATAAAGCCTTTGTAACGCTCCCAAGACATCTATAATAGTTGATGTGTCATCTCCTATCGGGGCGTCAATACTTCGCCAAGAACCGGTTTTTTCTGCAGTTGCGAGAGATCTTGCTTGAGAGAATTTATCTTTTCGATCTATAAATACGATTTTTTCCCAGCCTATATTCAGGAGATCGACACCCCTTTTTTTCCAAAACTCCCAGTGATTGACGTGAAAATTTGCTGAGAACGTACCATTGCTTGCAGATCGTTTATATATGATGTCCACATATTCCTGTAGGTCGAAGTTTTCGAAATCACGACCTGTATGCGTGCAAAATGCACTTATTTGTTTTGGTCCAAACCATTCCGCGGCGATACCAAATCGTTGTGATTGATTAATCACATCACAAAAAAATGTTGATCCCGATCTAGGCGTCGATACAATTGCGATATTCCGATTGACATCATGTGTCGTTATATCCTTTCTAAGTATCCAGTCATAAAAATTAATATTTCTATCAAAGAACGTATCTTTCATTTTATATGTCTCCTTAGGCAGATTTCTTTTGATTGTTTAAGTTTTCGGCTTGGAAATTCGGAGGCCAAATCCGCTAAGATTGCTGGCGTAGTCCCTGATTGGGCGCATTTACCGTATCTAGAGTAGAAGTAGTTTTTTGCAATTTCCGTGCCATCGCGTAATCATTACTATCAGCGGTTTAGATATCATCTCAAATAATCGAACAGGCTTTGCTGGCCAATCAGGGCAAAGCTCTGCTGGGAAGCATCACGGTTAAGCAAGAGAGACTGCAGCGTGGTAACTAGCTGGCTCAGATCGGCATCTGCCAGTTCAGAGAGATCTTCGGTCACCAGCATACGCCTTTTTTCGATCGTATCATTCTGCAGGTCTGCAAGATTGATGAGGGAGCCGACTTCTGTAAGTTTGTTACTGAAATGGCTCAGGCTGGATTTGATTTCACCAATGATGGTGGTGTTCGTGCTTATATCCCCCATATTGTCGATGATACCGTCGACAATGGAGAAAACATCTTTGTACCCGGTCTCTGTGTTGACTCGCATGAAAGCGTCAACGCCGTTGATGGCAGTGGCGGCCATCAGGGTTTCAGATATCTGCAGGCGAGCTACACCCTGATCACCAAAAAACTGAACTACACCCTGCTCATTTTCCTTGAATGGTATTACATCAGATTTGTAGCCGGCGAATATGGCGTCTCCATTAGAGTCTTGTGTATTGCCCAGAGTGACCATCATGTCTTTCAGGGTGAGTATTTCCTGCCGTATGGCCTCACGGTCGGCGGTGCTGTATGTGTCATTTTTGGCTTGAATGGTAAGTTCGTAAATTCGCGTCAGGATATTCTGCATTTCTGTCATGGAAATTTCGGTCAGTTCAAGTCGGTCCTTCACGCGCGCGATATTATCCTGAAATCGCAGCAGCGTTTTCTGCTTGTCCTTGGCGAAAGATATTTCCACAGCAGCCACGGGATCATCCGATGCGCGCAGCAGATTTTTGCCCGTGGCTATTCTGGCCTGAACATTCTGTATCTCTTTGGATGCTTCACCAAAGCGAGCAAGAGCCTGATCGTTAAATACTTTTGTACTGACCTGCATGAATGCCTCTGTCTTAGATCATTTCCAGCAAATCCCGGAAGATTTCCCTTGCGGTTTGCAAGATGCGTGCCGAGGCCTGATACGCCTGCTGGTATTCAATCAGTTGTGATGCCTCAGTGTCGAGATTGACGCCGGTATACATGGCTTCGGCTTCGATACTGGCATCTTTGAGCGCTGAAGCCGCTTCGGCATTCAGTTTGTTGGATTGTATATCAGCCCCTATTCCAAGCACCAGATTGGAAAAAATTTCCTGAAAACCACCTTGCTGATCCTTGCCTCTGACCTTCAGGTCAATCATCCGCTGGATGTTGCGATTATCAAACACGCCGCCGTCGTTGTTGGAAATGAAATACGCGTCATCCTTCAGGATGGTCCCGTCGAAGGTAAAGCGATAGCCCAGGCAAGAAGCCACCCCTTCTGCATCCAGCTGGCGTGTCGCAAGCGAACTATTGGTGGCTGTGTCAATGACCTCGAAGATGCCTTTTTGCGCATCCACAACGCTGACCGTGAGATCACGCGGCAAGGCGGGGCCGGTATCTGGAGCCATGTCATAGACCGCGCTGATTGAGCGCGCTCGTACCCCGTTGCCATCATCGCTTCCGGTGATAAAGACAAGAAGTTCCTCCCGCGGCAGGCCCTTCAGGGTGATGCGTTCGCCGATCTTGGTGCCGACATTTGTGGAAATCGCGATCACGTCATCGAGGTGGTCTGCATCCTTGTTGACAACAAGGCTCGCGCCGTCGATGGTGATATCGAAATCAGGTATGGTATATCCGGTATCATTGGCAAAACTGGTGACAGGTGAAGCGGTGTCGGTGATAAGGCCGAAGACTTTGGCCATACCCAGATTATTGCTCAAGGTGGCGTCATCTACGATAGTTATGTCACTTCGGCTTATGCTCCCGTTACTGGCGGAGATCTGCAATCTGAAATTATTATCATATCGAGCAATAAGCCGTCCGGGCTCGCCTCCGGTGACCGCGACCTCACCGTCCTTCATGCTGAGCATGTATGTCTGGCCCTCGAAAGCCAGGGCAACTGCGGCGCCGTCTTCCGGCAGTTCAGGATAGGTTGTTGTCACTGTTCTGGTGGCTGGATCAAAACTGAGGCTCAGTTTGTCCGCCCGACCGCCAGTGATGGTGTAACTGCTGCCATCCTTGCCAAGATAATAATCGATGCCGCTATAGGTGACCTTCAGTTCACCATCGGTATCGAGGGTGGTTTTCTGGTCGGCCGTTATAGTGAAACTGGCGGTTGAAATAAGGCTGGAAAGGCCTGCAAGACTTGGGATCGGGGCATTGCTTCGGAAGACTTCGATCGCTGCTTTGGCTATGGCTTCTGCTGAATGACCATCCACGTTTCCTTCGTCCAGCTGCGCTGAAAATCCGCCGACCGAAACCGTGTAGTCAAAAATACCAGCGGAAGCGCGGCTGCCATCAAAGGTGCCGTCAGCGCCATCGATTTCATTAATCCGGTCAAAGCTGATGCGATGTCCGGTATCCGTGTCACTGACGTTGATGAGTTCGTCGGCGAAGTCAGCACTCGTCTTCACGGTCATGCCCATATAACCCGCATCATCCGTGCGGTTGAGGTAGTCATCGCGGTATTCAGCAGCAGAATAAAATCCGTTTTCAGCCGTCACGAGGCTGGCAATCCCGGTAAAGCTGGTTCCGGCAATATGCCGTCCTTCACGAGTGAAGACCTGAATGTCTGAAGCTTTGTCAATTCGTTCAGATACCACGCCTGCTATGGTAGGATAGCTGCTGAACAATGCGTTGCCAGCGGTAAATGTATCTGTATGCAGCGCAATATTGAGATTGCCGCCAGCTCCCGAAGCATGGCCCCCAATTTCGCTGAGCGTGAACTCCCCCGGATCAACGCCGTTCGTGGCTTTCAATGCCCCGACATTCATCAGCCGTGCGATTTGCTCGGCGTCGGTCCAACTGAAACCGGCATCGCTGGAGGCACTGTTAAGGGTACTGGCATAGGCGCTGAGATCAAAAGTATAAGTTTTGGGGGTATTATTGCCTTGCTGGCTTGTCAGGCTGATGGTGCTGACACCGGAAATGGCGGCTTCCGGCATGCCGAAATGAATGCTCGACTGCTGTATAAGGCTCATCAAATCAATATGTTCAACATCAGCCGGGATCAGCGCGACGGCGCCATCACGCATAAACTGTGATGAGCCTGTGGCTGAATGCCCATTAGCTATGACATCCTGCAGTTTGGGCAGATTTGTTGGTGTTTCGTAAGTATCCACTGCGGTGGCCGTTAGGGTGGCGTTACCTGCGTTGGTGACTTTGGAAGAGATCAGAAAGGGCAATGCTGCGGCGATGTCTTCAGGCCGTGATATGGCAAGGGAGATGGCCTCTGCAGAACCTTTCATGGGGTGCAGGCTGATTTCATCGCCAGGTGCTGGGTCACCGGTGAAACTGATTTTCATCCCGGGCAGGGATATGCTGTCGCGGCCACTCGCAATCAAGGCATTTGTTTTGTCGCGGGCTGCCCAGATGTTCTGATCGGCATCATGACTGAAAATGATTTCATCGGATTTGACCTGGGAAAAATCAATGATTTCTATTGTTGCGCCCCCGCTTCCCATGTTGGAAGGACTGGGGATGACATTGAAATTTATATCATGGAAAAAAAGTCCGCCCGGTTGGCTTTCAAGATCGATGCCCTGCTGGTGGATACTGTTGATATCCTGAATCAGTTTATAGGCCAGATTATCAAGGGATTTGAGCGTGTCAGCGATAGCCATATAGGCATCGCTATAGCCTTTCAGGCTACCATTCGTGACCTGTGAAGTGAGAACGTTGGTTGCGTCCTTCTGGACAAAGAAATTCAACCGTTCATTGCCCTTCTGGACGCTGATATCATGAGATTTGCTACCAGTGACCAGTGCCGGGCCGCTGAATGTGTCTCCAAGGGTCACCACGGCGGCACCGCTGTTTTCCAGCTGGATGGTGACATTGACATATTCGCTGATCTTGTCAATCAGTGCGTCCCGGTTGTCGAGCAAGGCATTCTGCGCGTTCTTTCCCGATGAAATGATGTTGCGATTGATATTCGCCAGATTATTGGTCAGGTAATTGATTTCAGTGATAGCCTGTTCGCTCTGGGTCAGCAGTCCTCGCTGCATCTCATCTGCCAGTTTTGCAGTCTGATGGAAGAGGCTTGTCAGATAATCTGCACTGTGCATCACCATCATTCTGGGGCCGGTTTCAGAGGGATTTGCCGCGACTTCTTGCAACGTTTCAAAAAACTGGCCAATGGCATTGCCGATATTTGAATCGCCTGGCAGAAGGATATCCTCAAGCTGGGAAATACTGTCCAGATAATTTTCAATACTTGCAGCGTTGGAGCGCGCATTCCGCGCCTTGTTGAGCAGGAATTCATCAAATGACCGGCGGATTTCCTCAACACGGACACCCAGCCCTTGTTGTGAAGACAGGGCAGTTATTCCCCCCGATGCCCCCGTAACCTCGGCAAGGGAGGCCTCGCGCCGTTTATAGCCATCGGTATTGATATTGGCGATATTCTGGCCGGTTACCGAGAGCGCCTCACGGTAGGATTGCAAGCCGGATTTGCCGATATCCATCAAGCCGGCCATGGCTTACTCCACGTTGCGGCCGAATTGCCGCATCAACGCCTCGGCGATCCCGAGATCGACATCACCCGAAAGCATGGACGCGTATTGCTGATCGAGCATTTCCTGATAGGTCTTCGATGCTGAATTCGACAGGATATCATCGGCAAGTTTCGCCTGCCGCGCCTGTTTCAGGAACTGGTTGAGGAAAATCGCCTCGAACTGTTCGGCGACCTCGCGCAGGTCCTTTTCAGTATTGAGCCCTTTGATGGTTTTCTCCCCGTTGATCTGGCTCAAGGATGGCATCGTGCTCGTGGGATCTATCATGTCCTGCCCCTAGATGATGATCAGCTCGGCCCGGAGAGATCCGGCCTCACGCAAAGCTTCAAGAATGGTCACGAGATCAGCCGGGCCGGCGCCGACGGCGTTGATCGCATCGACGATATCGGAAAGCTCGGTCCCCGGATCAAAGACAAAGGCCTTGACCGGTTCCTGCTCGATGGTGATCTGGCTGTCCTGGGTCGTGACCGCATCACCCGGCGCCGTGGTGGTGACGCCATCGGTTGTCGTCGTCGTGGCGGTGGTGGTGACATTGGTATCTTCCTCTACCCGGACGGTGAGCGAGCCATGGGTCACCACCGCCGGCGTCACGCGCACATCCCCGCCGATCACGATCGTGCCGGTGCGGGAATTGACAATCACCCGGGCTTTCGGCCGGGCCATTTCCACATCGATATTTTCAAGCAGGCTGACGAAACTGACCCGCTGGGAAGGATCAACCGGCGCCCGTACCTTCACCGATGAGCTGTCAAGCGGTACCGCCACATCCCCGCCAAAGACATCATTGACCGCATCGGCGACGTTGTTGGCGGTGCTGAAATCGCCCTGATGCAGGTTGAGAATGACGTTCTCGTTATTCAGAAACGGCGTTTCCACCATGCGTTCGATCACCGCACCGTTCGGGATCCGGCCGACGGTGGGCACATTGACAATCACCGATGAGCCGTCATTGCCCGAAACACCGAGCCCGCCAACCACCAGATTTCCCTGGGCAATCGCATAGGTCTGGCCGTCGGCGCCAAGCAGCGGCGTCATCAGGAGCGTGCCACCACGCAAGGATTTCGCCCCGCCAAGGGTGGAGACCGTGATATCAATATTCTGCCCCGGCTTGCCGAAAGGCGGCAGATTGGCGGTGATCATCACCGCTGCCGCGTTCTTGGCACTGAGATTGGTTGCGTCGATATTGATGCGGAACTGCTGGATGAGTGTTTCAAGCGAGGCTTGCGTCAGGGTGGAGGAGCCGTCCCCCGTTCCGGCAAGCCCGACCACAACCCCGTAACCAATCAGATGATTGCTTCGGACACCTGCGATGGAGGCGATATCCTTGATGCGGTCAGCGCGGGTTTCGGCGACAGGCCCGATCAGGAGCCATGTCGATGCCATGAGTGATATGATCAGCCTCAGCATGAAGCACTCCCTAGAATGGCGAGATGGCACGGAGCCCGCGGCTGAGCCATCCCTGATTGACACTGTCCCCGACCTGACCTGCCCCGATATAGGTGATCTCGGCATCGGCAATCCGCGACGACAGCACAACATTATCCTGGCTGATATCCTGCGGCCGGATGATACCACGGACGCGGACATATTCATCGCCATTGGTAAGGGTGAGCTTCTTCTGCCCGGCAATTTCAAGATTGCCATTGGTGAAGACGCGCATCACCGTGACCGACATGGACCCGGTAAGGGTATTGGATTGCGAGGCCGTGCCACTGCCGCCGAAGGACTGGGTTGTCCCGCTGGTCAGCGAGCCCGGCGCGAACCCGCCGGTCAGAATGTTCGGCAGGCCCGTCGGCAGGGTGACGTCGAATGAATCGGCCTTGCTGCTGGCCGCGCTTGAAGATTTGGTGGCGCTGAAGGTTTCCAGCATGGTGATATTGATGATATCCCCGACCTCTTTCGATGTATGGCCGGAAGGGAACAGCCCGACGCCGTTATCGGTATAGATACTGCCGGTCGGCACCTGATCCGCGGTATCGGCAACTTCCTCGAAGATCGGCTCAAACTCATCCGATACAACATTCTGCACATAGGTGGTGCAGCCCGAAAGAAGCGCCGCCATGAACGCGAAAGATAGGATGAGTGAACCGGTCCTGGGCATGGGGATTTCCCTTAAAACTTAGAGATTGTTTGAGATGAAGCGCAGCATCTCATCCACCGAGGTGATGGATTTGGAGCTGACTTCATAGGCGCGCTGGGTTTCGATCATGTTGACCAGTTCCTGCACCACATTGACATTGGATGCCTCAAGTGCGCCTTGAATAAGCTTGCCGAACCCCTGTTCGGTGGGGTTGGCGACAATCGCCGGGCCGCTGGCCACGGTTTCCACATAGAAGCTCTCCCCGATGGGCTGGAGCCCGCCGCGGTTGGTGAAATCCGCCATGGTGATCTGGCCCAGTTCCTGGGAGCCGATCTCGCCTGCCACCAGCGCGCTGACGATGCCGTCACCTGAGATGTTGATCTGGGTCACGTTTTCGGGGATCTGAACTTCCGGCTGCAGGACATAGCCGCTTGCGGTGGTCAGCACCCCTTCCGCATTCTGGGAAAAAGCCCCGTTACGGGTATAGCCAAGACGGCCATCCGGCAGCAGCACCTGCAGGAAGCCCGCGCCTTCGATCGCCACGTCAAGGGAGTTGTCGGTGGTGATCAGGCTGCCTTGCGAAAACAGTTTCTGGGTATTGAGCGTGCGAACCCCGGTCCCGACAGCAAAAGATGAGGCAAGTTCCGTATCCGCCGATGTCTGGTCCCCCGCCGTGCGCCGCACCTGATAGAGGAGAGTCTCGAAATTTACGCGGTCACGCTTGAACCCGGTGGTGTTCACGTTGGCCAGGTTGTTGGCGATGACCTGCATCCGTGTCTGCTGGGCGTTGAGGCCGGTTTTGGCCACATGCATCGAACTGGTGGACATGGGGTTGCTCCTTCAAGAAAAACACTCCCCCACATGTTGCAAGACCCATGCCAATTGGCCTGCCCGTCCATCGGGGCAGGGTAGGCCGGAAGATGGATCAGGTCGGTATTTTGAGAAGGGTTGAGCCGCTGCGATCGATGTCTTCGGCAGCTTTCACCAGTTTCAGGTTGATCTCGAACACCCGCTGTTCCTCGATGGAGGAAACCAGCTCTTCCATCAGATTGACGTTGCTCATTTCGAGATACTTGTTCACCACCCGCGCTTCCTGATTGGCCACGATGGGCGAATTATCCGCATAACGAATCTCCCCATCAGGGAATTTCTTCAAGGGCGCGGTTGGCCGGACAAGCCCGAGCGTCGCCACGGTCTGGTAGGTGCCTGGTGCACTGTTCATGGGCTCGATGATGATCTCGCCTGTCTCGGTGATGTTGATGTTCCGGTAAGGCGGGATCGTGATGGGGCTAAGGTTGTTGTCAAGGATAACCCCGCTTGCGCCATTGATCAGCCGGCCATTGATATCAAGGTCAAAATCCCCCCGCCGGCTGAGCGAATT
Organism: Alphaproteobacteria bacterium LSUCC0684; assembly: GCA_041228335.1. NCBI lineage: Bacteria > Pseudomonadati > Pseudomonadota > Alphaproteobacteria > Alphaproteobacteria bacterium LSUCC0684. The sequence goes on along the minus strand of CP166130.1, from coordinate 1,730,229 downwards.
GCCATTATCCGACTGGGTGATGAAATACCCGTCGTCACGGATCGCCACGTCAAGTTCCTTGCCGGTTTCGTTGAGCGTGCCCGGTGAGGCATCGAAGATGTTTGAATTATCTGTCACCGAAAGCCCGCGGGTCACATGGGTGCCATAAGCATCCAGAAATGCCGTGCCCGCCGTCTTAAGGTGGGTGTCGGCACGGAAGCCGGGCACGCTGATATTGGACAGGTTGTTGGACCTGATGAAGGCATTATCCTTGATAATCTTCAGTGAATTCAATGCGGTATGTATCAACCTGTCCATGATGCACTCCCGGGCTCCCTGGCTGCCTTATCCGTCATTACATGCGGATATTGATGATGGTCTGGGTCAGGCCGGTGGTTGTCTCAATCGCCTTGGCCGATGCCTGGAAGTTCCGCTGGGCGGTAATCAGGTTCACCAGCTCTTCGGTGATATCGACGTTGGAACGTTCGAGCGAACCCGAAAGGATGTTCCCGAAGCCTTCGGATCCGGCCTCACCAACCTGCGGTGTGCCTGAGACCGCGGTTTCCGTGTAGGTCGCGTTCCCGATCTGCTTCAGGCCGTTCTGGTTGTTGAAGTTCGCCACCACGATCTTGCCGAGCGGATTGTTCTGCCCGTTGGTGTAGTTGGCGCGGATCGTGCCGGAGGAGTCGATCTCGATCCCGTCCAGTCGGCCTGAGGTGAAACCATCCTGTTCAACGGTCAGCACCGAGAAGGGCTGGGCCAGCTGGGTGGAGGTGGAGAAATCCACATCCAGCGCGATCGAGAAACCTTCTTCCTGTTTTTCATAGTGAACAAGGTTTTTCGGGCTGATGAGCTTACCTGTTTTATCAAAGGTCAGCTCGCCTTCATCGATATAGAGCGGATAGTATCCGTCAACCATATTCTCCGGCGGGTTGGTAACCACCTCGCCATTGGCGTCGACATAAAGCGCGACGCCATCGGCATCGGTGGCCTGAACGAGGTTGTAGATTTCAGGCACCGATCCCACCCCGAGCGGCACGTCATCGAGGCCGAGACGGGCAGCCCCCTTCACCTTGATGGTGGAAGTTGTGCCGGTGGTGCCGGTCGAGAACGAGAAACTGTTGGTTTCGCTGCTATAGGTCACCGTCACGCCGCCGATGGTGTCGCCGGTCGCGGGGTCAACAATCTGGTTAATCCGTGTCTGGAGCGCATCGGCAAGCGTGGTGCCGACATATGACGTTGCCGGGACTTCGATGATACCGCTGATACCATTGACGGAAACGTTGAAGATATTATCGCCGTTCTGTGTCGACAGTTTGAAGACATTGGTCAGCGGTTCGTTGGCGCTGGCGCCGATGGCCCGGGCCGGTGTTGCCTTGAGGCCGGTACCGGCGGAGAACAGAAAGCCGTTCTTCGTCCGGCCGATACCAAAGAGTGAATTGTCGCCATTGCCGATAATCGTGGCATCCACATCATAAGGCTGGGCAACTCGCGCCCCCGTTGTCTCGCTGATGGCGTAACGCCCGACCTGGATATTCGAGGCTTTCTGCTGTGTTTCCACGCCAATGGCTCCATTCGCGTTAATAGCCTCGCCGGTAGTGCCACTGGAGATGGTGAAGTTCTGAAATTCCGAGTTATACGCTACCTTGATCCCATAGCGCTTGTCGTTCGGCTGGATTTCCTCGCCTGTCGCAACGAAAGAATCACCATAGAGAACCTCACCACCGCGGATCTGGACACGCTGGGCATTGTCTGCATTGGTCAGGCCAAGGTTGTTGGTGCCTGTCTGAGATGCTGAACCATAAACAGAGAAGGAGTTGAAGTTACTGTCCGTGCCCGAGCCGAGAACCGTCCGGTCAACCTCAAAGCTGAGGCGCTGGTTGACGGCATCATACCCGACCTTGACCGGCGGGTTTTTCTCATCCACCCAGTCTACCGACGACTTGGCCAGCACATCGGAGGTCAATTCTGTTGCGCTGACGGATGCACTGGTGGCGCCGCCATCGACCGATGATGTCAGAGCAGTGGTGGCCCCTGCCTTCAGGCTGAAGTCGGTGTTGTCGTCCCGTGACACAATCAGCTTGGCGATGTTGGCGGTGCCGGTATTGGTGGTCACCGCGCTCGTGTCGCGCCAGTTATTGCCGGTTGTGGAATCGACCATATTGCCGGAAGCGTCAAGGAAGGTGAAAGAAAAGCCCTTCAGATCAGTCAGCGCGTCCAGCTTGTCCCTTATATCGGCGAGCTGGGCATGGGCCGTTGCGTTGCTATGGTCCGCCGTCGTGATCGACAGGCTGTTTGTGCCGTCAGACCAGGTCAGGGTGGTGGAATCGGCGGAGCCAGAGGCGGCAGCGGTGATTTCCATCGGCCGGTGCAGATTCTGCAGCCCGAGCAGGGCCAGGTTTGTCGCCAGGTTCGTGCCTTCGGAATCGTTGGTCAGTTTCCAGGCGGTGGCGACAAATGCACCTTTGGAAGTATCTGCGGTTGAGCCCTGTTTTTCACGGATAATAATATGCTGGCTGCTGTAGTCTTCCTGAGCCCCCTCATAAACGGAGTAGGATCCTTCAAAGAAGGCCTCAACGGTAGGCTCATTATCGGCGGGGCTTGTCAGGGCAAAAAGGCTGACGCCACTGCCGGCGGCGATGGAGAAATCTTCATCCGCCACCGCCAGACCGGAGGTGCTGACATCGATATATTTATAGCCGGTAACGGCATCGGTGCCGGTGGAGGAAATCACAAAACTCCGGCCGTTGAGATCACCGCGGAACGCATCATTGCCCGCAAGAGTGATAGACCGGCCCTGTTCATAATTGGTCAGGTCGGAACTTGAATAAAGTTGGTTGGTGGAAGTTTCATTGCCGAGATAGATCCGCAGGCGGTTTTCCGTTGCGGCATATTCAATCAGGTTGGAGCTGTTGCCCCTGACTTGATCCATCACCGAATGGACGCTCAAGGTCGGCCGTTTGTTGAAATAGGAATGCACCATATAGTGCTTGTCTGCCGGGTCATCCACACGCTCAAGTTCAACCACCTGGGTGTTTTCATAGACAGAGGTGATTTTCTCGCCGCGGGATTTGACAAACTGCAGGCCACCGACACCCAGCGGGTCATCGGAATAGGCGCGGCCATATTCGTTGAGGGTCTCGTTGATCCGGACCTGCGCATGGGCAAGAAATTCTTCCTTGGTGAAATCCGGCGACGTGCCGGTGATGGCAAAATCTTCACCCATGGCTTCGGTCACGAAACTGTCTGTCCCTAGCAGTTCGACAGAAATCTTGTTGGTCAGCGGCGTGATGGTTCCATCGGCACCGACACGCTGAAAATCAAGGGTGATGGTATCATCGACATTCTGCTCGACCTGGAATTTACGGTCATCGCCATAGGCGGCATTGATCGCCCGCTCGACTTCGGCGGCGAGCTGATCGGCGTTATAGAGACCGGGATTGATATCGATGCTGACCGGCTGGTCTGAATCGTCGACATTCACCAAAAGGAAATCCTTGCCCCAATAGACATCAGAGCCTGTATTGCCAGCCTCTCGTGTGGCCTTGAACTGTAGCGGATCGGTGACGATCTCAACCAGTTTGTCGCCTTCCTCACCGAAGTCGAAACTGGTCTGTTCACCGCTGATTTTGGCTGGCTGTGAGGGCACAAGTGTCTGCAGATCATCCAGTTTGTAAAGCGGCGAGCCCTTGCCTTCGATGAAGTAGTTGTCATCGGGGATGCTGGTGGTCTTCTGGCCGAAGCGATCCACAAAGATCTGATTTCCGGCGTCATCCACCGCGCTCACCAGATCAGGGTTGATGATCGTATCGTTGATCACCAGGCGGGTGTCGTATTTGTTCGTCGGGTCATCCGCCGATGCCGCCTGGGTCTTGATGAAATACACGGTCGCAATCGTCGGGTTACCAAGGTCATCGAAGATCGTGATCGATGTTGAGTTGGTGAAGGTTTCCGGATCATTTGGATCAAACGAATACCCGTCCTGGAACTGCGGCCGGGCCGGAACGACGTCGGAGGCGGCGTTGACGTTGACCCCGAGTTTGATATTCGATGTCGCCTGCGGATCACCTGACGTTACCGGCAGTTGCAGCGGCACCGCGCTGTCGAGGTCTTTCGCGGTGACGGATCCGTCGGTGTTCACCGGATAGGTCAGGAGATACTGGCCGGCGGAATCCACCACATATCGGTCGTTGTTCACGTTAAGGGAGCCGTTTCGCGTATACACCGTCTGCGCCGAGGTCAGCGACGGTTTCAGCGCAAAAAAGCCCTGCCCGGAGATCGCAAGGTCTAGCGCGTTCAGCGAGGCGGCGATGTTACCCTGGGTGAACTGCTGCTTGATCCCTTTGAGGATGGTGCCTGAACCAATTGATGAAGACGCGTTCTGCAACGGCGAGGTGGCGAAGATATCACCGAATTCAACCCGGCTTCGCTTGAAGCCGGTCGTGCCGACGTTGGCGATGTTGTTTGAAGTTGCCGAAATATCTGCGGATGAACCATTCAGACCCGTAAGAGCAGTGTAGAACGACATGTTGTTTCTCCTTCAATTGGCAGAATCTTGTAATTTGACCTGATTAGAGTGGTTGCTGGGTTGAGCCGGAAGCGGCGCGAAAGCGGAGCACATCGGCGGCCCGCACCTGACCGTAATCACGAACATCGAGCATGACGCCGGTGGTATCATCGCCGACCGAGGCGGAAAACACCTCGGCAAAGACCGATGGCGTCAGGCTTTCCATGCCGTTGCCAAAATCGGCATAGACATCGACACGCAGCGGCGTATTGCTCGCCAGCACGTCTTCAGGAATATCTTCCCATGCAAACCCAACCAGCCCGGCCTGGCTTGGGCCGAGATCCATCGAATGGATCGGCGTGCCGTTCGCATCGGAGAAAGTCAGCTGCGTCATGGTGGAAGTGGAGGGCAGATCAATCATCCCGTGGATCTCCCCGTTGCTGTCCGGTCGCGCCACATTGCCCGGCACCATCACCGACGAGCCAAGCAGGCTTGAGGCGGTGGCGATGCGAAACTCCTTGAGCTGGCTTGCCAGACCTTTGAGGCTTTCACCCATTTCGGTAATCCCCGTTACGGTGGAGAACTGCGCCATCTGGGCGATGAACTCCGCGTTTTCCATCGGCGCAAAAGGATCCTGATTCTGGAGCTGGGTTGTCATGAGTTTAAGAAAATCTTCCTGCCCAAGCTGATCCTTGTTGGCCTTTTTCTCTTCCTCGTTTTTATTGATGCCCAGTTTTGAAAGGATGCTGTTCAACTGGTTCTGGCTGGCAGGGTCAATCATGGTCGTGCTCCGTGGGCTTATTTGCCGATGTTGATAGTGCGCATGTCGAGGGCACGCATGGTGGTGATGACCTCGACATTGTTCTGGTACTGGCGGCTGGCCTCCAGCATCTCGACATATTCTTCCTCGAGATTGACGGCGGCGCCGTAAACATAGCCTTCCGCATCCGCTTCAGGATGGAAGGGCATGAAGATTCGTGAAGGTTTCATGTTCATTTCAACGACATCCGAAACGGTCACCGAGGCGATGCCGTTCTGCTTGAACTGGTCGGAATAGGTTGCCTCGAACACCGGCTTGATGGATCTGTAGGCTTCATCCGGGTTGCCCGTCAGCGTGCCGGCATTGGCAATGTTGCTGGCAACCGTATTGAGCCGGATCAACTGGCTTGCCATGGAACGGCCGGCGATATCATAGACGTTTTTGATCTCGGCCATTTCTATTCTCCCTTGATCGCCGACATAAGGCCGCCGATTTTATTGTTCAGAAAGGTGAGGCTGGTCTGGAAGCGCATCGCGTTTTCCGAAAATTCGAGCTGCTCGACCGCGAGTTCAACGGTATTGCCATCCATCGAAGTATTCACCGGCTGGCGATAAAGCACTTCACGACCAGGTGAGGTCATGGCCACGGGGATATGCTGTGTATGCGTGGTCACCATCGGGCCCATACCTTGCGCCGTTTTCATGGCTTCCTCGAAATTGATATCGCGTGCCTTGAAGTTCGGTGTCGCCGCGTTTGAAATATTGGACGCGAGGATCATGTTCCGCTTCTGGCGCAGCATCAGCGCTGTTCCGTGAAACCCGAGATGGTCAGCAATTCCCTTCATGTCCAAATCCATTTACAATGTTTATCCGGCGATTTGATTTGAGCCGGCTGATTTGGATCGATTTTTGCAAGAACGATGCCAACAATCGATTGAGGTGTAAAAATGGAAGCCAACCTAGATTTTGAAGGTATCAAGCAGAGCAACCTGTCGGCGGCAACAATCAAGGTGCGTGATGCCGTGATCCAGAAATGCGAAGGCAAGGACCTTGAGGAAATGAATCTGTTCGTCAAGCAATTGCTTGAACATGAAACCAATGAGCAGAAGCGTCTCGGTGTGCTGGCCGCCCGTGTCTATCTCCTGCGGGAAAAGATCTCCTTTCTGCTTGGCCTTGAATTTGATGACGCCAGCGCCGCCCATATCCGGTCACGTCACAGCTCCATGGTGGATGGGACACCGGTGAACGAAACCGCCTCCTCGGAGGACAGCGCATCTGAACACGCGCCGGAAGGAAAAGACAGCGAATGGATGCGGGTCCGTATCCTCAAGGACGCCGAAGTGAACCATGTCCGCTTCCCGGCAGGTGTCGTGATTGATGCGCTTACCGCCGACGCCCGGAAACTGATCGACGCGGGCAAGGCGGAAAAAATCTCCAGCGATGATGATACCGCCGCCGCCTCTGATGACACCACTGATGCCGCCACGGAGGGCGCCTCCGCCGAGGCATCAGATATCGGCGCCGAAACAGATGAAACAGCGAAAACAGCCGAAGCCGGGGCCGAAGACTCCGCCGACGCCCCCGCCGACACCCCCGATGAACCCCCGGCAGAAGAGGCAGGCGAGGAAAATGAAGCAGCAGGCGATGATGCAGAAAAAAGCTGAAACCGGGATCCGGCAGGCCATCGACATCTCTCTTGCGCGCAGGGAAGTCGGCACAACCCTGCTCAAGGGGCTTGTCGCCATCATGGCCGCGCCTCTTCTGGGTTCATGCGAGCGGTTCCGGCATGAAAAATATGCCTGCCCTTCCAATCGTCTTGGTCTGGTGGAGGTGGTGATCAACGATGATCGCGCCGGCGCGGCGGCATCGATCATTGAGATCGGCCGGGACTACACCATGACCATCGGCAGCATCACCCGTGAGCAGGTGATCATGGCCAATGATGAGATGGTCCTGATCATCGATCGCAACACGGGACATATGCAGGTCACCGTCGGCACTATCGCAAACTATATCCGGTGCGAGAAATCACTCTTCACCATGTAGGGTTAAACGTGACGGGTTCTGCCGCCGCGCCGTTATCCGGGCACAGTTTCACTTGTCTTGATTGCGCAGATTTGCCTCGAGATCGGAAAACCAGCTGAGTCGGGCATGGGTCATGCCCTCAAGTTTCAGAATCCGCTGGAAAATGGCGTTGAGCCTGCCCCGGTCCTGTTCCGTGACCGTGATCTTGCCGTCTTCCATGTCCTGCCGGAGATTGGCCAGCGCCTCGCCCAGTTCTTCCTGAAATGCAGGTGCAATAAGGGCAGGGGAGTCCGAGGTTCCGTCATCCCCATGCGCAGACACACCATCGAGCAGCCGCTCAATGATGGCAAAATGATCTTCAACAGGGCTAACTGTCATCAGAATGAACTCCTGACGACAGTTTAGCTTTTAAGTTCGCGATATGCATCCATCAATGCGTCAGTGATCTGATCGACATCAATGGGATATTTCCCTTGCGCTATGGCAGCTTTGATGCGTGCGACGGCTTCTGTATTCACCGGCGGGCTCTCGGCGAGTTGTGCGACTACCTTCGGGGTATCAACGCTATTGTCTACCGAGGCCGTTGGGATGCTTCCAGCTGCTGCCGACACAGGGGTGCGAGATGCGGTTGCGGTATCGCCCTGGCGATTACGCGGAACATCAACCCTGTTCATGGTGTTTTTAATCGACTCAACCATCGGTCTAGCCTCCTCAGACATGTTAACGACCCAGCTTCCGGATATTTTAGTGCATGGGTGAAATTTTTCTCAATCCGATAACTTTTCCCGTAATCGTCTTGCCGCTCGATATATTCTCGACTTTTATGGCTTCACCTAACTGCCCATTTTGCAACGAAATTCCGGACATTTCCACATAAATTCCGCCGCTGCTGACGGCGATGATCACCGGCTTTTTTTCCTCGACCAGATATTTCGGCTCAAGCTGGCGTGATTTGATCGGGGAATTGGCCGTGATCGGGGTGCGGACACGGCGACCGATAATGTCATCGGCATCATGGAAAACACCATAATTCTGCTGGGCGGAAATCGGCACCATCAGCACATCTTCCTGCATGATGACCTCCCCCTTGGCCATGCTGCGATTCAGTGCAAGCGCCCGGTGCGATCCGGCTGATCTGTCCGTTTCCCCTGTCTGCCCTGAAGAGGCCGCAGGTCTTGCCGGAGCCATGTTTTCATCGTCCAGTTCCACCCGCACCAGCAGCCGCCATTGCGCAGCGGACGAACAGGTCACTTTGATGGTTTTCCAGTTCTTGAACATTGGCGCTGCCGCAATCTCGCCGGGGCAGGGGTTGTGCTTTTCCTTGAGGTTAAGCACGGGCGTGCCCGCAATGTTGCGCGCGGCCAGCAGCGCTTCGATATGGCGGGCGATTATCGCGCCGGTAAGCGGGGTGTCCCGGGCATCCGCCGATGCCGCCGCGGGCAGAGCCGCGGATACCGTCAGCACCGCGGCCAGACTAGCTGCCAAAGAAAAAGATCTGATCGGTGATGCTGGATGAGGTGCTTGGCGTATCATTGGTTTGACCCATGATCAATGCTTTGATTTCATTGAGAGAAGGCAGATGAAGCGTCTTGTCGGCATAAAGATAGTGCGGGTTGTTGCGGACAAAGGCATGTTTGTTTTTCATGACAATCGCCATTTCGATGAACCGCATGTTGAGCCCGCTTCCCGCGTAGTGTTTTTCCATGACATGGCTCAGGGTTTCGCCGGATTGAACCCGGTGCTTGGCCGAATAGTTCTCATCCTGGACAAAGGGGTTGTCTGAATCCGAAGAGGCAGAATAGCCGCCGGGATATTCCAGCACGATCAGCGGCTGGGACTGGGCCTGGGCGGCAAGGGGGAGCATCAAGACAAGCCCCACCATCATCAAGCGTGATATCATCATCGGGATAACTCCATAAATTCGACCGTCTTTCCGGCAAGTTTAGCAACATCGCGGCCCGGGTCCAGCGGCGCAAGGCTTGCGCTGGTCTCGTCAAGAGAGGTGACCCGCAGCACCGTCCAGTTCATGTCGCCACCGCTGGTGACGGCAAGTGAGTTTTCGTTCAGGCCCTGGTTGCGGCCGAAAGGCACCGAAAGGGTGGTGTTGGTGAGAACAAGCCGAGCTTCGAGCGGCTGGCAGGTCATGGCGCTGATGGCGGCATCGATCACTTCCGGCACCGGAAGCCCCATGGCCGCGGTCAGCTCATCCCGGGTTTTCCGGGTCAGCTGGTCGATGGTGGCAAGCGGGGTTGAGCGTTTCACCGGAATGCGAACACGTGAAGTCTCGCTGAAAGCCGGCGCATAGCTGCGGCCATGAAAACCATTAAGCGTTACGGTGAGGATGACGAATTCCTCGCGCAGGAGACCTGAACCGGTACGTTCATGATCCATGCGGATTTCCGGCACCAGGGCAAAATCACCATCGCTGACCCGCACGCTGCCGCCGGTAAGGGCGGCGTAGTCAAACGCATCGTTTGTATTGGTCAGGCTGGAGGCGGAAAATCTCCGGTTGCTGGCATTGATGAGCTCGATACTGTCCCGCTCGTTGAGCGATCGCGTCAGCAGGCGGGCAATCGCCGGACTGTAGGCCGAAGCCCAGCCGGGAACCTTGGCGCTTATCCTGATCTCGGGCTGGTAGAGCGTGGCGTTCACCATCGGCCGAACACAGGTTGCGGTCTCTTTCTCGCCGATGACCGCCCGGATGGTGACCGAATAATGGGTGCTGTCCTCGATTTCATCGATGATGGTGTAGTCCATGATCATGCTGGCCGGGCGGACAAGAAGAAAATCATTGAGGCTGGTGTCGGTGCTGACCGAGGAAAATCCGTCGATGGTCGCACCGCCTTGCAGGGCGGCCAGATACAGCGCGTCTTCGAGCGCCATCATGCGGGCCTCGCTCGCATCGGCGCCTTCCTGAATAACCGCTCTTCCCGTGGATTCGGTGAAGTTCAGTTGCGCCCGGGCCGGATGGGGCAGGGCGGCGAGCACCACCAGAAAAGCCCCCGCCAGCATCACGAAAGCCTGCCTGAATGGCTTCAGGCAGGGCGTGGCGGCAACGGGCGGGATGGTGCTGGTCATGACAACAGGCTCGAAAAGATCAGATGACCTGCCTTGCGCTATCCATCAGATAGGCAATCATTTCACGGTCGATTTCAAGAACGATTTCATAAGTGTCCGCGCCGGTCGGGTTGATCCGTACGGTACGGGCGCCGCGAATGGTACCGGTGACGATGCCCCGGAAGGTATCGTTCTGGACCATGAGATCGATCACGGTGGTGGAACTGTCAACCTTGAGGCCATGGATCTGTTCGGCCAGATCACGCATCGCGGCCATGCGGGCGGCGCGGATGGCCATCAGCCGCTTCTGGGCTTCGGACCGGCCCGGCTGCGAAGATACAACCGCATAGCCGACGGCATTCAGCGTCGGGATGGCTTCGGCCTTGGCATCGAGAACCTCGCTGACGGCCTTGAGTGATTCCGCCTGGCTCAATTCCAGATCCGTCATGCCGGCGCCCGGGGCGTTGGTGAGGGATTTGCCATCCGTCAGCACCACCGGCACCTGGCAGGCACCGAGCAGCGCCACCACCGGCAACATCAACAGAGGCTTGAAATTGGATTTGGTCATGGTTTAGCTCCATCCGAGAAATTCATCTGCCCGGTCCCCTTGCATGATTTGTGCCAGATCCCCGCGGGAACAAAAAATCACCTCCCCGATGCGGGCTGGCACGGCTTTTGCCTTCTTCTCCATGACACGCGATCCGCAATCCGGATGGAAGACCGAAAAGATGGAAAATAAAATGTTTGAAAACAATGTGATAATCATAAGCCCGCCTTCCGAAGGCACGGCAGGTTGTCGGTTTTCTGACAGTCGAAATCCTGCCATCCATGAAGTTTCCCCGGCGCGGATCAGGGCCCGGACAGAGAAAAGAGGCTGGTAGAAAATGGACGCGGTATTGCAGCGACTGAATATCCCCAATTTGCGCGCCGCCTTTGGCGGCAGTGTGTTGCCCGCGGGCATTCTCATTCTTGTTGCGATGATGGTGCTACCGTTGCCGGCGTTTCTTCTCGATATCTTTTTTGTCAGCAACATTCTTGTTTCGCTGCTGGTGCTGATGGTGGCAATGCACACCTATCGCCCGCTTGATTTCTCGAGCTTTCCGAGCCTTCTTTTGATCGCAACCGTGCTTCGTCTCGGGCTCAATGTCGCCTCGACCCGGGTGGTGCTGACCGAAGGCCATAACGGCAGCAACGCCGCCGGTGAGGTGATCGAGGCTTTCGGTGCCTTTGTGATCGCCGGCAATTACGCGGTGGGGATTTTTGTCTTTGTTATCCTGATCATCATCAACCTCTTGGTGATCACCAAAGGGGCGGGGCGTGTCTCGGAAGTATCTGCCCGGTTCACCCTTGATGCGATGCCCGGCAAGCAGATGGCGATTGATGCCGATCTCAATGCCGGGGTGCTCACCAATGAAGAAGCCAAACTGCGGCGCGAGGAGATCGCCAGCGAGGCGGATTTCTACGGCGCCATGGATGGCGCGTCCAAATTTGTCAAAGGGGACGCGGTTGCCTCCATCCTGATTCTGGTGATCAACGTGCTGGGCGGCTTGATCATCGGTATCGCCCAGCATGACATGCCGGTTGGCCTTGCCGCGGAAAACTATGTGCTGCTGTCGATCGGGGATGGTCTTGTTGCCCAGATCCCGTCGCTCCTGCTGGCCATTTCGACCGCGGTGATCGTCACCCGTGTTTCCTCGACCCAGGATATGGCGGAACATATCGGCCGCCAGATCAACCTCTCGCGGGCATGGATACCGGTGGCCGTGGTGCTGGGGTTGATCGGGCTTGTGCCAGCGATGCCGAACTGGCTTTTCCTCACCGGCGCGCTGATTGCAGGAGCGCTCGCCTTTTATTCCTATCACAAGGAAAAAAACAGCGCCGTGGAAGACGACAGCGACCTCCTCGCCGAGGAGGAAACAGCCGGGGAAAACCCCGATGCAATCTCTCTTTCGGATATTGCGGATAATTCGGCGGTATCCATCCAGCTTGGATATGGCCTGATCGAGATGGTCAATAACGAAGATGGCGGGCTCCTGAGCTCGCGGGTGACCGGTATCCGCCGCCAGGTTTCGACGGCGCTCGGCTTTGTCGTTCCGTCGGTGCGGATCAGGGATGACATGAAACTTCAGCCCAATACCTATCAGATCAGGGTGGGGCAGACGATTGTCGGCGAGGACAGAATCTATCCTGATCGCAAACTCGCCATTGCGGGCGAAGACACGAATATCAAAATCGACGGCATCGAGGTCAAGGACCCGACCTTCGGCATGGATGCGGTCTGGATTGCCTCGAACCAGGTACGGGAAGCGGAAGCCCGCGGTTATGTGACGATTGCGCCTGAATCGGTGCTGGCCACGCATCTGAGCCATCTTCTCTACAAATTTGCCGATCAGCTTGTCGGCCAGGATGATGTGCAGAAACTGCTCGACAACCTTGCCCAGACGGCGCCCAATCTGGTGCAGTCGGTGGTGCCGAAACTGATCCCGCTGCATAACCTGACCGGTGTCTTGCGGATTCTGCTGCAGGAACGCGTGCCGATCAGCGATATGCGCCGTATTCTTGAAAATATCTCGCATCTTGTTTCCCGCAACATGAGCATTCCGGATATGGCCGAAGCACTGCGGCCGGAACTTGCCGGCATGCTGATCCAGCAGGTGGCGCCGCTCAACAGCCCGCTGCCGGTGATCACGCTGAATTCCGATCTTGAAAACATGCTGATCACCATGGAACGGCAGAGTGGGGATGAGGGGCTTATCATTGACAACGAGCTGTCCGAAAAGCTGCTCACTCGCCTCAATCAGATCAACGACGATATGTCGTCCAACGGCAAGCAGGCGGTGCTGGTTGTCTCGCCGGTGATCCGGCGTTCCCTGTCGCGACTGATCCGGCAGCATATCGACGACATGATTGTCATCGGGTTCACCGAGATACCCGATAATCGCAAAATTGAACTTATCGCCACCATCAGCGGTGAGGCAGAAACCTGAGCCAGGGACCCTAAGGAGGACGTATTATGCCAACCATTACCGTTTCAGCCGCCGATAGCGCGACGGCCATGGATCAGATCATCGCCCAGCTGGGTGAAGACGCCATGATCCTCGATACCACGACAAGGGACGGCAAGCTTGAAATCCGCGCCACCAATGATGTTGCGTTCAAGTTTCGGAAACCCAGGCAAGTCAGCGATGTGTTCACCAGGATCATGCATGATGAGCTGAACCCGCCCGAGGCAGGAGACCGGGCGAAAGCGGCCGCCTCAGCCGCCAACGCGTCAGGTCCGGTGTTGAACAGGAAAAGCGTCGATGAATTCTGGAAGAAGATTGAAGGCGGCGATGATACCGGTAATGCCGATGAACATTCCCGCGAAGCCGATGAACTCAGAGAAAGGGAATCCGAAATCAATATCCGGATGCGGCGGCTGCAATGGGAAAATGAGCGTCTGTCCAAAGAGACGAATTCCCTTAAAGACCTCTCGCGTGAAGCCGTGGACACCGCCCGCATGTATTTTGAGAAATCCGAACAGCATCAGGAAGAAACAACCAAGACCCTTGATGGCTTCCGTAATGAGCTCACCTCCCTTAAGGAGATGATCACAACCCGGCAGCGCGAGGCTGCCCGGTCAACGTCGCGCCGCCGCTTTGCTTTCATCGCGCTTGCCTGCCTCATGGGCCTCTCTGCCGGGGCCTATGCAATCAGGGACCGGAGCGAGATGCTTCTGCCCATGGTGGATACCTTCATGTCGACCATCGGCGCGACCGTCAATGTCAGCATGGAGTATTTCAAGGTCAGCGATCTTGAGGCCGTCCGCCTCGGCGATATCATCCGCATCAAAGGCAAGGTGACCAACAATTACCCGCTTTCCGCCGATGCCCCGGTGATCCGTTTCATGGTCAAGGACGATCAGGGGCTGGTGCTGACCGAACGTGATGTGGTGATCGATCAGCCCGCCCTCAGGCCGGGCCGGCCCGCCGCCGTTTCCGCCCAGCTTGAACTCGCAACGCGGCTTGATGATGATGTGCGGACAGATATCATCGCCATCCCGGTGGAACGCGCCTCAAGGCCCGTCTCCCGTGCAAATCTGGGCACATGAACCCCGGCATTTTTTGAGTTGGATCAGAAATTGCATAATGTACCCGTAATGTGCATATAGTAGAGAATGGTTATGCCTACCTCGATTGCAGTATCAAGCGGGAAAGGCGGTGTCGGCAAGACCAGCGTTGCGGTCAATCTGGCGCTGACCCTTCAGAAACTTGGCAAACGCGTTGCGATCTTCGACGCGGATTTCGGCATGGCCAATTCACATATTCTTCTCGGGGTGAACCCGGCGCACAGCCTCAGCGATGTGCTGAACGGGCAGAAAACCATCAGTGAGATTATCTGCGACGGGCCCAGGGGGGTCCGGATTGTTTCGGGTGGCAGCGGCCTTCTTGAAATGCTTAATGTCGATCCCGCGGGCAGATATCATACCATCCGCATGATGGATCACTTCAAGGATGAAATCGATGTGCTGATCGTCGATGTTCCGGCCGGGGCATCGGATAATTCGGTCTCCTTTGTTGCCGCCTCCGACCGGGCGGTGGTGGTGCTGGTGGGTGAGCCGACCAGTTTCCTTGATGCCTATTCCTTCATCAAGGCCTGCCATCTTGAAACAGGTCTTGTCGATTTCACCATCGCCGTCAACATGGCGGGCAGCGATGCCGAGGCGAGAAAGTATTACGACAAGTTCAACGCCATCGTGATGCAGTTCCTTGACGTCAAGCTTCGCTATGGTGGCTATGTGCCCTTCTCGCAGCGTATCCGGAAATCGATTGTCGATCGCAAACCTGTTGTCCTTCACAAGGAAGATCTGCCGGAAGTGATGGTGTTCAAATCGCTGGCCAGGAACGTGCTGGCTGCACCGCAGAGCACGTCAAGCGGTATCCGCTTCTTTGATACGGGCACCAGGGGGGCAGGCTAGCATGAAAGCGCATTACCCCGAACAGAAGCAGGATGTCGAACAGCTGATCCGCGATCATCTTGATCTGGTCAAGAAAATCGCCTGGCATATTCATGGCCGGGTGGCATTGTCGGCGGAGATCGAGGACCTGATCCAGATCGGGTATTACGGGCTGGTGCTGGCGGCGCAGAACTACACCGTCAGGGAAGGCGCGAGTTTTTCAAGCTATGCCAGCCTCAGGATACGAGGCGAGATCGTCGACCATTTGAGGAAGAATTCCAATCTCTGCCGTACCACGATCAAGATGCAGCAGCGCGTCCGCCAGGCAGAGGAAAAGCTGCGCTCGGCCAATGGACGTGAGCCCCAGCTTCATGAACTCGCCGAATATCTTGAAATCGACGAACATGAAATGATGGAATGGGAAAAGGCGTTTCAGGCGAACAATCACCAGTCTCTTGACAGCGTCTATGATGAATTTTCCATCTGGTTTGTCTCGGATGAGGACAACCCCGAAGAAATCATGAATGACATTGAGTTGCGCGCCTCGCTCAAAGAGGCGCTCAAGACCCTGCCCGAACGCGAGGCACTCTTGATCCAGCTCTATTACGTCGAAGAGCTCAATGTCTACGAAATCGCCGAAGTCCTTGAGATCACCACCGGCCGTGTCTCGCAGATCAAGAAATCCGCGGTCCGGCGCCTGCGTGAGTATCTCAGCAATTCCGAAGGCGGCCTGATTGCCTCATGAGTGACTGGCAGCAGATACGCGAAATCAGCATGTCGGTGCAGACAATGGATCTGCACATGTCGGGCCCTGATCTGCGGCAGACCTTCCACGCCACCTGCAACCTTGTCAATATTGCCCGCGGCCGCAGCCAGGTCGTCATCACGCCGGATGCGCATATATCCCGCGTCTCGGGCCGGGTGACCATCCTTGTCAGCAAGCCCCTGATGCAGGTTGCGCTGAAAATGCCCCGGCCCCGGTTTGATGAAATGACCGCGCTGGCGCGTCATTCTTCGGCCCGGCCCATGGTGATGGTTCTCGGGGTTGATCAGGACCTTGCCGTCAGCGTCGAAGGTGATCTGCGGATCAACGAGGAAACGATCCTCGGCGTGACCGGTTTCTCCCTCACCATTCCGTTCAGGTAGACAGATCTCACCCGGTTTTAAGAAATCAGCTCATCAGGCGGCGGGTGATATCCACATCCGCCTGCACCATTCGTGATGCCGCACCGAAAGCCTGCTGGGCACGCATCATCATCACCATTTCATCGGAAATATTGGTGTTGGAGGCTTCGACGCTTCCCTGGATGATCGTCCCGAAAACCCCGTCACCGGCCACGCCGATCCGGGGCGCGCCGGAATTCGCTGTTTCGGCAAATTCATTTAATCCAAGCTGCTGGAGCCCGTTCATGTTTCGGAACCCGGCAATGGCGATCTGGCCGGCATTGACCGCGGCAAGCCCGCCATATTGGGCCATGACCTGACCTTTCGGCGTAATGGTGATGGAATCGAGCAGCACCCGTGTTCCGTTCGGCTGGGCAACCGCCATAGGTACGGTGATCGGTCGGCCCGTCGAGGAAAGGAGGGTGCGCCCGTTGCTCGTCGTGATCTGGCTGTTCTCATTGAGCGTCAAGCTGCCGTCGCGGGTATATCGGATGGTGGCATCATTCGGATCGGTGGTCACAAACATGCCGTAGCCGGAAACCGCCAGGTCAAGCGACATATTGGTCGGCTTCAGTGAGCCCTGACCGTGGTTGACGCGGATGGTTGAATTTCGCGTGCCCATGCCGGTGGTGCTGCGTTTGACCTGATCGGCCATCGTCGCATAGATATCCTCAAAACTGTTCGAGCTCCGCTTGAAACCGGTGCTGCCAGCATTGGCAATATTGTTTGAGATCGTGGCGATTTCTTTATTGGCGGCCATCATGCCGGTGCGGATGATCGGAAGCATGGGCAATCCCCTCGCGTCGCAGTTGTTTTGCGGGATCTCTTCAAGAATCATGCCAGATATTTCCTCGCCGATGCCGGGGGCACATGGCCCTGCCTTGGCTGGGGGATTCTTCACGACAGTTGTAATTTCGCCGAATCATGGCATTATAAAACCCTAATCTTTCTGTCCTGACGGGATTTCGTAATGAGCAATCCGCCAAATGCTCTTGTGGTCGTTCCATCCGGCTCAACGCCGGTGGTGAGGCGATCGCATAGTGATGATCCGTTCAAACTTGTATCGGAGCAGGTCAAGTTTGCCGATAAGGAAGAGATGCGGCAGCGGCTGCCGGATATCCTCGGCCGGGCGCTGGCCCGCACCTGGATTGACTCCTCCTTTCATGAGCAATTTTCCCGCAACCCGCAAGCCACGCTGATGACCTACGGGGTTGAACTGCCGGATAACATGTCTCTTGAATTTCAGAAGCCGGAAAGTGATCGCCCGCGCATCGTGGTCTTTGAACAGAAACCCGGCTCCAAGTTCCGTATGCGTGTTTTCTATCTCCAGCTCGTCATGATGGCAGGTAAGTAGATTTTGTTCCGTTCAGCGATAACATTGGCAACTCTGGCAACGCTCCTTGGCGGCGGTGTTGCGGTGGCGGGCAGCCATTCCGGCAGCGACGATGATATCGCCACCTCCGACAAGACCTTTCAGGAAGCGGTGAAAGCGGCCAAGGCCAAGGATTTCGCCCATGCCTACACGCTTTTTGAGATGCAGGCTCAGGCGGCCCAGCACGACGCCCAGTTCAATCTTGCGCTGTTGCTGAAATCGGGGCGCGGAACCCCGCAGCATTACCCGGACGCGCTGATGTGGGCCTGGCTCTCCTATCTCGGCGGTATTGAGAAAAGCCGCGCGCTGGCCGAGGAAATCATCGAGCTTGTGCCCGTTGATACCGTCGGCGCGGTCCGGGAGAAAGTTGCAACACGGCTCAGAAAGAGGATCGACGACGGCGACAGGAACGCCGTCATGCAGTTTGCCCGCTATCATCTTGAAATCGTCGAAGAGGCCGATTATCAGCAGGCCTATTTCTGGTATTCCATCGCCGCGGCCATCGGCATTGACGGCAGCCAGGAAGCCCGTGATGCGGCGGCCGAAAATCTTGAGGTGGAACAGATCATTGCCACGCAGGAAGAAGCCAGGTCCACCTTTTACGGCCTGTCTTTCGGCAAATAACGTCTTAAAGAGAGGAGGCATCCATGAAAGTCAAAGTTCACTGGATCATTGATGGTATTGCTGAAATGGACGTCGCGACACCGGAGGAAGCGGAAGCGAAGGTCGAGGAAATGCTGAAAGACGTCATGGCAAACTCGCCGTCTCTTCTTGGGGAACTTGGCGCCCGCGCGATACAGGGCAAGGCCTTTCTGCCGGGATCGGAAGATGACCCGGACGCCTCGTAATCCGCGCTATCTTCCCTGTCTTGCCGCGCTCGTGCTGGCGGCAACCCTTGCCATCCCGGGGCTGAATCTTCCCGGGGGTGCGATCTCCGGTCAGGCGCTGGCGGCGGCGAAGACCTATAATTCCAAGGGCAATCAGGAAAACACCCGCAATCTTTTTGAAACCTGCCGGCTCAGGAAAGTCGAGCGCGACGAAGAGACACGCTGCATCTACCGGCGTCAATCCGGTGGCAATGACGTGGTGATCAGCAACGAGGACCCGAACGTCCCCTGCCAGCGCCAGTTCCAGTGCAAACGCACCGAATAGGCCCCTCCCGCATATGCTTCGGGGCTATCCGTATCATCAACAAGGATAAGCCAAAAGGCCCTTGACTCTTGCCAGTGATAGGGCGAGGGCGACCGGAAAGGTGAATTTCCCGAAACGAACCCATTTTCGGCGCCCCATCCCCCGCCACACTCATATTCCCTCGCCACACACATATTCCGCCGCGCCCATCCCCCGCCATGCCAATCTAGGCCGCGCCTATCCTTGGCCGCCACCGGGCCTCTTTTTCCTGCAGAACCGTTGGTATACCGCTTGCAAAGCTATGGGTTAAGTGCAATTATCGCGTCTTTCTCGCCTGCATCATGCTGTCAGAAAGCCCCCAAGAATGAGCGACAAACTCGATTTCACCTTCACCAACGCGATCACCGTCAATCGCCCCTATCGCAGGACTTCCCGCGTCTTCCCGCGGCTGGTCCTTGTCATAGCGGTGCTGGTGGGGCTTGTCGTCTTTTCCCAAATCCGATGGGATCCGGCGGGGATGCTTCTTTCCCGGCTCACCCCGGCCGAGGTCAACCCGCTCTATGATGACCATTGATCGGCCCGGGAGGATGGAGGCATCTGCCTTCAGGCCTCGGCTTTCCGATCTTCAAGGAAGATGCTGGAAACCCCGGCCAGCACGATCGCGCCGCCGATCAGCATCGGGGTGGTGAGCGTCTCACCGAGGAAGGTGACGCCGCCGGCGATGGTGAAGACCGGCAGCAGCAGGAGAAACGGCGCCGCCTGGCTCACCGGATTGCGGCGGATCAGCGTGTACCACATCCCGTAGCCGATCGCCGTCATCACCAGCCCGAGATAGAGCACCGATCCCCACACAACCCAGTCCGCCTCAAGGATGGCCTCAAGATGGCCGGTCTCAAAGACCGCCGACATGAAGAAGAGCTGCGGCGCGGCCATGAGCGCAATCCATGCCGTCAGCGTCAGCCCGTCGATATTCTCGAGTTTGCGGATCAGCGCCTGCCCGATCGCCCAGGTTGCGGCGCCGCCGATCACGAGGAAGACAGCACCCAGATCTTCCGCCACCCGCGGCTCGCCGGAGATGATATAGACACCAAGGAAGGCAAGACCTATCCCGATCCATTTCCTCAGCCCGGTTTTCTCGCCGAGAAAAAACGCGCCAAGCAGGGTCAGAAACGGCACTTCAAGCTGAACGATGAGCCCGGCGACCCCGGCATCGAGCCGGGCAAGACCGCTGAAGGTGAGGCTGTACTGCACGGCGCAGGAAATGAACGCGATCCCGATCAGCGCCCGGAACGCCCCGCGAGGTGGCGGGAAAAACCAGATCATGGCCAGCGCCGTCACGGTGAAGCGGAACGCCATCAGCAGGATCGGCGGGAAATGGCCGATCGCCGCCTTGGCAAAGACAAGCCCCATCCCCCAGGTCAGGGCAACGAGGATCCCCAGGATTATATCAACGGTCTTGGGCATGGGCGGGCTCGGCGAACTAATCAGGCAATCTGCTACTCATACGCCTCAAATCTCGATTGCGAAACAAAAACATTCACCGCCCCGTTCACGCCCCCGATCATGCTCCGGGCAACTGCCCCCGCTCACGCCCCCGATCTCACTCCTGAAGCCTGCCCCCGCTCACGCCCCCGATCATGCACCCGATCACAATCCGGGCAACTGCCCCAGCAGAAGCGCCCGATCATGCTCCGGGCAACTGCCCCGCTGATGTGTTCGATCACGGGCCCCGATCACGGCTGGCGTAGGTGGCCCGGGCCGCGGTAATGTCCAAAAATTTATAATGCTGTCAAAAATTTCGTTTTTTTTGCGGTGAATCCATCCCAAGATTGATAAAGAAACATAAGGATATGCCGCGCGATTTTGCGGGTTTTCCGGGTCTTGACGGACAACGTTTTCAGCATGGGGAAGAGAGATGAAGTTTCAACTGGCAGTTAATCTGGAACGGGTAACGGACGAAGATGATATGCGGGAGGTGGCCGCGCATACACTTGAAATGGTTCAGATGGCCGAAGAAGGCGGATTTCATATCGTCTGGGCCGCCGAACATCATGCCATTGAGATGACGATTGCCCCTGATCCGTTTCAGCTGCTGGCCTGGTGGGGGGCGCATACATCGACCATCCGCCTCGGGACGGCGGTGGTCAACGCGGCCTACTGGCATCCGATCAAGCTTGCCGGGGAAGCGGCGATGGCGGATCTCATTTCCGGCGGCAGGCTGGAATTCGGCATCGGTTCCGGTGCCTATCAGCGTGAGTTTGACCGCATGCATCCCGGGCTCAAGCAGTCCGATGGCTGGAAATACATGCACGAAATGCTGCCGGCGCTGAAAGCGCTCTGGCAGGGGGATTACGAACATAACGGGGAGTACTGGTCCTTTCCTCTTTCGACCTCGGTGCCGAAACCGTTGCAGCAGCCCCATCCCCCGATCTGGGCTGCTGCCCGCGCCCCGATCACCTATGATTTTGCGGTCAAGAATTCGCTCAATATTCTGTCCTGGCCCTTCACCCGCCCGATGGCGGAAGCGGAGCTCTACAAGGAGCGCCTCGAGGAAGCCATGGCGGCAAACCCGGGCAAGCCGAGACCTGTTTTTGCCATGATGCGCCATACCGCGGTCTACGACAAGAAGGAAGACTGGATGGTGCCGGTGCATGCGGTCCAGCGGGTGCTGAGCCAGTTTGAAAACCTCTACAAGAATCTGGGGGACGTGAAAAACGGCTTCCCCGCCAGCATCAATCTCGAGGAGCTGCAGAACCGTGAGGAATACAGCCCCAAGATGCTGCATGAAAACCTGATGTTCGGCACCCCCGATGAAGTCATCGCCAAGCTCAGGCCCTATCAGGAACTCGGGGTCGATCAGTTCACCTATTACGCCAGCATGGGGCTGGGCCGCAAAGAACAGAAAAGATCGCTTGAACTTTTCATCAGGGAAGTCATGCCAGCTTTCGCCTGAAAGCGATCACGCGAGAAAGACGGAGAAGAAAATGCCGAAAACCGTTGAAGTGGAACGCCGGGGCCATGTGCTTGAGGTCAAGCTCAACAAGCCGAAGGTAAACGCGATTGATCACGAAATGAGCCGCGATCTCGCCGAAGCTTTCGCCGAGCTCAGAAAGGACAATGATCTGCGCGTCGGGATCATCACCGCCGAAGGGGATCGCATCTTCTCCGCTGGCTGGGATCTCAAATCCCTCGATGCCGGCGAGGCCCAGCTTGATGAGTGGTGGGATGATGGCGATTATGGCGAAGGCGGCTTTGCCGGGCTGACGGAAAACTGGTCGCTGAACAAGCCGGTCATCGGCGCGCTGAACGGGCTGGTGATCGGTGGCGGGTTTGAAATTGCCCTTGCCTGTGATCTGCTGATCGCCGCATCGCATGTAGAATTTGCCCTGCCGGAAATGCCGCTCGGGATCATCCCCGATGCCGGCGCCATTCAACGCCTTCCTCGCCGTATTCCTCATAATATCGCCATGGAAATGCTGTTTCTCGGGCGCCGGATGAAAGCGGATGAGGCCGCCCATTATGGCCTCGTCAACAAGGTGGTGCCGTATGAGAAACTGATGGAAGAGGCGCGGGAATGGGCCGATCA
The DNA here is from genome assembly GCA_041228335.1 of Alphaproteobacteria bacterium LSUCC0684. Lineage (NCBI taxonomy): Bacteria > Pseudomonadati > Pseudomonadota > Alphaproteobacteria > Alphaproteobacteria bacterium LSUCC0684. The sequence continues at coordinate 1,707,713 of CP166130.1, read as the reverse complement.
ACTCGCCTGGGCGGCACCGCTGGCGATGCAGTCGATCAAGGAAGTCATCCGCCATATTGAATGCCGTCCTATCGAGCAGGCTTTTGCCAGCATGCGCAAGGATGATCTGCCCACCTACAGGGCGATGTTGAAATCCGAAGATGCCGCCGAAGGCATCAAGGCGTTCGTTGAAAAACGGGAACCGGTCTTCAAGGGGAAATGACATGCGGCCAGATGCTCGGAATGTGCGCGTAGTCACCAGCATTGGCGCGGGCCCGATCGGTGGCGGCTGGACGGCCTTCTTCCTCGCCCGGGGCTTCAAGGTGCGTGCCTATCTTCATCACCTGGATGAAGAGGCGGCGTTTCGTTCGGTCCTTGATACGGCCTGGCCATGCCTTGAGGATCTGGGTCTGGCCGAGGGCGCAAGCCTTGATAACCTGACGGTTACCGATGATCTTGAAGCTGCGGTGGCGGGGACGGAATTCGTGCAGGAATCGGCCCCTGAACGGCTTGAGATCAAACAGGAACTCTATCAGAAACTCGGGGAGATGGTTCCCGGCGGCGTGGTGATTGCCTCGAGCACCTCGGGCCTGCCCATGTCGGATATTCAGGCACGCTGTGCGACGCCGGAACGAACCGTGGTCGGTCATCCGTTCAATCCGCCCTATCTTCTGCCGCTGGTCGAAGTGGTGGGCGGCGCGTCGACGGGGAAGGAGGCGCTTGACTGGGCAATGGAATTCTACCGCATCGCCGGCAAGGAGCCGCTTTTGCTCAAAAAGGAAATTCCCGGCTTTATCGCCACCCGCCTTCAGGAAGCGCTCTGGCGTGAGGCGCTGCATATGGTGGCCAATGGAGAAGCATCACCGGAAGATATCGACCGGGCGCTGCGGTTTGGACCCGCCCCGCGCATGGCGATCCAGGGCCAGTGCATGGCGTTTCATGTCGCCTGCGGCAAAGGCGGGATGTCAACCAATCTCGATCAGTTCGGCCCGGCGCTGAAACTTCCCTGGACACGCCTTAAAGCCCCGGAACTGACAAAGGAGCTGCGTGACGCCATGGTTGAGGGATGTAACGCCATGGCCGGTGATCGCCATTTTGAGGATATGGCGGCAGAACGTGATCGGCGGATTGTGGCGGTGATCAAGGCTGCCCGGGGTGAGGATACCTGAAATTCTCCCCGACTGAACCTTCCTGATATTCGCACCTAATTCCGGGCCGCGTCTAATTCCGGGTGCTTTCCGGTTTCGGCGGTCTGGCGCTATGGGTGAAGTCATACATTGTCCCGGGCCAGGAAGGCACGGTTTCCTCTTCCGGCCAGGCGAGGCGGTACTGGCTTGGCTTGCGGCCGAAGGTCTTTGAAAAGCAATGCGAGAAATAGGACATGGAATTAAACCCCGAAGCAACCGAGATTTCCCTTATATCCATATTCGTGCTGACCAGAAGTGTCCGCGCGTATTGCAGCCTGAGATGGCGGTAGAACTGCACCACCGTACAACCCACATAGCGGTTGAAGAGCCGTTCGAGTTTTCGTTGCGGCACCCCGATATGCGCGCATAATTCCGGAATGGTGATATTGTCCTCGATACGTTCTTCGAGAAACCGCGTGACTTTCTTGATCACAGGATGCACATCGATCGTCGCCGCGTTCCGGCTTGGGCGTTGGGGCATGGACTCGTCACTGCGGAAATGATGCAGCATCTGCCGCGCCACTTCATCGGCCAGATCTTCATCATGGCTGTCGGCGATGCGCTGCAGCATCAGATCAATCCCAGCCATGCCGCCCGCGCAGGTCATGATATTGCCATCGATGGTGAACATCTGCTCAACGGCATTGACTTGCGGGAAGGTTTCGGCAAACCCGGCAAAGAAAGACCAGTGCGTTGTCGCGCTCCTGTTGGTGAGCAGGCCAGCCCTGGCAAAGATATAGGCGCCGATTTCCACCCCGATCATGGCCCTGCCGTGTCGTGTCTGGGTTCTGAGCCAGCTGGTCAGCCGCTCATCCGAATATCGCTCCGCCCCCCAGCTACCAAGGAGAACAATTGATGTCGCCGCCCCTGAAGTGGTATCAAGGTCATCGCAGTCGATGGGGATGCCGTTGCTGGCCCGCACCGTTCCGGCAGCAGGAGAGGTGAAATACCAGGTGTAAACCTGGGCAGACGCAATGTAGTTGGCGATACGCAGGGGCTCGATCATGGTCGCCAGCGTAGCCATGTTGAATCGCGGCAGAAGGATGAACTGAACCCGCTCGGATTTGGTGTTTTCAGCGGATGAATTTGTCATGTCCCGGGGGCGTCTCCAGCAAATCAAATCTAACGAAAAATTTGATCTATTGGCGAAAAATTTACAACTGAAAAAATACGCGAGGTGAATGATACATCAAGATACACAATCGGTGGGAGAGGCTGATGAATTACGATGTTGTGCTGACCTGTGCGGTCACCGGTGCCGGAGATACAACCGGAAGGAGTCCGCATGTTCCCGTAACGCCTGAACAGATTGCCAATGCCGCAATAGAGGCGGCCAGGGCCGGCGCATCTGCGGCACATATCCATGTTCGTGATCCCGAAACCGGCAAAGGTTCTCGTGATGTGGCCCTGTTCCGGGAGACGGTGGATCGCGTCCGGTCCAGTGATACCGACGTTGTTGTCAACCTGACGGCTGGCATGGGTGGAGACTGGGTGCCGAGCGAGGACAAACCGTCCATGCCGGGGCCGGGCACGGATATGATCGGCCCTGAAGAACGTCTTGCCCATGTGATCGAACTGAAGCCGGAGATCTGCAGCCTTGACTGCGGGACAATGAATTTCGGCAACGGGAATGAGATTTATATCTCCACCCCGCCCTATCTTCGGAAAATGGCGGAGATCGTGCAGAAACTTGGCGTCAAGCCTGAGCTCGAAGTGTTTGAACTTGGCCATATCCGCTTTGCCAAACAGATGATTGCCGAGGGGCTGATCAACGAGCCGCCCATGTTCCAGATCTGTCTTGGTATCCCCTGGGGGGCGGATCAGTCGGTTGATACGATGAAGGTGATGAAGGATGAGCTGCCCGCGAACGCATCCTGGGCGTCGTTCGGGATTTCGCGCATGCAGATGCCGATGGCCGCCGCCGCCGTGGCGATGGGGGGCAATGTCCGCGTCGGGCTTGAGGATAACATCTATCTTGACCGCGGCGTGCTGGCGACCAACGCCCAGCTGGTCGAGCGCGCGGTTGAGATTATCCATCGCATGGGTGGCCGTGTGCTGACCCCGGCCGAGGCCCGTGAAAAACTTGGCCTGATCAAGCAGTCTTGAGGGAGTATTACATGTTTGGCAACTCCAGCCATGAAAATGAGCTGCTGGCGGAAACCGTTCGCCGCTTCATGGAAGAAGAGATCTTCCCCCATGAAGAGAAGGTCGATAAGGAGGCGCATGTGCCGCTGGAACTCGGCCGCCAGATCGAAGAGCGGTCAAGGGAAGTCGGGCTTTTTGCCGCCAACCTGCCGACGGAGATCGGTGGCGGCGGGCTGGATTATGAACAGATGGCGATCATTGAATACGAGTTCGGCAAGACATCCCACGCCTTGCATTCCTGGGTGGCGCGACCGACGGAAATCCTTCTTGCCACCGAAGGAGACCAGCGGGAGAAATATCTTCTGCCTTGCGTGACCGGAGAGAAGCGCGAACTCTTCGGCCTGAGCGAACCTGAAGCCGGCTCCGATATCATGTCGATGAAAACCAATGCCCGCCGCGATGGCAAGGACTGGATCCTCAACGGCTCAAAGCATTTCATTTCCGGCCCGGTGATGCCGGATTTCGCCATCGTCTTTGCCGTGACGGGCCATGATGAAACTCCGCGCGGCAAGCGGCCCAGGATTACGGCGTTTCTGGTCGATGTGGGGATGAAAGGCTTTGATGTCAGCATCGGCTACAATTGCACGAGCTATCGCGGTTATCTCAATTTTCGCCTTGATTTCAGCGATGTCCGCCTGACCGATGCACATATCCTCGGCGAAGAGGGCAAGGGGCTTGAGCTTTCAGGGAAATGGCTTGGCATGGGCCGGATCTGGGTTGGCGCGACCTGTTGCGGCAAGGCTGACCGGATTTATCAGATGGCCTGCGACTGGGCCGCCAATCGCAAGCAGTTCGGCCAGGCCATCGGCAAGTTTCAGGCCACCGGCTTCAAGCTTGCGGATATGGCCGTCGGGCTTCGGGCGGGCCAGCTTCTCGTCAGGGACGCAATCGAGAAAGCCAATGCCGGCGCAATGTCGGATAGCGATGCCGCCATGGTCAAACTCTATTGCTCGGAAATGCTCTGCCGGACCGCCGATGATGCGGTGCAGATTTTCGGCGGCATGGGATTGATGGAAGAAATGCCCATCCACCGGCTCTGGCGCGACTCCCGGCTTGAGAGGATTTGGGATGGCACATCCGAAATCCAGCGTCATATCATCACGCGTTCGATCCTGCGACCGCTTGGTGCATGACCGGGCAGCGGCAGCAGAATCTGAAACGTCTTCTCCGCCCCCGCCACATCGCGGTTCTTGGCGGGCGGGATGCTGAGGTTGTTGCCGGTGAATGCCGAAGGATCGGGTATGAAGGCCCGTTCTGGCCGGTCAACCCGAACCGGGAGACGATCGGCGGTTTCCCCTGTTTTAGCCGCATAGAAGATCTGCCCGAAGCCCCGGATGCGGTATTCATTGCCGTGCCAAGAGAGCAGGCCATCGAAAGCCTTGCGAAACTTGGCCGGATGGGCGCCGGCGGTGCCGTTTGCTATACCGCAGGTTTCGGGGAAATCGGTGATGAAGGGGCCGCGCTTGAGGCTGAATTGATCCGCGCTGCAGGAGATATGGCCCTCGTCGGGCCCAACTGTTACGGGCTCATCAATTACGGCGGCAAGGTAGCCCTCTGGCCTTTTGCCCATGGCGGCAGGTTTACCGGCCGCGGGGCCGCGATCATCACCCAGAGCGGGATGCTGTCATCGGACCTGACCATGTCGCAGCGCTCTCTTCCCATGAGTTACATGGTCTCGCTCGGTAATCAGGCGGTGCTCAAGATCGATGATTTCATCGACTGCTTTGCCGAGATGCCGGAGGTCAGCGCCATTGGTCTGCATGTCGAGGGGATTAGAGACAGCCGCCTTTTTGAGGCCGCCGCCCTCAAGGCACTTCACCACAACATCCCGATTGTGGTGCTGAAAACCGGAACATCCCGGATCGGCAGCGAGCTGACCGTCAGCCATACCGGATCGCTTTCAGGGGCGGAAGAGGCGTATGATGCGTTTTTTGATCGTCTTGGGATCATTCGCGTGGATGAACCATCGCTTCTGCTCGAAGTGCTGAAATTCATCACCGTTGCGGGGATACCGGTCGGCCCCCGTCTTGCTGGCCTCGCCTGTTCGGGCGGTGGCGCGACCATGCTTGCCGATAACGCGGAAAGACTGGGGCTTGATCTGCCGCGACCAGGTCCTGAGGCAAATGAAAAATTGCGCGCCATGTTGCCGCTTACGGCAACGGTATCGAACCCGCTTGACTACACGACCCCGATCTGGGGAATGCCCGAGAAGACCGAACCTGTGTTCAGCGCCATGTTTGAAGACGGCTATGATGCGGCGGTGATCATTCAGGATTACCCCGCCGCCGGGCTTGATGAAAGCAAGCCATATTACCGCAACGATTCCATCAGTTTCATCAAGGCAACCAAAGCGCATGGCCTGCCTGGCGCCGTCTGCTGCACCATCGCCGAGAATCTGGATGAAGAAACCCGTGATTTTCTGATCGAGCATGGAACCGCGCCGATGCAGGGGATCGGTGACTGCCTCAGGGCAATTGCCGCCGCCGCCGAATACGGAAGAAAAAGACAGCAAATTTTAGCATCCCCGCCACCGCCTCTTCATCTTGCCGGCCCCAAGGGTGAGGGCATGGCCGAAACCCTTGATGAGGCCGCCGCCAAAGAGATGCTTTCAGCGGCAGGTATTGCCGTGCCCGAAGGGCTCGTCATTGCAGGTGATCTGCCGACGCAACTGCCGGGGAATCTTGCCTATCCGCTTGCCCTCAAGATGGTGAGCCCGGACCTGCCCCATAAATCCGAGATGGGCGCGGTGGCACTTTCCATCACGGACCGCGAGATGCTGGAGAAATCAATGACCCGGATGCGGGAGGAAGTCAGCCGCCATGCTCCCGCCGCAAGGCAGAACGGGTTTCTCATTGAAACAATGGTATCCGGCGTGGTGGCGGAACTGATGGTCAGCCTGCGGCGGGATCCGGTATTCGGGATATTGCTCACCATCGCCTCCGGCGGTGTTCTTGTCGAGTTGCTGGGGGATGCCAGCACCCTGATCGTGCCGGCGAGACCTGAGATGATCAATGCCGGGATCAGCAGGCTTGCCGCAGGCCGGATCATCGATGGGTATCGCGGCGGCAAGCCCGGGGACCGCGAAGCCGTCATATCCACCATCCTTGCCCTGACGGATATGATGATGGAGGATGAGCGGATTGACCTGATTGAGGTAAATCCGCTCTTTGTGCTCGCCGACGGGGCTGTCGTGGTGGATGCGCTGATAACCCTCAGCCGCTAGCGCATGACAAACGGGTTGGCCATGGGTTCATCCGAGATATTGATCCAGGCTGTCTTCGGCCGCGTGTAGTCATAGATGGCCTGCATCCCGCTTTCTCTTCCATAACCGGATTCCTTGAACCCGCCAAATTCGGCAATCGGGGAGACAACACGGTAGGTGTTCACCCACACAATCCCTGCCCTCAGCGCTTTCGTCATCCGCAGCGCGCGGGCGCTGTCACGGGTGAAGACCCCGGCCGCCAGCCCGAATTTGCTGTCATTGGCAAGGGTGGTCACCTCGTCTTCTTCATCAAAGCGAAGAACACTCAGCACCGGGCCGAACAGTTCGGTATCAACGATGGTCAGGTCCTGGCGCGGGCATTCGATGATGGTGGGCTCGTAATACCAGCCGGCATTCGGTGTCTTGGGGCGTTTGCCGCCAGTCAGCACCGTTCCGCCTTCTTCCCGGGCCAGTTTCACCTGGTGTTCGATATGCTCGATCTGGGCAAAGGTGGCAAGCGGGCCCATCTGTGTCTCTTCCGCGAGCGGATCACCAATGCGTATCCGGCTTGCCTGATCCAGCATGCGTTCAAGAAATTCGTCAGCGATGCTGTTATTGAGATAAAGCCTGGAGCCCGCAACGCAGCTCTGGCCACTGGCGCCGAAGATACCGGCGATCGAGCCGTTCACCGCGCTTTCGACATTGGCATCACCAAAGACGATGAAAGGGGATTTGCCGCCAAGTTCAAGGGAAACTTGCGCAAAATTCTCTGCCGAATTGCGGACCACATGGCGTGCCGCCGATGTGCCGCCGGTAAAACTGATCCGCTGGACAAGCGAATGCGAGGTCAGCACTTTGCCGCAAGGGTCCGCATGTCCGGTGACAATATTCACCACTCCTTTGGGGAAACCGGCTTCCTCAATGAGTTTGCCAAATTCGAGCATGGCCGCCGAAGCATGTTCGGACGCTTTCAGCACCACGGTATTGCCCGCGGCCAGCGCCGGGCCGATCTTTACCGCAACCAGAAAGAGCTGGGAATTCCAGGGGACAACCGCCGCCACGACACCGAGCGGTTCCCGGAACGTCATCGTCAGCATGTCAGGCTTGTCGATGGGCAGCGTCTGGCCGCTGATCTTGTCGGCACAGCCGGCATAGAAATGGAAAAACTCGGCAATGTATTTTGCCTGCCAACGCGTTTCCTTCAGCATCTTTCCTGTATCAATGGTCTCAATGCGGCCAAGATGTTCCGATTGCTGATCAAGGAGTTCCGCAAGACGGCGCAGGTATTTGCCGCGTGCGGTCGGGGTCAGCGTTGCCCATTCGCCTGAAGTAAAAGCCTGATGCGCTGTTTCAACCGCCATATTGATATCATCTTCCGTCGCCTCCGGCACGGTGCACCAGGGCTGTTCGGTCGCCGGATTGATGCTTTCGAAACTTTTGCCGTCACTGGCATTCCGCCATTCGCCATTGATGAACATCTTATAATGCACGAGGTCTGACATTTGGCCCTCCTTCGATTGTGTTTTCTTTATGCATGCTCGCACAAGTCCTGTATTTAGCCTATGGTGTAGCGTCGCGATCAGCATAAATTTTTGGTCATCTTGTGCCGAAAAATTGCAAATACTTATCCCCGGGCTGGCCCAGCCTTTATGTAATCAACAGTAAGAATGGGGGGCATGATGGGAAAGAAGGTCATTGGCGATCCGCTCATTATCAATGGCCGCAGACTGTCGCTTTCGCGGGCTGTTCGGGCAGGGGATTTTGTGTATCTGACCGGCCAGGTGCCCATGAAGGACGGCAAGGTCATGACCGATGGCACGATCGAAGATCAGACCCGCGCGGTGCTAGAAGATATCAAGGCGACTCTCAAGATGGCCGGATGCGGCATGGAGGACGTGGTGAAAGCCATGGTCTGGCTGACCTCCCGGGAAGATTTCCCCGGCTTCAATGCCGTCTATGCGGAATATTTCCCCAATGATCCTCCCGCCCGCTCGGCGGTGGTAAATGATCTGCTGGTGGATGTCCGCGTTGAGGTTGAAGTCGTTGCATGGAGGCCTGAAGACGTCTGATGATCCGAACCGGCAGCACAACAGTTGACGGCACGTTCTGCCGTCTTTTTGAAAGGGGCAAGGTAGGGGTGCCGATACTTCTGATTCACGGGCTCGGGCTTAATCAGGAGATGTGGGCAGCCCAGATTGATGCGCTGGCGGAACGCGGCCCGGTGATAACGTATGATCTGTTCGGACATGGCGTCTCACCGCCGCCGCCTGAAACGCCCTGCCTTGGTCTTTTTGCCGATCAGGCGGCAAGTGTCCTTGAGCATTTCGGATATGAAAACGCGGTGATTGCCGGATTTTCCCTCGGCGGGATGATTGCCCGCCGGATTGCCATGACCTATCCTGAAATGACGATGGCGCTCGTTGTTCTGCATTCTCCCCATCAAAGAACCAGCGCCGAACATGACTCGATTCAGGCGCGCGTCCATCAGGCCGAAAAGCACGGCCCCGCGGCTACGGTGGATGCAGCGATTGAGCGCTGGTTTACCGAAGATTTTCGCGCGAAAGCCCCTCAGGTGATCCAGCAGGTCAAGGATTGGGTCATGGCGAATGATCCCGGGATCTACCCGCCGATTTATCAGGTTCTGGTCGATGGTGTGGATGAACTGATTTCACCATCTCCGCCCGTCAGATGTCCGGCTCTTGTCATGACCGGGGATGAAGATTTCGGCAATCATCCGGCGATGAGCGCTGCCATTGCACGGGAAATAGAAGGCGCGGAACTGGTTGTGCTGAATGGGCTGCGGCATATGGCGATGATGGAAGCGCCGGAGATTTTCAATCCCCCTTTGCTGCGTTTTCTGGATCAACTGCCATCGGGAAAATCCATGCCGCCACAAGAAAAGACCATGATCAAGGGAGAAAATTCATGGAACTGATCATCCGGAAAATTGTCACATATAAAGAGACGGTGCTTGTCGATGGTGAAAAGGAAGCCTCGCCGCCGCTTGAAATTTTCGGCGCCGCCGCGGTTGTCCGGAATCCCTGGGCAGGGCGCGGCTATGTTGAAGATCTGATGCCGGAGATCAGGGCGTTCGGCCCCATACTGGGCGAAAAACTGACCGAAGAGATGCTGAAACTTGCCGGAGGTTCAGGTGATGCGATCGAAGCTTTCGGCAAGGCAGCCATGGCTGGCGTGGATTGCGAACTTGAGCATGGCTCGGCGCTTATCCACACCCTTCATTTCGGGAATTTCTTTCGCAAGGCGGTTCAGGGTAAATCCTATCTCGGGTTTACCAATACGCGCGGTCCCGCCAATACCCAGATCAATATTCCGCTGATGGATAAAAACGATACGGGCCGCAGATCACATTACCTGACCGTGCAGATGCATATTGCCGATGCGCCGGCCGGAAATGAACTGATCGCGGCCTTTGGTGGCGCAACCGGCGGACGGCCGCATCACCGCATCGGTGACCGCTACAGTGATCTGGCTTCAATAGGGGCGGATCTGGATAACCCGGCTGGTGTCTGAAATCAGTCGAGTAGAGGTGCCGCTCATCATCAAAACAAAAAAGAGGAGAGCCTGAAACGAGAAGGATAAAATTACAACTGAATGATCAAAGATGTGCACAAGTGCATTAAAAACTTGCAAAGCGCTATGCTTGCAATTTAACGTAATATAAGGGTAATCCAATAAGGGAGGAAGAATTGGAAAATTCTGACAATTGCCAAAAATACAAAATCTCTGCCGAGGTATCGGATAGGGAAACTCAGATCAAAGCAGACAAACTTCAGGAAAGCTATGCGTCGGGCAAGATCGGCCGTCGTGGTTTCATGACCGGGGCGCTGGCTCTTGGTGTGTCGCTTACCGGCGCGTCTACGGTAGTTGAAGAAGTTCTTGCCGCAACGCCCAAGGCTGGCGGACGGCTGAAAATCGGGATCACCGGTGGTGCTACCAGTGATGTTCTTGATCCGGGCCAGATCCTTGATGCCTACATGATCAACGTATCCATGGGGCAGGTTCGCCCGAATATGACAAAGATCATGCCAGATGGTTCGGCACAAGGTGATCTTGTCGAAAGCTGGGAAGCATCCAACGGCGCCAAGACATGGAAGTTCAATGTCCGCAAGGGCGTGGAATTCCATAATGGCAAGACCCTGGACTCGACCGATATCGTCGATTCAATCCGCCATCACATGGGGCCGGATTCCAAGTCTGGTGGTAGCGGTGTTGTTTCCGGCATTGCCTCTATTCGCACCGATGGCAAAGACGGCGTGATTATCGAGCTGAATGAAGGTAATGGCGATTTGCCGATCCTGCTTTCAGACTATCACCTCAATATCTGCCCATCCAACGGGGACGAAACCATTGACTGGCAGTCGGGTATCGGCGCAGGCGCCTATGTCCTTGCCGAGCATGAGCCAGGCGTGCGGACACTGACGAAGAAATTCGCCAATTACTGGAACACCGGGAATGACTCCTTCTTTGATGAAGTCGAAACCCTCGGGATCAACGACCCGACCGCGCGGATGTCTGCGCTTTCCACGGGTGCGGTCGATGCTATCAACAACGTTCCGGCGAAGACAGCAAAGCGCCTCGGCAACATGCCGAACGTGAAGACACTGATCTCCACCGGTAACAAGCAGGCTACCATGCCGATGCTCTGCGACATGGAACCATACACCGATCAGAATGTCCGGAATGCGATGAAGCATATGCTCAATCGTCAGGAACTTCTTGACAAAATCTTCTATGGATATGGCCAGCTTGGTAACGATAACCCGGTTGGGCCGGCGAACTATTTCCGGGCGACCACCGATGAGTTGCCACAGCGTGAATACGATCCGGAAAAGGCAAAGTTCTACCTCAAGGAAGCTGGACTAAGCAGCCTTTCGGTTCAGTTCCATGCCGCTGATACCGGTTTTGCTGGTGCGGTTGACGCTGGTGCACTGATGCGCGAGTCCGCCAAAGCTGCCGGCATCGACATTGAAGTCGTGCGTGAGCCTAACGATGGCTACTGGTCCAATGTCTGGATGGTCAAGCCATGGTCGGCCTGCTACTGGAGCGGCCGTCCGACCGAGGACTGGATCTTCTCACAGATCTATTACTCAAAGGCGGACTGGAACGACACCCACTGGAAGAACGCGTCGTTCGACAAACTGCTGGTTGAGGCACGGTCCGAGACCGATGAAGCCAAGCGCCGTGAGAAATATGTAGAAATGCAGCGTATTGTTCACACGGATGGCGGGCTCATTCTGCCGGTCTTCCTCAGTGAGATCATGGGCTATCGCTCTTCCGTCAACGTTCCTGGCCAGGTTGCAAACAACTGGGAGCTTGACGGGCATCTCTGCGCTCGTCGTTGGTGGACTGCGTAAGCTTGACCACTGGATAAACAATTTTGTGGAAAGCCATATTCATGGCTTTCCACTTGCCCAAAACCGATCTATCCGACCTTGAAAATTTTTTTATCCAATCGACAGTTTTAATCTTCAGCTGAAACCTGGCTTGATAGACTGAAATGAAAAATCTTATCCTGATGATAGTTAAAAGACTGGCGCTCGGTGTGTTGACACTGATCATGCTGTCCTTGCTCATATTTCTCTCGGTCGAAGCCCTGCCGGGGGATCTGGCCCAGGAAATTCTGGGCCAGCAGGCTACACCTGAAACCGTGGCGGCCATCCGCCGTGAACTCGGGCTCGATCTGCCGGCTCATATCCGATACCTGAACTGGCTTGGCGGCATGCTGCAGGGAGATTTTGGCAATTCGCTTGCTCTTCGCAAGCCGATCATTGGCCTGATAGCCCCGCGTCTTGAAAATACCTTGTTCCTGACCCTTTATACCGCATGTATTGCGGTGCCGCTTTCGCTGGTGCTCGGGATGATGGCGTCGCTTTTCCGCAACGGCTATTTTGACCGCATTTCAAATGCATCGGCGCTGGCGTCGATTTCAATGCCGGAATTCTTTGTGGGGTATATCCTCATCTATCTTCTGGCGTTGACGGGATATTTTCCTTCCATGGCTAATATCAACGCCAACACACCGTTGCTCGAAAAACTTTATATCTGTTTTCTGCCGGCGCTAACCCTGACACTTGTAGTGACGGCCCATATGATGCGGATGACTCGCGCCGCCATCATCAACATTCTTGCCCTTCCCTATATCGAGATGGCCCATCTTAAAGGAATACGGCCCCGGCGAATTATCACCCGGCACGCCCTGCCGAACGCCATTGCGCCGATCGTCAACGTGGTTGCGCTCAACCTTGCCTATCTGATTACAGGTGTCGTGATTGTAGAAATCGTTTTTGTCTTCCCTGGCCTGGGGCAGCTTATGGTCGATGGGGTGAAGTTCCGTGATATCCCGGTTGTGCAGGCAACGTCGCTTGTTTTTGCCAGCGCCTATGTCGGGCTTAACCTTCTGGCCGATATCATTTCCACCATCTCGAACCCGCGCCTGATGCGGCAACGATAAGGGGAGGAAAAGATGATCATCTTAAATTTCCTTCTCTGGGTTGTTGTTGTTGCCTGTGGTGCACTCGGTGTCGGGTATGTATTTCGTGAAGTTCTTCTTCGGGTGGTTGGCAATGATCTTGCCAAGATTGTCCGCACCCTGCCATTAACCGCGAGCCTCGGCATCTTTGTTATCCTCATCTATGTCGTCTGCGCTGTATTCGCGCCGATTATTGCACCATATGGTGAAGCCGATATTCTTGCCGGATCATTTGAACCCTGGTCTTCCACCTATTGGCTCGGAACAGACAATCTCGGCCGCGATGTCTTCACCCGCCTCATCTATGGTGCCCGCAACACGGTAGGCATAGCTTTTCTGGTAACCTCGCTTGCTTTCCTGATGGGGACGCTGCTCGGCATTTATGCGGCGCTGAAATCAGGTATCATCGATCAGGTGCTCAGCCGCATTGTTGATGTGCTGATGGCGATCCCGTCGCTGATCTTCTCGCTACTCATGCTGACGATATTCGGCACATCCGTTGTCAGTCTGGTTCTGGTCATTGCAACGATTGATTCCACCCGTGTGTTCCGTATTGCGCGGGCGGTTGCGCTCAATATTGTTCAGCTTGATTATATTGAGGCGGCCAAATTGAGGGGAGAGGGGTCGTTTCACCTGATCAGCCGGGAAATTCTGCCCAACGCTCTGGCCCCGCTTGCCGCCGAATTCGGCCTCAGATTCTGTTTTGTTTTCCTGATGATATCCGCGCTTTCCTTTATGGGGCTTGGCCTGCAACCGCCTACCGCTGACTGGGGATCCATGGTGCGGGATAACGCGGAACTGATCAGCTTTGGCGATATAACGCCGCTCATACCGGCCGGAGCTATCGCTTTCCTGACGATTGCCGTGAATTTTGTGGTCGACTGGCTACTGCATCGGGCCAGTGGCCTGAAGGAATAGGTGACCCATGACCATGCGCAAGAAGGCTAAATCCAGCGGCAAGGAGCTTTTGCTCCAGATGCGTAATGTGTCGATCAAGGGGCGCAGTGACGAAACCTGGATTGATATTATCAATTCGGTGGATCTTGACCTCAACCGCGGGGAGGTGCTGGGACTCATCGGCGAATCCGGCGCCGGAAAGTCCACGCTTGGTCTTGCTGCCATGGGTTTCACCCGTGATGGCTGCAAGATAACCGAAGGCTCCATCACCTTTGACGGCATTGATCTGTTAAGCCAGAGCAGGGATCAGCTTCGCCAGTTGCGTGGCCGCCGCATCGCCTATGTTGCCCAGTCCGCTGCCGCCAGTTTCAATCCCGCGCATAAACTCATTGACCAGTTTGCCGAAGCGCCGCTCCAGCATGGTGTCATGGCCCGTGAAGATGCGGTTTCCTATGCAATTGATCTTTTTGATCGAATGAATTTGCCTGATCCGGAAAATTTTGGTTTTCGCTATTCCCACGAAGTTTCAGGTGGTCAATTGCAACGCGCAATGACGGCGATGGCTCTTTCCTGCCGTCCGGACCTTATCATTTTTGATGAGCCGACCACGGCGCTTGATGTCACCACCCAGATTGAAGTGCTGGCAGCTATCCGTGAAATCGTCAAGGAATTTAATACCGCGGCGATCTATATCAGCCATGATCTGGCGGTGGTAGCCCAGATGGCAGACAAGATCAAGGTGCTGCTGAAGGGGGATGAGGTAGAACAGGCGTCAACAAAAACCATGTTGAAATCCCCAAAAGAAGACTACACGAAGTCACTCTGGGCCGTACGAAAATTCGTGCGCAAGGAGAAGAAGGAAGACAAAGCCCAAGCCCCCGTCCTGGAAATCCGGAATATCACCGCAGGCTATTCCAGCCATGTTGATGTGCTCAAAGATGTGTCCTTCAGCATAAGCAAAGGGCGTACGGTTGCCGTAGTCGGGGAATCCGGAAGCGGCAAGTCGACGACGGCCCGGGTGATAACAGGCCTTTTGACCCCGCGTGAGGGGGAGGTCCTTTTTGAAGGTGAACAACTTCCGGCCAGCTACGGAAGCCGAAGCCGTGATCAATTGCGCCGGATACAGATGATCTATCAGATGGCGGATACCGCCCTTAACCCGAAACTTCGTATCCGCGAACTTCTCGGGCGTCCGGCCAGCATGTTTCTCGGGCTCAGGGGTAAAGCGCTCGATGAACGGGTGCGTGATCTCTTGCGCATGATTGAGATGGAGCCCGATCAGTATATCGACCGTCTTCCGTCGGAGCTTTCAGGCGGCCAGAAACAGCGTATCGGGATTGCCCGTGCCATCGCCGCTGAACCCAGCATCATCATCTGCGATGAAGTCACCAGCGCCCTTGATCAAATCGTTGCCGAGGGGATTTTGAAACTTCTTGATCGCCTGCAGGGAGAGCTCAGCCTTTCCTATATGTTTATCACCCATGATCTGGCAACGGTCCGGGCCATTGCGGATCAGGTCATCGTCATGAAAGATGGACTGGTGGTTGAAAAAGGCCAGAAATCGGAGGTTTTTGCCCCTCCGCATCATCCATATACCGAGTTGCTACTCGGCTCGGTTCCGGATATGGATCCAACCTGGCTTGATCGGCTGCTTGAGACGCGCGGGGTAGATAATATCGGTGATGCGGCTATTGCCAGGATGAAGTAAAGATTTCGTTGTGCTCTATTTATAGTCCGTAACGGGGTGTCCGTCTTCGAGCCAGCCGATCATACCATCCGTCAGATGCGTCACGTTGATGAATTCAAGCTCATTGATGAGTGCCTGCCCCAGAACAGATGATCTGTTTCCTGTTCGGCAGTAAAGCAAAACAGGGACTTCACGGTTTGGCACAAGTGCTGAAAACTTCTCTTGAAATTCGGGGTGAAGCTGTCCTTGTTCGGTGAAGGCCGTGATCAGATGCGCACCTTCAATAACGCCGGTGGAAGCCCATTCATCTTCACGGCGGATGTCAATGATTGTCACGCCGCTATCTCGCGCGGATTTGAGGTCTTCTGGCGTGGCCTCAACAAGGGTGACCGGTTCCGCCGCGTCCATGAGTTCCACATGGAAGATCAGCGTTGCATCAGGCGGGATGACATTGCCAGCACCGGCGCTGCCGTATCCAAGTTCAGGGGGAATGGTAAGTATTCGCTTTTCCCCGACTTTCATGCCGGCAATGCCTTGCTCCCATCCCGGAATGACCTGCCCCTGGCCGAGGACAAAACTGATCGGCTGGCCGCGCCTCGATGAATCATCAAAGACCGTGCCATCCAGCAGCTCTCCCCGGTAATGAACCGATACACGCATCCCCGTCTCGGCAATTATGCCATCGCCGACGGCCACAACTTCGATTTCAAGATCTCCCGCTTGTGCAGATGTCATGAGAGTCACCAATATTGCGAAGACGAAAACTGCCTTCCTCAGGATTATGCTGAAAACGGGCATACGCATTCCCAAAGCTGCCATCAGCTGTTGCTGTATACTATCACCGTAGAGTGCGCAGATGGAAATGCAACCTTTATATTCATCTCGCCTGAGGTCTGATGCTGCGCATTGACGGTTTGAAATTGCCCCTAATGGGAATGGAGTTGCTTCCACGCCTCCTCAGCCTCAGGGGAAGATGTTTATTTCTTTGTAAAATTACCTTAAAAGAAAATTGAAATACTTCGGGCAGCATTGCCTGCCTGCTGAGATGTTTAACTGGACGGTAACAGGACCATGAAAATTACCATTATTGGAACGGGATATGTCGGGCTTGTCTCGGGCGCATGTTTCTCTGAGTTTGGATTTCATGTCACCTGTGTAGACAAGGACAGCGACAAGATCGAACGCCTTAAAAATGGTGAGATTCCCATCTACGAACCTGGTCTTGAGGATCTTGTTGCCCGTAACGCCGCCGCTGGCAGGCTTGATTTCACCATGGATCTGGCGGCATCTGTTGCGCGTGCCGATGCGGTATTCATTGCCGTGGGCACGCCGGCACGTCGAGGCGACGGGCACGCGGATCTGAGCTATGTCTACGCCGCGGCAAGGGAGATCGCCGAACATCTCTCTGGCTATACGGTTGTGGTGACCAAATCCACCGTGCCGGTTGGAACGGGCCGGAAGGTCGCGTCCATTCTGGCTGAGGCCAATCCCGATGCTGATGTGGATGTCGCCTCCAATCCTGAATTTCTGCGGGAGGGCTCCGCCATCACCGATTTCATGCGCCCGGACCGCGTTGTTGTCGGCACCGACAGCGCGCGGGCGCGTGACGTCATGCGGGAGTTGTATCGTCCGCTCTATCTTCTTGAAACGCCAATCCTGTTCACCAGTCTTGAGACATCTGAACTTATCAAATACGCCGCCAACGCCTTTCTTGCGGTCAAGATATCCTATATCAACCAGATGGCGGACTTGTGCGAAAAAGTCGGTGCTGATGTGCATGATGTATCGAAAGGCATGGGGCTTGATAAGCGGATCGGGGGGAAGTTTCTCCATCCCGGGCCGGGATATGGCGGCTCCTGTTTTCCGAAAGACACGCTTGCACTGGTCAAAACCGCCGAGGATTTCAATGCTTCCGTCAGCATCGTGGAGGATGTTGTCCGCTACAATGATGCGCGCAAGAAATCCATGGCAGCCCGGGTTATTGCCGCTGCAGGTGGTGACGTGAGCGGGAAAGTCATTGCCATTCTGGGCCTTGCCTTCAAGCCGGAAACCGATGATATGCGGGACAGCCCGTCCCTGGACATGATCCCCCTCTTGATGGAAGCCGGGGCAAGCATCAACGCCTATGATCCCGCGGCCATGGAACAGGCCGCCCCGCTTCTGCCCAAAGATGTCAATTACTGCAAGAGCGCTCTTGAAACCGTTTCATCGGCAGATATCACGGTCATTGTCACCGAGTGGAACGAATTCAGGGCACTTGCCCCTGCTGATCTCGCTTCAGCCATGCGAGGTGATATTGTGGTCGATCTCAGGAATATCTATGATCCTGCAGCCTTGGGCAGGGCCGGGTTGATGGTTTCGAATATCGGCCGGCCTCAACAGGTGTAGTTCATCCCGAGCCTGCCCCCATCGGCATAGATTGTCTCTCCGGTGATATATGAGGCGGCATCGCTGGCAAGGAAGGCGATGACGCTGGCGATTTCTTCTGGCCGGCCGATACGTTTGAGCGGGGTGCGCGACATGACCATCTGCATCGCATCAGGGTTGGCGTTGACTCCCGCCAGCATTTCCGTATCGATCGAGCCCGGTCCAACGGCATTGACCCTGATTCCATGGGGGGCCAGCGCCAGAGATGTTGCCTTGGTGAGCTGCATCACCCCGCCCTTGGAGGCGCAATACGCCGGAATGGTCGGAATGGAGACAACGGCGTTGATCGACGACATGTTGATGATCGCCCCCTTGATCTTGTGATCGACCATCATGCGGGCGGCACGCTGGGTAGCGAGGAACGTGCCGGTCAGATTGACATCAATCACCGCCTTGAAATCTTCAAGACTGGTATCAAGGAAATCACCTGGGCGGGCGATACCTGCATTATTCACCAGCACCGTCAGCGGGCCGAACGCCTCGCTGATATGGTCAAACATCGCGTTTATCTCATCGCTGTTGCCCATGTCGCAGGCAAGGCCGACGCTATCCTCTCCGATACGCCCGGCCGCATCAATGACGCCATCCTTGTTGATATCTGCAAGGAGGATGCGGAACCCGTCTTCGCTGAGTTTCTGTGCGGCCGCAAAGCCTATCCCCTGGGCGGCACCAGTGACAAGGGCAAGTGGTCTGGCAGTCATGTTGGTAGCTCCTCTTTTTTCGCGATGGTCCATGTTGCCTTATGGGGTATTTAGCGTCAACATGACGATAAGAGGCGAAAGGTATAAGGCCGGGAAAGGAGGAAGAATACCATGGGCAAGCTCAAGATAACGTCAGGTGAAATGGTGACGAGAGCAAGGGCGCGGATCGAAGAAATTGAGACCGCGGATCTCATCGCCCGGCTGGATGATCCTGATCTTGTTGTTGTTGATATTCGTGATGTTCGTGAACGTCAACGCAGCGGATATATCCCCGGAAGTTTCCACGCCCCACGCGGCATGATCGAGTTTTGGGTTGATCCTGAAAGCCCGTATTTCAAGGAGATTTTTGCCCGTGAAAGGGCAAGTTTTGTCTTTCACTGCGCCTCTGGCTGGCGGTCGGCGCTTACCGTTGCGACATTGCAGGACATGGGTTTTGAGGCGGCCCACCTGAAAGAAGGATTTTCAACCTGGGCTGAACATGGCGGTCCCGTTGAGTTTCCCGAAGAAAGAACCTGAAAAAGGTAACCTTTAAGGCTTATCCTTCCTCAAGAATGGACATGGCCAGTCTTGCCATGGGATCAACAAGTTGGCCAAGCTCCATGGCCCGCGGACTTGAAGCATTGCCGAGGTCTGCTCTTTTGCGGACGCCCTGGGCAATGGCGGCTATCCGGAACAACCCGAACGCAAGATAGAAGGGCCAGTTTGTAATCCCGTCTATGCCGGTATGTCGGCAATAGGTTTCAATATATGCATCTTCTGACGGGATGCCGTAGCTGGTGCGGTCAAGACCGCCAAATCCGCTCAGAATTGCGCCGGGAGGCATCCGCCAAAGCCCGCACTGATAGGCGAGGTCCGCCAACGGATGCCCCAGGGTGGAAAGCTCCCAGTCCAGCATGGCAATGGCACGTGGACCATCAGGTGCAAAGATCAGATTATCCAGCCGGAAATCCCCATGAACGATTGAAAACCGGCCATCATCGGCGATCATGTTTGTATGAAGCCAGGCAATCAGCTCATTCATTGCTGGGATGGCGGTGGTTTCGCTGTCGTAATACTGACGCTGCCAGCGATGGAACTGGCGTTCAAAGTAATTCCCCGGACGGCCGTAATCTTCAAGCCCGGCCTTGGTGATATCAACCTGATGAATAGCCGCAAGCACGCGGCACATTTCATCATAGACAAGCCCGCGGTCTTCATTGGTCAACAGAGGGATCAGCGGGTCCCAGAAGGTCCGGCCGTTGAGATACTCCATGACATAGAACATGCTGCCGATGATTTCCCTGTCTTGGGCCAGATGAAAGACACGGCCAACCGGCACTGCTGTATCCGCAAGCGCCGCCATGATACGAAATTCCCTGTCGACCGCATGGGCGGATTTAAGCAATTCGCCAGGGGGTTGACGCCGCAGCACATAGGCACCGCTTGCGGCATCGAGGCGGAATGTCGGGTTGGACTGCCCGCCACTGATCTTCGTGATGTGTTCAAGACCTCTGAATCCCGGGATGTGCTTCTCAAGGTAAAGCCCGAGAAGGCGGTGATCGAAACTTAAGGCAGGGTCCTTACCTGTCACGATGAGGGCCCGATGTTGTGTTTGCGCACCAGATCACGCCCAAGGACCATCATATGCACCTGATCCGGGCCATCAGCGAGCCTGATCTGGCGGGCATAGTTGAATAGTCCGGCAAGCGGCAGGGCTTCGGTCAGGCCCAACGCGCCGTGGATCTGCATGGCACGGTCGATAACACGCTGGGCCATGGACGGGGCAACGATCTTGATCGCGGAAATATAATCCCTCGAAGCCTTGTTGCCCTCTTGATCCATTTTTGCCGCCGCCTTGAGGGTGAGCAGGCGGGCCTGCTCGATCTCACACCAGGAATTGGCGATATCTTCGCGGATCGATTGATGCTGGCTCAGCTTGCGGCCGAACGTTGTGCGTTCTTCCACCCGTTCAAGCACCATTTCAAGCGCGCGCTGGGCTCCGCCGATAAGGCGCATGCAGTGATGAATTCGCCCGGGCCCTAGACGCCCCTGGGCAATTTCAAATCCGCGCCCTTCCCCAAGCAGGATGTTTTCGGCCGGAACACGCACGTTGTCGTATTCGATCATCGGATCACCGAAAGGTGCGCTGTCATAGCCAAGGGTCGAATAATGCTTCAAGATACGAACCCCGGGCGTATTCTTGGGGACGAGGATCATCGATTGCTGTTTGTGCCTGTCCGGGTTGTCCGGATCACTCTTGCCCATGACAATCAGAAGCTCGCAGGTCTCGCGCATGGCGCCTGTTGTCCACCATTTGCGGCCATTGATGATGTATTCATCCCCATCGCGTTTGATCGAGCAGCGGATATTTGTTGCATCGGATGAGGCCACATCAGGCTCGGTCATGGAAAAAGCAGAGCGAATTTCACCGGCAAGAAGCGGTTTCAGCCAGCGTTCCTTCTGGGCGCCGGTGCCATAAAGAAAGAGGGTTTCCATATTGCCGGTATCCGGTGCATTGCAGTTGAAAATCTCCGGCGCCCAGATGACGCGGCCCATGATCTCGGCAAGCGGGGCATATTCAAGATTAGTGAGCCCTGCCCCGAATTCACCTGCCCCGAGCTTGCCGGGAAGAAACAGATTCCAAAGCCCATTTTCCCGCGCCGTTGCTTTCAGGTCTTCAAAAAAAGGGGGGGTGCGGAACCGGTTGTCGGTGCTGTCCATATGATCCTGGAACACCTGTTCCATCGGGTAGATATGGGCATCCATGAAATCTTCAAGTTTGCTGACAAGGTCGCGAACCTTGGGGGAAAATTCAAAATCCATGATATTACCCTTTCCGATATATCCCGATGCTAGGGCAAAGACCGACGGGGATCAACGCATCAATAGTCGCAGGATTTGGGGGCTGAAGAGTTTTCTTGATCCGGGGTGAGCATATCGGTCAAACTCCGATGAGGAGGATGAGGAATGGCCCTTGATATCTGGCTCGCGTTCACGGCCGCAACCTTGCTGGTGCTCATTGTCCCGGGGCCGACAATACTTCTGGTTCTTTCCTATGCCCTCAGTCGCGGGCCGAAGGTTGCCTTTCGAATGGTGGCGGGGGTGGCGCTCGGTGATTTCATTGCCATGACAGTCAGCCTTGCCGGGCTTGGTGCCGTGCTGGCGGCATCGGCCACGCTTTTCCTCGTAATGAAATGGGTTGGCGCCATCTATCTTGGGGTGATGGGCCTGCGTTTGCTGCTTAACGCCAGGAATGCCAGCGTGAAGTTACAATCAGAGGAAACATCATCTTCTCCAGCGCTCAATGGGGCGGTTCGGGATGCTGCTATCGTGACCGCGCTCAATCCGAAATCCATCGGCTTTTTCGTGGCTTTTGTGCCGCAGTTTCTCGATCAATCTAGCCCTGTCCTGCCCCAGTTTGTTGTCATGATTGCCACGTTCGTTAGTCTTGGAGCGCTGAACGCAGGCCTCTATGCCCTTCTGGCCGGACATGTTCGGTCACGATTTACCGGGGGAACAGCCTTGCGTTTTCTCCATGGTCTTGGCGGGGGTGTTCTGCTTGGTCTGGCGGCCGTGGCAGCGTTCCGTCGTGTTTAGAAGTAACACTCCTCCAGCCTTGCTCTGCCAGAACTTGAAACATATAGTCTTTTGCAGGATAGCGTAAAAGGAGTGACGTGGTGACTGAAATACCGCTCGGTAGCCGGGATGATATTCATTTAGGAACAGCTGGCGGGGGAACCGGGGGAGAGACAAGCTCACCCATGGCCTTTCCCGTTCCTGAACATGAGATAGGTTCAGTGACGCTGGCGCCATCGGGATCGTTTGAGGCCGGCAGCTACCAGACCTTTACGCTGACCTATACGGCCGGGAAATTCGGCATCGACGACAGTGGATCCATGCGGGTATGCTTCCGCTTTGCCAGTGATCAGACGCGTCCGCAGTTTGAAAACCCGGAAGGCCCGAACTACACCACGATCAAGGCATCCAACAACGCCGTGCTGCAGTATCATTACGATCCAAAGGGCAATGTCCGTCCCTGGGACAGAACGGTTTACATCAAGGTGGTACGCGGGTTCCTGAAGGAAGGTGATACGATCACCATCACCTTTGGTGACAGATCAGGCGGCTCGCCGGGGATGCGGCTGCAGACTTTCTGTGAAGAGAGCTATGAATTTCATACGCTTATCGACCCGATTGCAACTTATTGCTATCAGCCGGTACCGGACCAACCCGTAATCCGGATCGTGCCGGGTGCACCGGAAAGGTATATTGCCATTGGCCCGACCATCCGGGCGCCGGAGGAAACCTTTTCCATCCGTATCAAAGGGGAGGATAGATGGGGCAATCCCTCGGACAAATGTGATATCACCCTTTTCCCGAAAGCCAGCCATCCGGTGGAAGGACTTCCCGAGAGAGTGACCCTGAAGCCCGGGGAATTTTCTGTCAGTCTGGATGGCCTGCAGGTAAAGGAAGACGCCGATCTGATGATCGCCTTCGCCGATGATGCGGGCAAGATACTATGCACCAGCAATCCGATCCGCATTGAAGGCAATCCTGTCTCCCGTCATTTCTGGGGTGATCTGCATGGCCAGTCTGAGGAAACCATCGGCACAGGTTCGGCCGAAGAATATTTTGCCTTTGCCCGCGACAAGGCCTTTGTTGATGCAACAGGTCATCAGGGAAATGATTTTCAGATCACCGGGGAATTCTGGCGCCATCTTGATCATCTCACGGCAGCATATGATGAGCCGGGGCGATTTGTTGCACTCCCCGGGTATGAATGGTCCGGCAATACCGGGCTTGGCGGTGACCGGAACGTGTATTTTCCCGAAGAAGGCCGAACCATCCGCCGCTCATCCCATGCGCTTGTCGCGGACCGCTCCGATATTGACACAGACTGCCATTCGGCAACCGAACTCTTTGAAGCTTTTGCCCGTCATGGCGAAGAGGATGTGGTGGTCTATGCCCATTGCGGTGGCCGCTACGCCGATATTGCGCTTGCCCATGACGGCAGGTTTGAGAAATCGGTTGAAATTCACTCCAGTTGGGGCACGTTTGAATGGCTTCTTGAGGATGCGTTCAGCCTTGGCTACCGGGTCGGGATTGTGGCGAATTCCGATGGTCATAAGGGCCGCCCTGGTGCCAGTTATCCCGGCGCATCGCTGTTTGGGGCTGTTGGCGGGCTTACCTGTTTCCTGATCCCCCAACTTGATCGCGCGACAATCATGGACGCAATCCGCAAGCGGCATCATTATGCCACCACCGGTGGTGCGCATGGGCGGCCTCTTGTCACGCTGAATGCCGAGTTTTCCTCCCCGGGTGTTCTCTTTCACGATGATCCTCGCCATGGCCGGGATACGGGCTGTCCCGCTGACAGCGCTACCATGGGTGATATTATCCACCTGCCATCCGGTGAGGTTGAGCTGAAGGTCGATATCCGTACCAGTTCCCCGATTGAGCGGGTGGATCTTTTCAACGGGCTTGACCATCTGGAGACGATCCGTCCGTTTGCCCGCGAAGATCTTGGCGCACGGATCAGGGTTTTGTGGGAAGGGGCGGAATATCGCGGCCGGTTCCGGCAGGTAATCTGGGATGGTTCGGCGTTTCTCTCTGAAAACGAGGTGATACATTCAACCCCCATAAACTTCTTCAACCGAGATAAAACACTTGATCATACCGCGCCGAATGCTCTGGCCTGGCGGGCGCTGACCACCGGTAATATCGGCGGCTTCGATATGTGGCTTCGTGATCCCTATAGCGGCACGCTCAAGATCGAAACACCGCTCATCAAGGCTGGAGTCCCCATTGAAGATATCGGCTATGAAGATGAGGTGTTTGATGCAAGCGGGGTGTTGCCACGCTATCTCAAGCTTTTCCGCCTGCCGGATGAAAATACCCATCTTTCGATGTCGATCCGCCGGCAGATCAACCTCAAGCCGGCGGGAGACAACCCGATCTATATTCGTATCACCCAGGAAGACGGAACCCTGACCTGGACAAGCCCGATATATATTTATCGATGACAGCAAGACAGCACGGCCCCGGGGAAGATCCCATCGCATATATGCAAAGGACACGCTCCTATTATCTGGCGCTTGGTTACGATACCCCGTACCGGTGGGCGCATTTTGAAGCGGTGCCATTCTGTCCGATGAAGATGTCAATGGCAGAGGCTGAAGTGGCGATTGTCACAACCGCGGCTCCGTTTCAAGCCGATTGCGGGGATCAGGGGCCGGGCGCGCCGTATAATGCCGCGGCCAAATTCTACAAAGTCTATGAGGGATCAACGGCAACGATGCCGGATCTCAGGATATCACATATTGCCATAGATCGCGATCATACCACCGCCGAGGATATCGGCACCTATTTCCCTCTTGCGGCTTTGGCGAAGGCTGAGCGGGAAGGGCGGATCGGCAAAGTGGCGGAGATCTTCTTTGGCCTGCCAACAAACCGGTCGCATCGCACTACGCTCGAAGTCGACTGCCCTGATCTGGTCAATCGGGTAAAATCAAGGCCGATCGATGCGGTGCTGCTGGTGCCGAACTGTCCGGTCTGCCATCAGTCGGTCGCACTGGCTGCCCGGGCGCTCGAAGAGGCGGGTATTCCAACGGTGATCATGGGATGCGCGCGGGATATCATCGAACACGCGGGGGTTCCGAGGTTTCTTTTCAGCGATTTCCCACTGGGTAACGCAGCCGGCCAGCCCCGGGATGAAGCCTCACAGCAGGAGACGCTGGCACTGGCGCTTGATCTGCTGGCCCGCGCCGAAGCCCCGCGGACAACATGGGTTTCGCCGCAAATATGGAAGGGCAAAAAGGGATGGAAGGCCGATTACGCCAATCCGGACAAGCTGACCTTTGAGGAGATCGCCGCAAGACGCAAAGCCTTTGATGCAGGCAAGGCTGAAGCTGCCCGGGTGCGGCAAAGAGATGGCTCATGAGCATTGCACAAGTGTTCTAGACAGGAAAGTAAAGCTCAATCCCATCTTCCATTTTTGTCCGGAATTCACCCAGATGTACCAGATGGCCAAGATGTGCCCTGGCTTCGCCTGCCGCAAAGAACAGCTCATGCGGGTTGAAAACGCGCCCAAAAAGCAGCTGCATGGCCATGGCGGTGGAAATAGGTGTTGTCACCGCCGCATCGCGCAGCAGATCAAGCCGCTGGTGATGATGATCGATCAATGCCTTCGCGCGTTGCCCGCCTTTCCGGAATGGCCAGTCATGTCCGGGAAGAATCATCATGTCATCAGGCAGGGTGGACACGCTTTCAAGATAGGTCAGGTACTGACCCAGTTTGTCAATTTCGGGAAAGCGGAAATCGGTGGAGACATTGGGCGAAATCCGGGGCAAGAGGAAATCGATGGCGATGTAGATCCCGCGTTCTTTATCGGTCAGACCGATCTGCCCCGGGCTGTGACCTTGATCGGTGCGAACTTCCCAGTTTCCGCGAGCTGATGAAATGATGTCACCTTGTGCCAGAATATTGATATCCGGCAGTGTTGTTACAAATTTCGAATATCGGCCATCATCTTCGCGGGCATCGGCGATCGCGTCCTCATCAAGGCCATAGCTTCGATAGGCGGCTTCCAGTTGCCTGGAAAACTCTCCGGACATAAGCGCCTTGAGTGTCTGGGCCTGGCGTGCTTCTTCCTGGCTCATCCAGATGCCTGCACCGGTTTTCTCGGCAAGTGCGCCGGCATAACCTATATGATCCACATGATAATGACTGACGATTATTCTTGAGACGGGTTTGCCCGAAAGGGGGCCTCCCAGCAGTTGATCCCAATGCTCTACGGTCTCCTTTGTGTTTATTCCGCAATCGATAAGGATCCAGCTATCGGCCGCATCCAGCGCATAGAGATTGATGTGATCAAGTCGAAAGGGCAGATCAAAACGCATCCAGAAAACATCATCAGCCACCTGGCGCATGCTCCCCCGGGCGGGCGGATCAATTTCTATCTTTTCCACGGCAATCCCCATTGCGCAAAGGAAACAGACACCGTTGCTTGAATTGGATATGGTCTCATGAATGGAATGCTATCAGGAAGATGTTGAAATTTTGAGGTGTAATGAAGTGATCCTACCTGCCCGATCCCCAAACAACAAGAGCAATGGATGAAAAGGGTTTTTTCGCGGAAATATCTTGTTCCTCTGTTATCCTGATATTGTTTGTGGCACCATTGATGGGGGAGATCAGCAATGACGGAAAATCAGTTTTTCAAGCGTGTATATAACAGCCACACCCATGATGAGATCATGGCAATTTATGACGACTGGGCGGCAAGCTATGATGAAACCGTCCTGTCCCATGGCTATGTCACCCCGCAACGATGCGCAGCAGCACTGGCATTGCTTGAGCCGGATCGCGATGCCTCCATCCTTGATATCGGGTGCGGCACGGGTATTTCAGGCAAGGCATTGCATGCCGCCGGCTTTACCCGCATTACCGGCAGCGACATGAACCCATCAATGCTGGAAAAGGCGCGTATCCTTGATAACGTCTATCAGGATCTGCTGCTGGTCACGACCGAAAACCCCTTTGATTTTGAACCTGGCAAGTTCAGGCATATGACCGCCATGGGCGTGATCGCTACAGGTCATGCCCCGGCTTCCACCATCAGGGATGTGTTGGCCAAACTTGAACCTGAGGGGATTTTTGTCTTCTCCCTCAATGATCATACGCTGGAATTCAAGGAATATCCTGAAACCGTTGATGCGGTCACAAGAGAAGGCATTGCTGATCTCGTCTTTGATGAATACGGGGACCATATGCCGGCAATCGGGCTTAATTCCCGTATCATCGGGCTTAAGAAGAAATGATTGTTTTGGTGCTGGATAGACTGAACATATCCTGCCGGTTACGCCTTTCGTGGAGCCGGTCTCAAGGGAGAGAAGGATGAAATATACCCCCCAAACACCGCCGCCTGCCGATGCTGCCCGTCGCAAAGAGATTGAGCCGGTGATCTGCTATCCGGTTGATACGCTGCCTGTACCGGAAATGGCACGCTATCAGGCGGCGCGCACCACCATGGAAAAAATCGATACCGTGATTGTTCCGCCACGGGATGCCCGATGTTTTACCGTGCCTAGAGGTCACTTTTTCCGGATTGTCAGCAGCGAAGGCCCACAGGTCGGCGATCTCAATCTGTGGTCAAAAGACAACCCGCAGGAAAAGTTTTATTCAGGCAAGACAAGGGCCCTTCATGGCACCCATCTTTCCACCGGTGACCAGATGTGGTCCACCTTCCCCCATATGAGGCCGATGGCCACGATCACCCATGACACGCTGGACTGGTACGGCTGGGATGAATTTGGCGGCTCGGTTCATGATGTGATCGGCACCCGGTGTGATCCATATACCGCGCGTCTTCTGGGCGGTGTGGATTACCATCACTGCTGCCATTCCAACCTGACGCGCGCGCTGTCGGATTATCTTGGTGAAGATCTTCACGATGCCGAGATGCTGGTCCATGACGTGTTGAATGTTTTCATGTGCACCGGTTTTACCCTCGACACGCATCAGTATTTCATGAAGGCAAGCCCGGTCCGCCCGGGTGACTTCATTGAGTTTGTTGCTGAAATTGATCTTATTGGCGGGCTTTCGGCATGCCCGGGCGGGGATTGTTCCACGACCCATTCATCGGACTTGGCGGCATGTTTTCCGCTGGTGGTGGAAATCTGGCGTCCCGATCCTGACGTGATGGCGGGCTGGTCCGGGGCGATTTCTTCGGCCTATGATCGGACGCATGGCCGCCAGCCCAAAAGATCTTGACGAAAGATGATATGATCCGTCTCCTTGGTCTCAGGAAAGAATGGCGATCCGTCACATCCGTTGAAGGAAGAGCGTAGCAATGGCAATCTTTAATCTCGGGTCGATCAATATCGATCACATATACACCATGCCGCATCTCGTAGAGCCCGGCGAAACCCTTGCCGCATCCAGTTATGAGGCGGCATTGGGGGGCAAAGGGGCGAACCAGTCCATCGCCATCGCCCGGGCTGGTGGAGCGGTCTTTCATGCCGGCATGATCAACACCCGGGATGAGCGCTGGCTTGCTCCCATGATGGAGGCCGGGGTCAATATCGATCATGTCATCCTTGGTGAGGTGCCATCGGGTCATGCCATTGTCGCGGTGGATGAGGGAAGCGCTGAAAATCAGATCATCCTGGCGCCGCTCAGCAACGCGTCCTTGCCGGAGAAACTCATCGCTGATTTTCTCGGCAACGCAGGTGAGGGAGGCTGGGCACTGACCCAGAACGAAACGAACCTCGCGGCGCCCTTTCTGAAAGAGGCAAGGGCAAAAGGGCTTTATATCTGTTACAGCGCGGCGCCATTTGTTGCCGAAGTTACAGCCGAGCTTCTGCCGCTGGTTGATCTCCTGATTGTGAATGCGGTAGAGGCAGAAGCCTTGTCCGCGCATTTTGATACTGCACCCGAAGAACTTGGGATAAAGCATCTGATCATCACCCTGGGAAAGCAAGGCTCACGCTATATTGGCGTGGAAGGTGAATTTACCGTCCCGGCTCTGCCGGTGAAAGCCGTGGATACAACAGGTGCAGGCGATACCTATCTTGGCTATGTGCTGGCCATGCTTGATGGGGGTGCATCCATGGAAGACGCCATGAGGGTTGCTTCCCAGGCCGCAGCGATCCAGGTCACCCGGCCGGGGGCAAGCGCTGCAATCCCGACACGTGCTGAGTTGAGCCAACACTTTTCATGATACTGTTTTGGCAGAAAAGAGACAGATATGAGCGCCCAGAAAATCATTATCGACACCGATCCCGGCATTGATGACGCCATGGCAATTCATTACGCCTTTGCGGACAAACGGCTGGAAGTGCTCGGGCTTACCACGATCTTTGGCAATGTCTATGTTGAGCAGGCAACGCGCAACGCGCTCTATCTTGCCGAACAGGCTGCCTATCCCGCGGTGGTGGCGGCGGGGGCGGAGCGGCCGATTTCAATGATGATGAACCCGCCTTCGCATTACGTGCATGGCGATGAAGGATTTGGTCACATGCCCGCGGTCAAGCCGTCCCGGGCACCTGACCCGAGACCGGCGCATATCTATCTTTCGGAAACCTGCCGCGCCCATAGTGGCGAGGTGATCCTCTGCCCGGTTGGGCCGTTGACCAATATCGCAAGATTGCTTGATTATGACCCCGGGATTGTCGAGCATGTCAACAAACTGGTGATCATGGGTGGTGCGGTTGAATGCAAGGGCAATGTCACCCCATATGCGGAGGCAAATATCTGGAACGATCCACATGCTGCCGATAAGGTGTTTGCCGCGGGATGGGATATTGATCTCATCGGTCTTGATATCACCCAGACGATCACCTGCAACGCGGGCCATTTTCAGGCTCTTGCCGGGGAAGCTCCTGAAATTGGCGGGTTTCTTGAAAATATTACAGCTTTCTATATCGATTTCTATCATGGCGTAGTCGGAGAGCATGTGTGCCTGATGCATGATCCGACCGCCGTTATCGCCATCACTAATCCAGAACTCATAACCTTCAAGGCCATGCCGATTGAGGTGATCACCGAAGGGGAGCGCATCGGCCAGACAATCAGGGCTGCATCCGGGCGTCATCCGGTGCGGGTGGCGATGAACGCGGATATCGCCGACGTTCGTGAGACATTTCTGGACATTTGCCGGGAAAGTGACAGAATGAAATCATTACGCATGAAGGCTGAATAGGTATTTTAATAACTTCCTGAAGAGGTGAGGTGTTCATGGAAGTAAAAAAAGTTGATTATACGGCCGGGAATGCGTCGGCGATGCTGGCGGAATCCTTGCGTGAAACCGGCTTTGCCGTTCTTGAAAATCATCCGATCTCTCATATGCGCATCGATGATGCCTATGCCGCATGGGGAGAGTTTTTTGCCAGCGACGAGAAAATGGACTGGCTGCGTGATCCCGATGATCAGGACGGATATTTCCCCTTTCTTTCGGAAAACGCCAAAGATGCCAAAGCCAAGGATCTAAAAGAATTTTATCATGTCTATAGCTGGGGGCGTGTGCCGGATTCCATCGCTGATCTGACGCGCGATCTATACGGTGATCTGGTTGCTCTTGGTCAGGAATTGCTTGGCTGGCTTGATGCCGAAATGCCCGCCGAAGTCCGGGCAGGCATGCCTGCATCCCTTGCCTCGATGATGCAGGGCAGTGAGCAGAGTCTTTTCCGGATTCTCCATTATCCGCCCGTCAGAGACGGGCATGAAGCAGGGGCGATCCGCGCCGCCGCCCATGAAGATATCAATCTGATCACGCTGCTGCTCGCAGGCTCGAAACCGGGGCTGGAAGCCATGGACCGTGATGGGAACTGGCATAGTGTATCCTGTGACCCGGGGATGATCACGATCAATAACGGGGATATGTTATCTCTTGCAACGAACGGGTATTATCCATCCACAACCCACCGGGTGGTTAATCCGGATCAGCAGGAAAATACCTCCCGGTATTCGATGCCGATGTTTTTGCATCCCAGACCCGATGCGGCGTTGAAAGATGGGTTTACAGCAGATATGTTTTTGCAACAGAGGTTGAAGGAAATCGGCCTCAAATAAAATGGGAGTTTATGAGAAATGAGCACAATTCGCACATTTATGGTGTCGGTCATCGGCGCTGTATTGTTACTTGCTTCTGCGGCGACTGCCGCGGAGATCAAGCCTGCCGTAATCTTTGATATGGGCGGGAAATTCGATAAATCCTTCAACGAAGGTGTCTGGAACGGGGTGAAGAAATTCACCGAAGAAACCGGCATTTCCGTAATGGAATTTGAAGTAACCAACGAAACCCAGCGTGAACAGGCCATGCGGCGCATGGTTGAGCGCGGGGCCACCATCGTGCTTGGTGTCGGGTTTGCCCAGGCAGACGCCATCTCCAAGGTTGCAGCAGAATATCCGGATGTCCAGTTTTCCATCATCGATGTATCCTGGCTGGATGCCCCAAACCTGCGCCAGTATGCGTTCAAGGAGCATGAAGGCAGCTATCTTGTCGGTGTAGCGGCAGCGCTGGCCAGCAAGACAGGCAAGGTCGGTTTTGTAGGCGGGATGGATATTCCGCTCATTCGCAAGTTTGCCTGCGGCTATGTTGGCGGGGTCAAATCAGTCAATGCATCGGCAGATGTATACCAGAACATGACCGGCACAACCCCATCGGCATGGAATGATCCGGCCAAGGGGGCTGAGTTGACCAAATCCCAGATCGACCGCGGCGCTGACGTTGTCTATCATGCGGCAGGCGGGACCGGACTTGGGGTGATCCAGGCCGCAGCCGATGCCGGCAAGCTTGCTATTGGTGTCGATTCCAATCAGAACGGGCTTGCCCCGGGCTCGGTCTTGACCTCGATGCTCAAGCGCGTTGATGTGGCAGCCTATGAAACCTTCATGGATGCCAGGAACGGGAATTTCTCTTCAGGCGTGCAGGTGCTTGGTGTCGCTGAAGGCGGCGTGGACTGGGCTGTTGATGACAACAACGCCAGCCTGATTTCAGCTGATCTCAAAGCGGCCGTGGAAAAGGCGCGCAGCGACATTCTTTCTGGCAAAGTGTCGGTGCATAATTACGAAAGTGATTCCAGCTGCCCGTATTAATTCCGCAGTAAGGCAGTAACGCGTTGGTGGATACCGCCAATATCAACGAAGCGGCAGGCGTTGGCAAAACGCCTGTCGCAATTTCCTTATCCGGTATCAGTAAAACCTTTGGTGCAGTACGCGCCAACAGAGATGTCTCGCTCAATATCCGGGCCGGATCCATCCATGGTATCGTGGGGGAAAACGGGGCAGGCAAATCAACCCTCGTTTCCATTCTCTATGGATTTTATACCGCCGACAGGGGAAGCATTCAGGTTTTTGGGGAAGACATTTCCATCGGCTCGACGGCTGAGGCGATCGGGACCGGCATAGGCATGGTGCATCAGCATTTCATGCTGGTGCCGAATTTCACCGTCCTTGAGAATATCATCCTCGGAAGCGAGGGGAAGGGCGGGCTTCGCGGCAGCATGGCGCGGGCGCGGGCGGAAATAACCCGTCTTGCCGGAACCTACGGGCTCAAGGTTGATCTTGATGCCGTGGTGGAAGATCTGCCGGTTGGCGTTCAGCAACGGGTGGAAATCCTGAAAGCTCTATATCGTGGCGCCCGAATACTTATCCTTGATGAGCCTACAGGCGTGCTGACCCCGCAGGAGACCGATCAGCTTTTTGAAATCCTGCGATCCTTGAAGGAGCAGGGGGTAACGGTACTCTTCATTACCCATAAACTAAGGGAAATCATGGCAGTCACGGATCAGGTGTCGGTCATGCGTGGTGGGGAGATGGTGGCGCATCGCGATACCTCGGCCACCAGCCCTGCTGAACTTGCTGAACTGATGGTGGGGCGGCCGGTGCTGATCGAAGGCATATGGCACGCCGCCACACCTGGTGATATTGTGCTCAAGGCAGAGAAGCTAAGCCTTGAAGGTGGAGGAGCACCACTTGTCAAGGAGTTGAGCTTCGATGTCCGTGCCGGCGAGATCCTGGGCATTGCCGGCGTTTCCGGTAACGGGCAGTCGGAACTTCTTGAACTGCTGGCTGGCATCCGGGAGCTGAATGATGGGCAGATTACTCTTGGCGGCATGAGTATCACCAGCAACCAGCCCGCCAGCCCATCCATAATCAAGGCGCTCGGGGTGGCCCATGTGCCGGAAGATCGTCATGCCATGGGGCTTGTTCTTCCCTTCAGCGCCGCTGAAAGTGCGATTCTTGGCTATGAGCATGCCAGGGGTATCGGCGATGGTATCTGGCTTGATCCGGTCCGGCTCAATGCGCATTGCGGCCGCTTGATGAAGGATTTTGATGTGCGTCCTGCTGATCCGACTCTGAAAAGCAATCTTTTTTCGGGAGGAAATCAGCAGAAGATCGTATTGGCCCGGGAAATGTCAGCCAACCCGAAGCTTTTGCTGGTAGGACAGCCGACAAGAGGGGTAGATATCGGCGCCATTGAATTTATCCACCGGCAGCTGATTGCCTTGCGAGATGAGGGATGCGCCATCGTGCTTGTTTCGGTGGAACTTGATGAGATTCTCAGCCTTTCGGATCGGATCATGGTCATGAATGGCGGGCAATCGATGGGCATTGTTGCGCGCAAGGAGGCAGATGCCCGTTCCATCGGCCTGTTGATGGCAGGGGTGAAATGATGCGGACATCATTACCTCAATGGGTGGATATAGGTCTTCTGCCTCTGATCAATATTCTGGCAGCTTTTGTCGTTGCCGGGGTCATCATCGCGATGATTGGCGAAAACCCCTTTGTTGCGCTGATGGTGATGCTGAAAGGGGCTTTTGTCTATAAGGGCGCGCTTGGCTATACGCTCTTCTATGCAACCAATTTCATTTTCACAGGTCTTGCGGTGGCGGTCGCTTTCCACGCCATGCTCTTCAATATAGGTGGTGAGGGGCAGGCGGCGATGGGCGGGCTTGGTCTTGGTCTGGTAGCATTGGCGCTTGATCCGGTACTGCCGCCGTTATTGGTGGTGCTGCTAGCCATTCCCATGGCGGCGGTGTTTGGGGCGATCTGGGGCGCCATACCCGGATGGCTTCAAGCCCGAAGAGGCAGTCATATCGTGATCACCACGATCATGTTCAATTTTATCGCGGCCTCGATCATGGTGTGGCTTCTGGCTGGAATGCTGATGGCGCCCGGCCAGATGTCACCTGAAACCCGCAGTTTTGCCGATGGTGTTGGCCTTGCCCAGATACACACGATCTTCAATGCCATGGGCATTCCGATGGCGCGATCCCCGCTCAATCTGTCTTTCCTGATTGCATTGCTGGCATCCTTTGGTGTCTGGGTGCTGATCTGGCGAACCCGGCTTGGCTATGTCATCCGGGCCACGGGCCATAGTGAGCGTGCGGTGATCTACGCCGGACACTCCCCACAGCGGATTATCATGATCACCATGGCAATTTCAGGGGCGCTTGCCGGTCTGATGGCGTTGAACGAGATCCTTGGTGTGCAGCAGCGGGTGATCCTCAATTTCACTTCCGGCTACGGGTTTACCGGAATAGCCGTGGCGTTGATGGGGCGGAATCATCCCGTCGGTATCATTCTTGCCAGCCTTCTTTTCGGGGCGCTCTATCAGGGCGGGGCTGAACTGGATTTTGAATTCCAGACCATTACCCGGGAAATGGTATTGATGATCCAGGGGCTGATCATCCTTTTCTCGGGTGCGCTTGCCTATATGTTCAATCCGGTGCTTGAGAGAATATACGCCCATTTTTTCACCCGGCGGGAGGTGCTTGGCGATGGCTGATCTCTGGCTTCAGTTCGTGCTGACCCTGGATGCAACATTGCGGGTGGCAACGCCGCTCATTTTCTGTGCCATGGCAGGGCTTTTCTCGGAAAGGTCCGGGATCATCGATATTTCCCTTGAGGGCAAGATGCTGATGAGTGCGTTTACCGCGGCCAGCGTCGCGGCGATGACCGGCTCGCCCTGGCTTGGGCTCATAAGCGCTATTGTCGTCTCGGTCAGTTTCAGCCTCGTTCATGGTTTTGCCTGTATCACCCATAAGGGCAATCAGGTGATCTCCGGGCTTGCCATCAATATTCTGGCCTCTGGGCTGACGGTGACCATCGGCATCGCCCTTTTCGCGCAAGGGGGACAGACACCGTTTCTCAAAGCATCCGAGCGGTTTGCCCCGCTGATTCTTCCTTTTGCGGATATGCTGCGTTCCATCCCCGGAATTGGCGTTATTTATGCCGAAGTGATCTCCGGGCACAATCTGCTGGTCTGGCTTGCGCTGCTGTCGGTGCTGGTGACGGGATATGTTCTTGCCCGGACACGTTTCGGGCTCTGGCTGCGTGCTGTTGGCGAGAAACCTGAAGCGGTGGATACGGCCGGGATCAGTGTTGTCTGGCTCAGGTATCAGGCAGTTATCATCGCCGGTATTCTCTGCGGTATGGCCGGGGCCTATCTTTCGATTGCACATGGCGCTGGATTCGTCCGGGAAATGACGGCAGGAAAGGGATATATCGCTCTGGCTGCCATGATTTTTGGTAACTGGCGGCCCTTGCCTGCGCTCATGGCCTGCCTGATGTTCGGGTTTCTTGATGCGCTGGCCGCCCGTCTTCAAGGGGTGGAACTGCCCGGAATAGGGCTGGTGCCGACGGATCTTATACTGGTGTTGCCGTATGTGCTCACGGTGGTCCTGCTGGCCGGATTTATCGGCAAGGCAACTCCGCCCCGCGCCATTGGTGTCCCTTATGTGAAGGAGCGCTGATATGGATGATAAAGACCTCATGCGGATAGCGGCTCTGGCCATGCCT
Organism: Alphaproteobacteria bacterium LSUCC0684; assembly: GCA_041228335.1. Taxonomy (NCBI): domain Bacteria; kingdom Pseudomonadati; phylum Pseudomonadota; class Alphaproteobacteria; species Alphaproteobacteria bacterium LSUCC0684. The sequence goes on along the minus strand of CP166130.1, from coordinate 1,671,715 downwards.
CAGGCTTATGCGCCCTATAGTAATTTTCAGGTTGGTGCGGCCATTCTGGACGAGCATGGCGCAACCCATAGAGGCGTCAATGTCGAAAACGCGGCCTATCCTCAAGGCTCCTGCGCTGAAGCGGGGGCGATTGCCGCGATGGTGATGAAAGGTGGCCGGCGAATTGAAGCAATTGCCGTTGCTGGCAGGGGTGAGCTTTTATGCACACCTTGCGGTGGGTGCCGCCAGCGCATTCGTGAATTTGCCTCTCCCGCCACCCGGATAATCATCGGTGATGAAAACGGGATACGGCAGATCTTCTCGCTTGAAGATCTTTTGCCAGCAAGTTTCGGCCCTGATAATCTGGAGTGAGCAGCCATGAGTAATGGCGACAGGATAAGGACACGGCCATGACGGATAAACAACTTGGAGAGTTTGTATCTTACACGCCCGCGCCCTACCCGCGCGCACTGACACTTGAGGGCCGTCATGTCCGGCTTGAACCCCTGACCCCTGAACATGCGCCGATGCTCAAGAAGGCGTTTGATAAAAGCACGGATCACGCCATCTGGCGCTCCGATACATCGTTGATGACCGTATAGCCAGCAATGTAATCAAGTGCCCTGTCTTCGGAAACATGACTGGCTTCACGGCCGATAACCACGCCAAGTTCGACTTCCCAGTCCGTTTTTACCGAGTCTTTCGGGATCACGATATCATCATTGGGTCCGGCAAGGGCCGAGGTTGCTTTGGAAAACAGCACCGGTTCCGTCGGCCTTGCCATCCCTGTTTCATCGGCGTGGCGCGCGTAATTGAGCCCGATGCAGTGAAAATTCGGCGTATCGGCAACCGCCGGACCGACCCTCAATCCCGGGTCAAGTTCAGGCAGGCTGGAAGGGTCAATGGCCTTGATCTTGTCAAGTCTCTCACAGGAAACCGTGCCAAAGGCGAGGTCATTCACCACACCGCTCAAATCACGCAGGCCGCCGGTCTTGTCCAGCATGGCCGGTTTTTCTTCACCCCTGGCCCCAACTCGAAGCAATTTCATTTCACCCTCCAGGTATTATTTCAAAAAAGCCTAATTGAGATCGCGCGGTTGTTCAAATCCTTATCGGTTACGCTTCTGGCAAGATCGCCGGTTTTAAGTAAGGACTTTTTCAGCCGGGGATGATTTCTCCCTTCCAGTCTAGCTGGTGGCCGCTTTCAGCCGGGGTTACGTTGCCGATCACGGCGAGCAACTGGCGGGCGGCCTGATCCGGGGGGAAAATATCATGCTTGACCATATCCCGGAATGGCGCGGAGAGCGAAGTCTCGACTGTCCCGGGGTGAAGGCCGATCACGATACTGTCAGGATTTTTAAAGACCATTTCATGGGCAAAGTTTCGGATCATCATATTCAATCCTGCCTTTGCCGCCCGGTAACTGTGCCAACCTCCGGCGCGGTTGTCGGCAATGCTTCCAACCCGGGCGGAAACTGCGGCAAAAACCGCCCGCCCGCGCCGTGGCATCAGGGGCAGGAAATATTTGGCCGCAAGGGCAGGGCCGATGCAGTTGGCCTGAAAATACGCGTTCATGGTCTCGGGATTGAGGTGACGGAAACTCTTTTCGGGCATGATCTGCCGCGCCGGATCATGCAGCATGCCGGTGGCATTGATGATGAGCCCAACGTCGCCATGCTCGGCAATAATCCGGGCGGCCTCGGCGATGGTATCCTCATGATCGAGATCGCAATATATCTGGCCTTCACGGGGGGTGCGGGCCAGCTGAAAAAGCTGCTTGATGCCGGGATCATTTTTGAACAGATCACAAACTGCCTGTCCAATTCCGCCATTGGCGCCAACGACGACGGCATTTATCGGCGCATCAAACCTTCTCAGCATGCTCTCGCCCCCCGGGGCCATGTGTCTTCATGATATAGATCTAGGGCAGGGCCCGGGCGGGGGAAGATTCTATTCAAGAAAGGTCTTGAGTTCATCGAGGGTTTCCGCCTCGGCGGCAGGCTTGTCCCAGCGGATAGAGGCAAAACGCGGAAATCTCATCGCTACCCCGGATTTATGCCGGCTTGAGAGGCCGATACTGTCAAAGGCAACTTCCACCACCAGTGTTGGCGCAACTTCCCTTACCGGGCCGAACCGGTTGATGGTATTCTCCCGCACGAATTTATCGAGCCGCTTTAGCTCATCATCGGTGAAGCCGGAATAGGCTTTGCCCACTGGCACCAGCCTCCGGCCATCCTCATCTTCTGTCCAGGCACCAAAAGTGAAATCGGAATAGAAAGACGATCTCTTTCCATGCCCGCGCTGGGCGTACATCACCACAACATCGGCGGTGAGCGGGTCGCGTTTCCATTTATACCAGAGCCCCTTCACGCGGCCCTGTTGATATGTGCTTTGCCGTCGTTTCAGCATGAGCCCTTCAATCAGGCCGCCCTGCCGGCACTGCTCTCGCCAGGCCTTGAGATCCTCCGGGCTGGTGAATTCCAACTCTTCGGAGATATCAAAGAGAGCATGCCCAAGGGCAGGTATCACGGTCTTGAGGCGGGCGCGGCGGGTTTCGATGGGCAGGTGCCGCAAGTCTTCCTCACCATCGAACAGCATGTCATAAAACCGGATGAATACCGGTTTATCGCGGATTATCTTCGGCGTTGCTTGCTTCCGGTTAAGCCGCTGCTGGAGATGTTGAAATGGTTCGACATGGCCGGTGTGTCCGGCCAGGATCTCCCCGTCAAGCGTGCCGTGCCAGCTGATTCCTTCGACAAGTTCGGGAAAGGCGGGGGAGATATTGTCGCCTGATCTTGAAAACAGGCGCACGCCATCTGCCGCAGAAGCAAACTGTATCCGGGCGCCATCCCATTTCCATTCAACCAGAAAATCTGAAGGCTTGAGGGTATCGGTTTCATCATCATTAATCGGGTGGGCAAGCATCAGGGGACGGAAGACAGCACGCCCCTCAGCCGAAGGTCGTCTGGCCCGGCCTTCGAGCCAATGGAAAAGTTCCGGATAGGGGGGGTGGATAAGCGGCCAGATCTCTTCGATTTCCTCGACGGGTTTGGCGTAGGTCCGGGCCAGGGCGAGGCGGAGCATCCGGGCAGAAACGCCAACCCTCAACCCGCCGGTAATGAGTTTAAGGAGCCCCCACCGGCCTGTCCCGTCGAGGCTGTTGAGCCACTGGCGGAGATGATCTTCGGCCTCATTCGGCGTGGACTGGCGCAAGGTCAGCACCACTTCATGAAGCGCAGGTTCCTTATGGTTCGTGCCACTAATCTCCGGCCAGATCAGCGCCGTTGTCTCGGCAAGATCACCCACAAAGTCATAGCTTTCGGCAAAGAGATCAGCATCAATCGCCTGCTGGGCGAGGCTGCGGACAAGACCGCCCTTGATCCGTCCAAGTTCCAGATCCCCGACCAGCGCCGCCACGCCCCAGCCGCGATCTTCCGGCGCAGAATTCCGAAGCCAGTCTTCTATCCAGGCCAGTTTCGCGTTGCGTTGGGGCGCAAATAGCAACTGTTCGAGCAGGCCGGCAAACCGTCTCATTCCGCGTCATCCTCATACCCGACCAGCGACAGCGCACGGGCGCGAACCCCTTTGAGTCCAAGCGCACGTATGAGCGCGGACTCCCGCCCATGGGTAACCCAGACTTCCAGAGGTGCAACCTCTTCGATTGTTCTCAGAAGGTCAGCCCAATCCGCGTGATCCGAAAGAATAAGAGGCATCTCAACCCCGGATTGCTTGGCGCGCTGGCGTATCTGCATCCAGCCTGATGCCATGATGATGAGCGGGTCCGGCAGACGGCGTGACCATCTGTCCGCAAGGGCCGAGGGCGGCGCAATCACGATCTCGCCTGCCAGATCATCCCGCGGCCTGCCCTTTTCTCCGGCTGTTGCCGGGGCAAGTTCGCCCAAGGGAACACCCAGATCCTCATAAAGGGCTGCAAGTTTCTGCTGGGCTCCATGAAGATAGATGGTCTTGTTGTATCCGGCCTGCCGCAACAGCGCGATAAGACGCTGCGCCTTGCCAAGGGAATAGGCCCCGACGACATGACATCTGCCGGGGAAAACATCAAGGGAATGGAGCAGTTTTTCAATTTCACCCATCGGATCGGGATGGCTGAACACCGGCAGGGCAAAGGTTGCTTCGGTGACAAAGACATCGCAAGGCACCGGCTCGAACGGGGCGCAGGTCGGGTCTGCCTTGCGCTTGTAATCACCAGAGACCACAACACGTCTTCCGGCATGATCGATCACCACCTGGGCGCTGCCTAGCACATGCCCCGCGGGCACAAGCCGGATCGTGCAATCCCCCATCTCCATCGGCTCATGATAGGCAAGTGCGGTACGTTTTTGCGCAAATCCGCTGCCGTATCTTGCTTCCATGATGGCAAGCGTTTCCGGGGTTGCGATAACATGATGGTGCCCCGCTCTTGCGTGATCGGCGTGGCCATGGGTGACCACAACCTTGTCACTTGCACGAAGCGCGTCCAGAACAAACCGGCTTTCGGGATGACCTGTATCAACGCTGAGCCCGGCACCCAGGGGCCGGATCCATCGTTCGATCCCTGCGGCGCTTCGTTGTATCATGCTAGGAGGATTTGCCGAACAGCTTGTTCCAGTCATCGGCGCTGAGGTTGCTCAGATCTTCGCGTAGCTCGGCCCCGGCCTTCATGCCAGCCTGAACCTGGGGTCTGTCCCACATGGCCTGCCGCCAGCGCATAACATTGGGGTAGTCCTCGATGGTAACGCCTTGGCGCTCATATGTTCGTGTCCAGGGATAGGCGGCGATATCGGCAATCGAATACGCATCACCGGCAAGCCATGACGTCTTGGCAAGTTGCCGTTCCATCACCCCGTAAAGACGGTTGGCCTCCTTGCTGTACCGGTCCATGGCATAGGGGATGCGTTCCGGGGCATAGAAATTGAAATGATGCGCCTGGCCGAGCATGGGGCCAAACCCGCCCATCTGCCACATCAACCATTCATAGACAGCGGTGCGTCCTCTTGTGTCATGAGGGATGAGTTTACCTGTCTTGTCGGCAAGATAGAGGAGAATCGCACCGGATTCGAACACGGATTGCGGATCTCCACCCGTGTCATGATCGATGATTGCCGGCATACGATTGTTCGGGCTGAATGCCAGAAAAGCGGGGTCGAACTGCTCTCCCTTCCCGATATTGACCGGCTTGATCGTGTAGTCGAGCCCCATTTCTTCAAGGGCGATGGTGATTTTGTGACCATTCGGAGTTGGCCAGTAATAAAGGTCAATCATGGGCTTCAGCCTTGCGGTTGTTGGTTCAGTTAAAAAAGGAGAGTTGATTACGTCGGTTATCTTCTTAATTTAAGGATGAATCGGAAAAAGTCGATAACCTGATCATGGAAAACCTCTTTTCAATCTCACAGGATATGCCGGATTGCGTGCTGGACTGGTTTGCCCGCAAGGGATGGCAGGTGCATGAGCACCAGCGAGAGGTGATAAGGGCCATTGAACAAGGCCAGTCCGCGCTGCTCATTGCCCCCACCGGCACGGGCAAGACACTGGCCGGGTTTCTGCCCAGCCTGATCCGGCATATCCGTTCCCCGGGGGGTAAGGGCCTCCGCACCCTCTATATATCTCCCCTCAAGGCGCTGGCCGTAGACATCGCTCGAAATCTTGAAGCGCCGATCCGTGAAATGCAGCTTGATCTGCGGGCCGAGACAAGGACAGGTGACACCCCGCCCGAAAAACGCAAGCGCCAGCGCCAGAACCCGCCTGAAATCCTGATGACTACCCCTGAATCGCTTGAACTTATGCTGACATGGCCTGATGCCGCGGAAGTTTTCGCCGGGCTGGACTGCATCATTCTTGATGAACTTCATGCTCTTGCCGGAAACAAGCGGGGGGATCTTCTGTCGCTCTCACTGGCGCGATTGCGCCGTCTTGCACCAGCGGCCAGAACGATCGGTTTGTCTGCGACGGTGGCCAATCCTGCGATGCTGCGCGGCTGGCTTGATCCGGTGCCGGAAAAGGTGGAGATCATCCGGGCGGCCAGAAGCCATGAGCCGGAAATCTGGGTGCTGGAAAAGGATGGTCACCTGCCATGGGCAGGTCATTCCGCTTCCTATGCGGTGGAGGATATATTCCGGCTGATCACCGAGAACCGGATCACCCTTGTCTTCGTCAACACAAGAGCTCAGGCCGAAATTCTTTTTCAGTCGCTGTGGCGGATCAATGAGGAGACCCTGCCGATCGGGCTTCATCACGGGTCACTTGCGGCCGAGCAGCGCCGCAAGGTGGAATCTCACATGGCGAAAGGTCAGTTGCGGGCGGTGGTGGCAACATCGTCGCTTGATCTCGGCATTGACTGGGCGGATATCGATCTTGTTATCCAGGTTGGTGCCCCGAAAGGGACCGCTCGGCTGTTGCAGCGCATCGGCCGGTCAGGTCACCGATATGATCAGATCAGCCGCGCGGTTCTTGTTCCCGCCAACAGGTTTGAGGTCTTTGAATGTCTTGCCGCCATAGCCGATATCCGGTCAGGTGAGCTTGATGATCCCGCCGATACCCCCGGCGGGCTTGATGTGCTGGCCCAGCATGTGGTGGGTATGGCCATGTCGGACCCGTTCCGGGCTGAAGAGCTTTTCGATGAGGTGCGTGAAGCCTGGCCTTACCGGCAACTGACCCGTCAGGAATTTGATGATGTGCTCGATTTTGTCAGCACCGGCGGCTACGCGCTGAAAGCGTATGAGAAGTTTCACAAACTTGTGCCGGGCCGTGATGGGCTATACCGGATTGCCCATCGCAGCGTTGCCCTGCAATGGCGGCTTAACGTCGGAACAATCGTCGAAAGCCAGACGCTGACCCTCCAGCTTCGCGGGGGCGGCAAGCTTGGCAAAATCGAGGAATATTTCATTCAGTCGCTGGTGCCGGGGGATACGTTCATCTTTGCCGGGCAGGTGCTGGAATATACCGGCATGAAAGGCACCATGACCGCCGAGGCCGTTCGTGCGACGGCAACCGAGCCGAAAGTGCCTGCCTATGCCGGCGGCAGGTTGCCGCTCACCACCAATCTGGCGGAGCGCATCCGGGCCATGATCGCCGACAGATCAGGTTGGGATGCGTATCCTGAAACAGTGCGGCAATGGCTTTCGATCCAGGACTGGAAATCTGATCTTCCGGGGCTGGATCATCTTCTCGTGGAAAACTTCCCCAGAGGCGGCAAGGAGTTTCTCGTGATCTACGGGTTTGAAGGCCGCAATGCGCACCAGACGCTCGGCATGCTGCTGACGAGGCGGATGGAGCGGGCCGGGCTCAAACCGATAGGATTTGTGGCCAGTGATTATGCCCTTGCCGTCTGGTCTCTTGAGGCTCCTTCTTCCGGGCAGGTGGAAGACTTGCTGTCCCCGGATCTGCTCGGCGATGACCTTGAGGAATGGATGCAGGAAAGCACCATGATGAAACGGTGTTTCCGGTCGGTTGCCACCATCGCCGGGTTGCTTGAAAAACGTCACCCCGGCGCCGAGAAAACAGGTCGCCAGATGACGATGAATTCGGATCTGATCTATGACGTCCTGCTCCGGCACCAGCCGGATCATCTTCTTATCCGGGCAACGCGGGAGGAGGCGGCACGAGGGCTCACCGATATTCGGCGGCTGGCAGATCTTCTTGCCAGGTTTGAAGGCCGTCTCGCCTTTCGCCAGCTTGAACGTGTCTCGCCGCTGGCCATGCCGCTGATGCTGGAGGTCGGCAGGGAGAGCGTCACCGCCTCGGCGGTTGAAGAAAGTCTGGCCGAACTTGAAGCCGAACTGGTGGCCGAAGCACTTGAAGGCATGGATACATCAATCCCCATACAGGCTAGCCTTGCGCTATGACATCTTCACGAAAATCCAATTCCGTCTATCGGTTCAGCTTGGGCGGGGATGAGGTTGCCGCCCATGCCGATGGGACGGCGCTGTTTGACCGGGGGCGGCTGATGGTCGTCTCGGATCTGCATCTCGAAAAGGGAAGGGCGCTCAGTTCCACCTCGCCCATGCCCCTTTATGACACCGATGCCACCCTTGATGCGCTTGAAAAGGCGGTCTTGCGGGACCAGCCGGAACGACTTCTCTTTCTTGGTGACAGTTTTCATCGCGCGGATCTTGCGCGGAGTCTGGCGCCATCCTATCAGGACCGAATCCATGCCCTTGCCCGGGGTCGTGACGTGATCTGGATCACCGGCAATCATGATCCGGACCTGCCGGCATTCCTGCCGGGGGCGGCGGCAGAAGAAATCCTGATCGGTTCAATCTGGTTCCGGCATATTGCCCTTGAGGAATTCGAAGGAGGTGAGGTTTCCGGCCACTATCACCCCAAGGCACGGATCAAGACAAGGGCCCGCGGCGTCAGCGGCAAATGCTTTATTCATGATGGAAGGCGGCTCATCATGCCAGCTTTCGGCGCCTATACCGGCGGGCTGTCGGTAGGGGACCCGGCCATGAAAAATCTTTTCGGCTCACATGCAGAAATTCTTTTCTGCCATGCTTGTCAGATCTATCGTTACCCCTATTCTCTAGTGCAGTAACCTGATCACGTTTTCCCGAAAGGTCAGCTATGGCAACGGTACTCTGCTGGTTTCATCAGGATCTGCGGATAGGGGATCATCCTGCGCTTACGGCGGCGATATCCTCCGGTCATGCGGTTGTTCCGGTTTATATTCTTGATGAAAGCGCGGCAGGCGACTGGGCCATGGGGGGTGCAAGTCGATGGTGGCTGCATCACAGCCTTGATGATCTCGCCCGCGGGTTTGAGCGGATGGGCTCAAAGCTCATTCTTCGCAAAGGCGATGCCGTGCGAATTCTTCCAGCGCTGGCAGAAGAGATCGGGGCTGTTGCGCTCTACACCCATAAAAGGGGTGAGCCCTGGTCAAAGGCCCAGCTTTCTGCGGTGGCTGAAGTGCTGGCGAAAGAGGGCATCCCCACGCATCTTGAAAACGGCTCGTTTCTGAAAGATTTTGGTGAGGTGCGCTCAAAAGCAGGGACGCGGATGAAAGTCTTCACCCCCTATAAGCGAAACCTGCTCGCGCAAGGGGGGATGCGGGCGGTTCTGCCGCGACCGGGCGCGTTACCGTCGCCGTCCTCATGGCCAAGATCAGCGACACTGGATGAGATGAAACTTCTGCCCCGGAATCCGGACTGGTCCGGCGGGATTGATCGGGCGTGGCGCGTCGGCGAAGCGGCGGCACTGCAACGACTTGATGATTTCCTTGAAGATACGATCACCCGTTATGGTACATCTCGCGACCGGCCTTCGATCTCGGGAACATCCCGGCTGTCGCCGCATCTGCATTTTGGCGAAATCTCTCCGGTGACGGTGTTTCATGCGGTGATGGAGCATGCTGGCGGCGCCCCTTCCGCTGATGCGGAGACGTTTATCGCGGAGGTTATATGGCGTGAATTTTCCTATGAACTGCTGGATCAGTTTGCCGATATGCCGGACCGCCCCTTGAGGGCCGAATTTGAACACTTCCCCTGGCGTCAGGATTATGCAAGTGACCTAGCCGCCTGGCAGCGCGGCCAGACAGGCTACCCGCTCATCGATGCCGGCATGCGGGAGCTTTATGAAACAGGCTGGATGCATAACCGTGTCCGCATGATCACGGCGTCTTTCCTCACCAAGCATCTGCTCATCCCATGGCAGGAAGGCGCGCGATGGTTTCATGACACGCTGGTGGATGCTGATCTTGCCTCGAACAGTGCAGGCTGGCAGTGGGTGGCAGGATGCGGCGCCGATGCCTCGCCCTATTTCCGGGTCTTCAACCCCATCACCCAGGGGCAGAAATTCGATGCCGGTGCCTATGTCCGGAAATGGGTTCCCGAAGTGGCAAAGATGGATGACCGTTCTCTTTTTGCGCCATTCGACGCGCCGGAAGGGTTGCGCCTCAGCGCAGGCCTAAGGCTTGGAAAAACTTATCCCGAACCTCTTGTTGACCATGCAGCCGGCCGTCAACGTGCGCTCAATGCTTTCGCGCAGATCAAATCACAAGATAATTAATAGCCGCATCTGGTCAAGCCACGCAGCAGATCTATCTCATGGATATTATAAATTAGGAATAAATTATGCGTATTGCTGTTATTGGCTCCGGCATCTCCGGTCTGGCGTCGGCTTATCTTCTCTCCCGTTCCTATGAGACACATCTTTACGAAGGTGATAATCGCATTGGCGGACACTCACATACCGTGGATGTGATGACCGCCGAAGGCCAGGTGCCGGTGGATACAGGCTTCATCGTCTTCAACCCGCTCAATTACCCCAATCTTGTCGGGATGTTTGATCATCTTGGCGTGGAAACAGAAACCACCGATATGTCCTTTGGCGTTTCCATCGGGCCCGGTGATTGCGAATACGAAGGCTCGCTCCGGGGGCTTCTGGCCCAGCCGTCCAACCTTGTTCGGCCAGCCTATTGGGCCATGTTGCGTGATCTGGTTCGGTTTTATCGCAGCGCCACGGTTGAGGTGGGGCAGGGACCTGAAGGCGAAAGTCTGGGGCAGTTCATCGCACGGCTTGGCTATGGTGATGCCTTTGTTCAGGATCATCTTCTGCCGATGGCGTCGGCGATCTGGTCCTGTCCTGCCGAAACCATGCTGGCTTTTCCGGCCCGGTCATTCATCGCGTTCATGAATAATCATCAGCTGCTGAATTTCATTGAGCGTCCACGCTGGCGGACGGTGACCGGAGGCTCGCGCCAGTATGTGCGGAAAATCGAAGAAGCCCTTGGCAGAAATATCCACCCAGAGACATTGATTGAGGGGATCACGCGCAAAGCAGGCGGGGTGGCGCTTCATATCAGAGGGGTTGGTGAAGTCTGGTACGATAGGGTGGTTCTGGCCGCGCATGCTGATCAGTCCCTGAAACTCATCGATGATCCTCACCCGGAAGAAAGCCGGATTCTCGGGGCGTTTGATTTTCAGCCCAATCGTGTTCTTCTCCACAGCGATACACGGCTCATGCCAAGGCGAAAATCTGCCTGGGCGTCATGGAGCTACCTGACCCGGCGTGATCCACGCGACGGGCTCTGCGTGACCTACTGGATGAACCGGCTGCAGAATATAAAGGTGGCTACACCGCTATTGGTTTCGCTCAACCCTTTCATCGAACCTGACCCGGCGCTTGTCCATGGTGAATATTTCTATGATCATCCGGTATTTGATCAGAAAGCCATTGATGCCCAGCGGCTTCTGCCTTCCCTGCAGGGAAAGAACGGGCTTTTCTATGCCGGAGCCTGGACACGATACGGATTTCATGAAGACGGTCTGGCATCTGCCGTTGCCATTGCGCGCAGTCTTGGCGTCGAGATTCCCTGGGAAAGCCCGACCGCTGGCTACGCCATCGCGAAAGACATGGCAGAGGAAAAAAGGCCCGCCTGATGCAAGCCTGCTGCCTTGTCAGATCGAGTATCATCCATACGCGTCATCAGCCAGCGAGCCACCGGCTTGAGCGGCGTGGCCTGTCGATCTGGCTTGATCTTGACCGACTTGATGAAGCTGGCAGGCTGAGTGCTGCCTTTGCCATCGGCCGCTTTAATCTGCTCTCGTTTGACGAGAAAGATTACGGGCCGAATTTTGCTGCCGGAAGAAAGCTCGTCGAACCTCTTGCTGATTATGCAAGACGTCTTGCCCGGCAGCATTGCCCTGATACACCTGTTGCGCGGGTTCGCCTGCTGACCTTCCCGCGCATTCTTGGCGCAGCTTTTAATCCTATCTCGGTCTATCTGTGTTATGATGATCAGGACAAACCGGTATTCTGCATTTATGAAGTGCGGAATACTTTCGGGGATATGCATTCCTATATCGCTGCCATTGATGGAAGGGGGGCACCGGTGCATGAAGTTGAAAAAATGCTCCATGTATCACCGTTTTTCCCGGTCAAGGGTGAATACAGGTTGAAGATACGCGCAGCAGCAGAGAAGATCAGTCTCTTGATCGATTACCAGATCGAAGGAAAGCAGGCGCTGACGGCAAGCTTGCGCGGCGATATTATCCCGCTTTCAAGCAGATCAATTTTGACGGGCCTGATCTGGGCCAGGCTGTTTCCCATGCGGCCTCTTGTTTCCATCCATATTGAAGCGCTCAAACTATGGGCCAAGAACGTGCCGTTCTTTGCTCGCCCTGAACCTCCCGCAACACCCTGGTCAGAGGCCAGAACAAGAAAAAAGGATCCGGCATGATATCTTCTCTTCTATATCCTCTGCAGGTGCGGGCATTTCTGACGGTGTTGCAGAATATCCGCGCCGGCACCCTTCATCTTATGCTGGCGGATGGCAGCACCTATAAATTCACCGGCGATAAGCCCGGACCTGAAGCCGATCTTCAGATCAACAGCCGCGCTGCCCTGGGGCAGATCATGCGTGATGGCAAGATGGGTTTTTGTGAAGCTTTCATGACCGGCGGGGTCAGCAGCACACGTCTGGCGGCGCTGATTGAGCTGGTCGTTCTCCAGAATGCGTATGTGGAGGAGAATCTCAAATTTTCACGGATCAAGACCTGGTTAAGGTTGATGTATCATCAGATGCGTTCAAACACCAAAGCAGGATCACGAAAGAATATTTCCTTTCATTATGATCTCGGCAACAGTTTCTATGCCAAATGGCTTGATCAGAGCATGACCTATTCCTCGGCGATTTTTGAGGATGAAAGCCAGGACCTGACCCGTGCGCAGGAGGCCAAATATCGCCGTCTCGCCGAGCTTGCCGATATCCGCGAAGGGCATCATGTGCTGGAAATCGGTTGCGGATGGGGCGGATTTGCCGAATATGCCGCCCGGCATCTGAAAGCAAGGGTGACCGGCATTACCATTTCAAAGGAACAGTTTGATTACGCCACGAAGCGGATGGCAGAAGCCGGGCTCGATGATCTCGTGACCATCGTTCTCAAGGATTATCGTGATCTTGATCATTCCTATGACCGCATTGTCTCCATCGAGATGTTCGAAGCCGTGGGGGAAGCCTACTGGCCGACCTATTTTGAAACCCTTTCACGCTGTCTTGAACGCGGCGGCAAGGCAGCCCTTCAGGTCATCACCATCGATGATGCGGTCTTTGATGATTACCGCCGGGAACCTGATTTCATCCAGCGATATATTTTCCCGGGCGGGATGTTGCCCTCCATGCCTGCGCTTGCGGATCCGATAAGGAATGCCGGGCTCAGAATGGAGGCGGCGGACGGGTTCGGCCAGCATTATGCCGACACGCTCAGGGTCTGGAGGGAGCGGTTTCTCGCCGCCTGGCCGGAGCTTGACGGCAAGGGGTTTGATTCAAGATTCAAAAGGATGTGGGAGCTCTATCTTGCCTATTGCGAGGGCGGGTTCCGTGCCGGATCCATCGATGTCAAGCAGATGCTGCTTGTAAGAGAATAACCCCTTTTTATACGTCACTCCCCCACCGTCCCGGGCGGAAGCCGGAAAAGCCTGAGCATGGATTTCATGACAAGCCCTATCCCCGGCAGTTTGCTGAGCAGCTGGCTTGCACTGTCCCAATGGTCGATATGTGCCGTGATCAGGCCATCGGCATTGATGGTGATCTCGCTCATCCCTTCAAGATCAATCTCGGTTCGGGGCCATGAGCGCAACCGCCCGGTCATGCGCCAGCGCAGATATACCGCCTTCTGCCCGGAGGCAATGTCCGATACCTGAAAGCGGGGCTCATCGCAGACCTCGAACATATGGGCAAAGACCTGACGAAAGGAAGCCTTGCCACGCAACCGGTTGAACGGGTCGGCAAAAATCACCTCATCGTGAACGAGATCAACAAGCTGATCAATCCTGTCCGGTTGAAGCCGGGAAAAAGCCTCGGCATAGCGCGTTGCCGCCGTCATCAGATGCTGGGAAGTCATGATCGTCCGGTCCTTTTGCTGACAAGAGCAAAATACGTCCGGTAGGGCAGGTAACGCAACAGCCGCATCATTCGCGCAAAGCGTTTCGGGAAGGCTATTTCAAACCGGTCGGTTTCCATCCCTCTGAGGATGGCTTGCGCCGCCGCCGCCGGTGACTGGAGATCGGGCATGTCGAAATCATTGATGGCAGTGGCTTCGGTATCAACAAAGCCGGGGCAGATGACCTGAACCGTAATCCCTGCAGGTTTCAGATCAAACCAGAGCGACTCGGCAAGGGAAATCAGGGCGGCCTTTGTCGGTCCATAGGCGGCAGATTTCGGCAGGCCGCGCCATCCCGCCACCGAAGAGACGATCATGATGCGGCCCCGGCCTCGCGCCACCATCCCGGGGGTGATGGCAGCCAGCGCATGCACCACGCCCATGTAATTGACCTCGATATGCTGGCGGAAGACCTCGACATCGGGTGACCGCCCATCCTGCGGGGTATAGACCCCGGCATTGAGGATGGCGATATCGATCGGCCCGTGGATCTGTTCCGCCTCGCCGGCGGCCGCCATCATCGCATCAGGGCTCGTGACATCCGCCGTGATCGCGGCAAAGCCTTCGAGTTTATCTTTCATCTGCTGCAGGCGATCACGACGCCGGGCCACGCCGCTTATCCGGTGGCCGTTGCGGCAAAGCGCATGGGAAAGGGCCTCGCCAATGCCTGAACTTGCGCCGGTAATGAAGATATGTGCCATTCTATCTGCCTCTTGTGTCCTGATGTAAGGCGTTTTTCACGTTTCGCCAGCCTTAACCCATGTATGCGGGCAGGGCTGGTACCAAATATTGGCTGAACTGGACCTATCTTAAACCCGGCGGGTTTCATAAAAATAAGATGTTATTTAAAAGGCAGGACCGCACCAATGCGCTTGCCTTGATGAACAAGCATGAACGCCAGAGGAGACCTGCCATGAAAATGACCACCGAAGAAGCTTTTGTCAAAGTCCTTCAGATGCATGGGATTGAACATGCGTTCGGGATTATCGGATCGGCGTTCATGCCGATTTCGGACCTCTTCCCCAAGGCCGGGATCACTTTCTGGGATGTGGCCCATGAGACCAATGGCGGGATCATGGCTGATGGCTATACCCGCGCCACCGGCAAGATGTCGATGTGCATTGCCCAGAATGGCCCGGGGATCACCAATTTCGTGACCCCGATCAAGACAGCCTACTGGAATCACACCCCCCTTCTTCTGGTAACGCCTCAGGCCGCGAACAAGACGATCGGCCAGGGCGGGTTCCAGGAAGTCGAGCAAATGGCTTTGTTTCGGGATATGGTATGTTATCAGGAGGAAGTGCGTGATCCGGTCCGGATTGCCGAGGTTCTCAATCGCGTGATCGAAAAGGCCTTTCGTTCTTCCGCGCCGGCCCAGATCAACGTGCCCCGTGACTACTGGACCCAGGTTATTGATATCGACCTGCCGCCGGTTGTCCGGATCGAGCGTCCGCAAGGCGGCCGCGACGCGATTGCCCAGGCAGCCCAGATGCTCTCCGAAGCGAAGTTTCCGGTCATTCTTTCCGGTGCCGGTGTGGTGATCGGCGGGGCGATCAATGCAACCAAAGCATTGGCCGAACGTCTTGATGCACCTGTCTGTTCGGGATATCAGCACAATGACAGTTTCCCGGGCAGCCATGAACTTGCCGCTGGTCCCCTTGGCTATAATGGCTCACGCGCGGCCATGGAACTGATCGCCCAAGCCGATGTCGTGCTGGCGCTTGGAACGCGCCTCAACCCGTTTTCAACCCTGCCGGGGTATGGCATTGACTATTGGCCCAAGGACGCAAAGATCATCCAGGTGGATATCAACCCTGACCGTATCGGCCTGACCAAGAAGGTCACGGTGGGGATCTGCGGCGATGCCAAGGCCGTCGCAACACAGATCCTTGATCAGCTTGCGCCATCCGCAGGCGACGCTGGCCGTGCCGAACGCAAGGCCGCCATCCATCAGGCCAAGTCAGCCTGGTTGCAGGCACTCAGCTCCATGGATCATGAAGATGATGATCCCGGCACCAGCTGGAATGCCGATGCCCGGACCCGTGACAGTGACCGCATGTCGCCGCGTATGGCCTGGCGGGCGATACAGGCCGCCCTGCCCAAGGAAGCCATCATTTCCTCCGACATTGGCAACAACTGCGCCATCGGCAACGCCTATCCCACTTTCGAAGAGGGCCGCAAATATCTTGCGCCCGGTCTTTTCGGTCCATGCGGGTATGGTTTCCCGTCCGTGCTCGGGGCCAAGATCGGCAAGCCGGACACCCCGGTGGTCGGCTTTGCCGGTGACGGCGCTTTCGGGATTTCAATGAATGAGATGACCGCGTGCGGCCGTGATGACTGGCCGGCCATCACCATGGTGATTTTCCGCAACTACCAGTGGGGTGCGGAAAAGCGCAACACCACGCTCTGGTATGACAACAATTTTGTTGGCACCGAGCTTGATCCGCATCTGAGTTATGCCCGTGTTGCCGAAGGTTGCGGGCTCAAGGGCGTTACCGTCAAGGGCATGGATGAGCTGACGGCGGCACTTGATCAGGCCATCAAGGATCAGATGGACAACAAGATCACCACCTTCATCGAAGTCATTCTCAATCAGGAACTCGGGGAGCCATTCCGTCGGGACGCCATGAAAAAGCCGACGGTTGTCGCCGGGATTGACCCTGACGATATGCGCCCTCAACAGGCCGCTGAATAAGCCCTGATTTGATACGATAAAAATAATCTTCTCACGGTATCCGGTTTCGGATACCGTGATTTTTTTTGATCTCTTCAAGGGGGAGATACGGATGGAACAGCGCCGGACCAGACGAAGTCGCCGCAGTGAAACGGCAACAAAGGTTGTTGCCTTTCCCTATATCCAGCGCCGTATCCCCTTTACAAATTACCTCGGCGAAGAAGGCCTCTCCAGGATCGAAGATCAGGCCGAATGGCTGATGCAGGAGATCGGCCTTGAGTTTACCGATGATCCGGTCGCGCTTGAGATATGGCGTGATGCCGGGGCCGATATTGATGGAACGCGTGTGCGCCTGCCACGCGGCATGGCCCGAAAGCTCATGGAAACCTGCCCGGTGTCTTTTGTCCAGCATGCCCGCAACCCGGAGAGGTCCGTGCGCATAGGTGAGGGCAATCAGGTTTTTGCGCCGGTCTATGGTCCTCCTTTTGTCATGGATATTGAAAAGGGGCGGCGCTACGGCACGCTGGAAGATTTGCAGAATCTCGTCAAATTGACCTCGGCCCTGCCAGCCTTGCACCATTCCGGTCTGGTGACATGCGAGCCGTGTGATATTCCGGTCAACAAACGCCATCTTGATATGGTGGCAACCCATATGATCTATTCCGATAAGCCGATGCTCGGGGCGATCACCGCCAAATCCCGGGCGGAAGACAGCGTTGCCATGGCCCGGATCCTTTTCGGCGCTGATTTCCTCGAAGATCACTGCGTCATCATGGGCAACGTCAACACCAATTCACCTCTTCTGGTGGACAAGGTCGTGACCGAAGCCATCCGGACATATTCCGCCGCCGGACAGGGGATGGTCGTCGTCCCCTTTATCCTGAGCGGGGCGATGGGGCCGGTCACCACCGCGGCCTCGATTGCCCAGGCGCTGGCCGAAGCCATGGCCTGCGGGGCCTTCACCCAGCTTGTCCGTAAAGGGGCACCGTTTGTTCTGGGCAATTTCCTCTCATCGATGTCGCTGCGGACAGGGGCGCCGACTTTCGGCATGCCTGAACCCACCGCATCAAACTATGTCATCGGCCAGCTTGCGCGCCGGCTCAAGGTGCCGCTTAGGTGTGGCGGCTCGCTGACGGCGTCCAAACTCCCCGATGCCCAGGCCGCGGCAGAGAGCGCCGACAGCATGCATTCAACGGCCATGGCCGGGGCGAATTTTGTTCTCCATTCGGCGGGCTGGCTCGAAGGCGGGCTCACCACCGGATATGAAAAGCTGCTCATCGACGCCGATCGTCTCGGCGGGTATCAGAAACTCCTTGAAGGCATGGACCTTTCGGATAATGGGCTTGGCCGATCAGCCTATGATGATGTGGAACCGGCCGGGCATTTCCTCGGATCAGCCCATACCATGGCGAATTACGAAACCGCCTTCTATGAACCTCTTCTTTCCAATGCCGACAGTTATGAGCAATGGATGGAAGATGGCGGCAAGGATACCGCCCGCCGCGCCTATGAGTGCTGGAACACCATGCTTGATGAATATGAAGCGCCGCCCATGGATATTGCCAGGCGCGAAGAAATCGAGGATTTTGTCGCAAAAAAGAAAGCCAGCATGGAAGATGCGTGGTATTAGACCATGATCCTTCCCGGGATTGATAAGAGAATGATTTTGCAGGCAGGAGAATTCAGGCGTGAAAGATACGCTGGACATTATCGCGCCGGATGACTGGCATCTTCATCTTCGCGACGGGGAGATGCTCAGGGCCGTTCTGCCTGATACCGCACGGCATTTCCGCCGGGCCATCATCATGCCCAATCTCGTGCCGCCCCTTGTCCGCTCGACCGAGGTTGCGGCCTATCGTGAACGTATCCTCCGTGCCCTGCCCGAAGGGATGGAATTCACGCCGCTCATGACGGCGTATCTGACCGAAGATACCGACCCGGATGATCTGGTCCGGGGCCATGCCGACGGCATCCTGACGGCGGTCAAACTCTATCCGGCCGGGGCGACCACGAACTCCGCCTCCGGAGTGCGTGATATTGCCCGCGTCATGCCGGTGCTTGAACGCATGGCGGAGACGGGCCTGCCGCTCTGCGTGCATGGTGAGGTGACCGATGCGGCGGTGGATATCTTTGATCGGGAGCGTGTGTTCATCGAAACCGTGCTTGACCCGATTCGCACGGCGCTGCCGGAACTCAAGGTGGTCATGGAACATATCACCACCGCTGATGCGGCCGATTACATCAAGGCTGCCGCCACCCATCTGGCGGCGACGATCACCACCCATCATCTGATGATCAACCGCAATCATATTCTGGCCGGCGGTATTCGGCCACATTATTACTGCCTGCCGGTGGCGAAACGTGAAGACCACCGGCTTGCCCTGCGGCGGGTGGCGACCTCCGGTGATCCGCGGTTCTTTCTGGGCACGGATTCGGCGCCGCATCCGGACCGGGCCAAGCTGCAGGCTTGCGGCTGCGCCGGGATCTACTCCGCCCCCAATACGCTTTCCTGCCTTGCCCATGTCTTCGAAGAGGAAGGCGCCCTCGACCAGTTGGAAGGTTTTACCAGTCTGGGCGGGCCGGCGTTCTACGGGGTTGCGCCGAATGCCGCGACAATACGCCTTACCCGGCAGAAGACGCCCATCTCCTTTCCCGCAACCCTTGAGGCTGGGGATGAGACCGTGACGATCTTTGATCCGGGCGTTGACCTCTTCTGGCGTGTTGATACGATAAGCTGAACAGGAAAAGACCATGCTCCAGACAACCTATCCCGACCGAGATCACATAGCCCGTGCCGCCGCCAGAATGCTGCTGGAAATCGATGCCGTGCATTTCCGCAGTGATCCCCCATTTATCCTGACCTCAGGTGCGGCGAGCCCTGTTTATATCGACTGCCGAAAACTCATCTCCTTTCCGCGTATCCGGTCATCGCTGATGGATTTTGGCGTCGCGACGGTGATGGAAACAGCAGGATATGAGGCGTTTGACAGCGTTGCCGGCGGGGAGACTGCCGGTATTCCCTTTGCCGCCTGGTTTGCCGAACGGATGGGGCTGCCGATGCAGTATGTCCGCAAGAAGCCAAAGGGTTTCGGACGTGATGCCCAGATCGAAGGCCAGATCCGTGAAGGTGATCGGGTCTTGCTTGTCGAGGATCTTGCCACCGATGGCGGCAGCAAGATCGTCTTTGTGGATGCCTTGCGCAAGGCCGGGGCCGAATGCCACCATACCTTCGTTGTGTTTTTCTATGACATCTTCAAGGAAACACAAGAGATCATGGCCGATAACAACCTCACCCTCCATTACCTGACCACCTGGCGTGATGTGCTAAATCTTGCCCGCGAGATGGAGAAATTCGACAAGAAGACGCTTGATGCCGTGGCCGAATTTCTCGACGCGCCGAAAGACTGGTCGGCTGCCCATGGCGGGAAAGCCGACTAGCTCGCCGAAGCCTTTCTGTCAGCCAGAAGAGCATCGAGCTCTCCTGCACGTTCCAGCGCATAAAGGTCATCACAGCCGCCGATCGACTGGTCATTGATGAAGATCTGCGGCACGGATGTCCGCCCGCCAGCGCGCAAGGTCATGGCGCGGCGCGTCTCCGCATCAAAAGTGACGTCAATCTCGTTAAACGTGATGCCCTTCTGCTCAAGCAGGCGTTTTGCGGCACTGCAGTATCCACATAGTGAACTTGTATAAATCTCAACTTCTGCGCTCATGGTTCTGTCCTAGAAAAAGATTTCCTTGATTCCGTCGATGACAAACTGGGTGGCCAGCGCCCCGAGTATCATGCCGAAGAGCCGCTGAATGACCAGCGTGACAACAGGCGTCAGGATGCGGGTTGCAAACGCCGCCGCCTTCATCGCCACCGCGGCCAGCACGACAACAGCGGCGATCGGCAGAAAGCCCATCAGATGCCCGGCGCTGCCGAACGCCTCAGATTGTGCGGTCACGACGGTAAGCGTCAGGGCGGCCGGTCCGGCGATCAGGGGAATGGCCAGGGGAAAGACGGCGAGGCTGTCAAGCTCGGCTTTGCTGGCGACCTGCTCGGCGGTTGAAATCTTGCGGCTGGTGCGGCGTTCAAAGACCATCTCAAACGCCACAGCGAGCAGAAAGATCCCCCCCAATATTCGGAATGACGCCACCTCTACCCCGATCTTTTCCAGAAACGGTCCACCGAAAAGGTAGAAACTTCCCAGCACCCCGATGGCCACAATCGTGGCCACGATAATGATACGGTCGATCGCCGCCTTCCCATATGGGCTGACCATGGCAAGAAAGATGGGGGCAAGCGAAATCGGGTCGATGACCACCATCGCCAGCAGGAAGGTTTGTGTCCATTGATCAAGCATGCCGTATTCCGTGACCGAGGCCAGATCATGCTGGCCTTGATCTATCCCTTACCCCTATAAGGTAGGAATAACAACGCCATTTTCCCAGACTGGCCATGCTGTATTTTGTCACCCATCCCGATTACGATATCCCCCTGCCGCCGGAACATCGGTTTTCCGCATCGAAATTTTCGGCGCTGATGTCCTGCCTGATTGAGCAAAACCTTACCCGAGGGGTACGGATTATCTTCCCGCATCCCGTCACGCGTGATGATCTGGCACGGGTGCATGACCGCGGATATATTGACGCGGTAGCCGAAGGCACGCTAGATCCGTCGGCGCTTCGGGTGCTGGGCCTGCCCTGGTCGGAGCGTCTTGCCCGCCGGTCCTTTCTTGCCCCCGCCGGCACCTATCTTGCCGCAAAAAAGGCACTTGCCCACGGGCTTGCCTGCCATGCCGCGGGCGGGACGCATCATGCGCATTACAGCCACGGTGCAGGGTTCTGTGTTTTCAATGATCTTGCCTATGCCGCCACGCGGCTGATCGAGAGGGGCGAGGCAGGTTCTGTTCTGATCCTTGACGCCGATGTGCATCAGGGAGATGGCACCGCCCGCATCCTTGAAAAGGAGCGGGCTGTCTTTACCTGTTCCCTGCATTGCGCGAAAAACTACCCGGCCCGCAAGGCGGAAAGTGATCTTGATGTGGAAGTCCCGCGCGGGACCGGGGATGAGCTCTATCTTGCCATCCTTAATGATACCCTGCATCGGCTTATGGATCGCATCACCCCTGATCTCGTTCTCTATGATGCCGGGGTTGATGTTCATCGCGGCGATACCCTCGGCTGGCTTGATCTCAGCGATGCGGGGATACTGGCACGGGATGAAATGGTGCTGGACTGGTTCTGCCGCCGCGGGATACCGGTGGCAACGGTCATCGGCGGTGGCTACATCCCGGATCAGGGAGCGCTTGCGGCAAGGCATGCCCTGATTTTCCGCGCTGCCCGAGAGGTCTATCAGCGATATTTCACCGACGGAACAGAATCCGCAGAAGAAGCATCCCGACCCGTTTGATCACGGGCAGCATCACCGGCGACAGAAGAATGGGCAGGATCCTGTTTCTGAACTGCGATGAAAGCTGCGGCATGACCCGGCCGGCAACCCAGAAGACAAGAAAAGCGACAACAGCAATCAGCAGAAGTTTGGCGATCATGGCTGGCCACGCGCGATCTGGCCTGCAATCAGGCCGAGCATGGAAATACCGAGGCGGGAGGCCATCAGCGCACCCTGGCCGTTGATATCCTGCGCCGGCATCATTTCAACCATATTGAAGCCAATGATCGGGGCACGTTCGGAGGCCCGCCTGAAGATTTCCATCATCTGCCAGTAGTTGAGCCCGCCGGGCGCGGCGCCTATCACCGCGGGCATATGCACCGGATCAAGGCTGTCAACGTCAAGGGCGATATAAAGAGGCACGCCTTCGGGCAGGTCTTCGATGGCGCGGGCTATTCCGCCACCTTCAAGAAGTTGTTGCATGGGATGAAGGCGGGTGCCGTAATTCAGCGCATCCTTCACGTCACCTCCCCGGGCCGAGCCGATGCCGCGGGCGGCAAGCTGGACAATCGTGCCGATGTGATCCATTTCACTGGCCCGGCGCATATTGCTCGAAAGCCCCATCCTTTCGCCATCAACCTCGTCCCGCCAGTCGATATGGGCATCGATCTGGAGGATCGAGAGCGGCGCCTCATCCGCATAGGCTTCAAGCACGGGGATAGGGATACTGTCATCACCGCCAAAGATGAACGGCACCGCCCCGGCCCGTCGGAGCATGCCGATATGTTGCCGGATGATCTCCCTGTTGCGGGCGGTGATGGCGGCATCGGCGCTGTCGGTCACGTCAAGATTGCCGCAATCAACGGCCGTCACGCCTTCGGGAAGAATGCCCCCCGATGGTGCCGTGCCATGAAGATCAAAGTCATGATGATCGAGCATCCCGGGCCAGGTCCGGGCCTTCCTGATGGCGTCAGGCGCCTCCTTGCAATAGGAGCCGAGCGGGTACGGCGTGGCCGAACCGATCCCGAGGATGGCGATATCAGCCGTCATCTCTTCTGAAATTCGGCCTTCGGGAAGATTGAGCCATGTCCGGGCATCGTCACCCCCGAAAAGATCGCCCATGCGTGGTGATGAAGACATCTTTCCCCCTCAGGATATTCAGGCGGGATCCCCGCGCAGTTGCACCTCGATCTCGGGAATGAGGCGCAAGGCATCGGGGCTGAACGGGTTGATGGTGAGAATATGCCGATAAAGCTTTAGCGCTTCCTCCATATTGCCACGCTTGAGGCGTATCATGGCAAGGCCGGAGAGGGCCCCGAAATGTCGCGGCTCCCGCACCAGCACTTCGGCGATATCCTCTTCAGAGCCGGTCAGATTGCTCAACATGTAGCGCACGGTTGCTCTCTTGTTCCAGGCTTCCATGTAATCGGGTTCACGCTCGATCAGCTGCGTGAAGACACGCTCGGCGCCCTTGAAATTTCCTGCCTGCATCAGGGTGAGGCCATGCTCCATCATCACCTTGCTGGTGCTGTTTTCGCTGTCGCCGGTCCAGATCTGCCAGATCTCATGGATGGTCTTGGCGGCGGCGGTCTCTGTTGTGGCCTCGGCCAGATCATGGAAGAGGGCATTGAGCTGCGCGTTGCTTTCATCGGCCCGCCCTTCTGCAAGGGACGCGCCAGAAAGCATCAGGCACAGGGCCAGTCCTGAAAGGAGCCCGCGCAGATCTATTCGCATGGTTTTCATGAGGTACATACTCTATACTTATCTCTGGGCGCGGCCACCGCAAGGGGAAATGCAGGAAAAACACCTTGCCGCATGAGCATCTGGGGGGAGAATGACGTTTTTGAAGGGCTTTCTTCTGGGCTTGTCGCTGATCCTGGCCATCGGCGCACAGAATGCCTATGTGTTGCGGGCAGGCCTTAACGGCACCCATGTCTTTGCGATCTGTCTTTTCTGCGCGCTTTCCGATGCTGTTCTGATTGCCCTCGGGATCACGGGCATGGGGGCGGTGCTTGGCGGGATGGAAGATGTTTCCTTCTGGCTCTATCTTCTGGCCGCGGGCTGGCTTTCGGGATATGGCCTTCTGAGGTTGCGTGATGCCATCAAAGGGCAGTCCAGCCTCAAGGCAGAAGGGAGTGGCCAGCATAAACTGATCCCGGCGCTGGTGATGGCGGCGGCGTTGACCTGGCTCAACCCGCATGTCTACCTTGATACGGTGGTGCTGCTGGGCGGCATTGCATCAACTCTTGCGCCTCCGGAAAGGGCGGTTTTCGGCCTCGGCGCGGCGATCTCCAGTTTTGTCTTCTTTTTCGGGCTGGGGTATGGTGCAAAGGCCATAGGCCGCCACCTTACCAGCCCTGGAATATGGAAGCGCATTGATCTTGGCATTGCGCTGATCATGTTCTGGCTTGCCGCCGGGCTTCTGGCTGCGGCTTTCCGTCTCTAGAAGGGGTTTTTCATGTCCGAAGATACATTTCCTGCCAATCCCGGCCCGCTCAGCGGGCTTCGTATTCTCGATTTGACGCGAATCCTGGCCGGGCCGACGGCGACCCAGCTGCTCGGTGATCTTGGCGCGGATGTGGTGAAGGTTGAACGTCCGGGGCAGGGGGATGATACCCGCAGCTGGGGGCCGCCCTACCTTAACGATGCAGCGGGTCAGCCGACGACGGAAAGCGGGTATTATCTTGCGGCCAATCGAAACAAGCGGTCACTTGCTCTTGATATCACCACCGATGAAGGGGCGGCAACGCTTCAACGGCTTGCGGCCAAAGCTGATGTACTGATTGAAAACTTCAAACTTGGCGGGCTTGCAAAATACGGGCTTGGCTATGAGGATCTGAAGGCGGTTAACCCCGGGCTCATCTACTGTTCGATCACCGGTTTCGGCCAGACCGGCCCCAACGCGCATCGCGCCGGCTACGATATCATGGTCCAGGGCTATGGCGGTTATATGTCGATTACCGGCGAAAAGGGTGGACAGCCGCAGAAAGTCGGTGTTGCGGTGGCTGATCTGATCACGGGCATGTACAGCGTCACCGGTATTCTGGCCGCGCTCCGGCATCGCGACGCCACCGGCGAAGGCCAGCATATCGATATCGCGCTGGTGGACGCGCAAGTATCCTGGCTGGCGAATGTCGGGGTGAATTACCTTCTCTCCGGCATCGTGCCAGCGCCGATGGGCAATACCCATGCCAATATCGTTCCCTATCAGGTCTTTGCCACGGCCGACAGCCATGTGATCATCGCCGTCGGCAACGATACCCAGTTTGCCGCCTTTGCCGCCATCCTCGGCCGCGCAGATCTTGCCGAAGATGATCGTTTCAGAACCAACCCGGACCGGCTTCGCCATCGCGAGGTCATCGTCCCCTTGCTTGAGGAGCTGATCCGCCAGTGGAAACGCGATGATCTCCTCAAAGCCTGTGAAGAGAGGGGTGTTCCGGCAGGCCCGGTTCACAACATGGCGGATGTCTTTGCATCGGATCAGGTAAAGGCGCGCAAGATGAGGATTTCCATGCCCTATGAAGGGGCTGAACATGGCACGGTAGATCTTATCGGCAATCCGCTCAGATTATCGGCAACGCCCGTTTCCTACCGCCATGCGCCGCCGCGATGCGGCGAACATACCGATGAAGTGCTCGCAGACTGGCTCAAGGAGTAAATGGCCCGGTCAGGATCAGCGCAAGGCACCAAGATGTGCGGTGACCGAATCTTTCAGCGCCGCAAGGTCATATCCGCCTTCGAGCAGTGAAACGAGCCTGCCTTCAGCACAGTCTTCGGCCAGTTGCCGGATCATGGTGGTGAGGGTGGCAAAATCCCCGGCCTGAAGTTCAACGCTTGCCAGCGGGTCGTCGGCATGGGCATCGAAACCGGCCGAAAGAATGATCAGTTCAGGCTTGCCGGCCCTGATCCGGGGGATGAGGTGATCCCGCCAGATGGAAATCACCGTCTCGCCATCGCTGCCTGCGCGGAGCGGAGCATTGTGGATATTGCCCTTGCCGGTTTCATCTGCCGCGCCCGTTCCCGGGAATAGCGGCATCTGATGACTTGAAGCAAAAAGCAGATCACCATCGTTCCAGAAGGCAGCTTGCGTGCCGTTGCCGTGATGCACGTCGAAATCCACCACGGCAACGCGGGTGAGGCCATGGGCTTCACGCGCGTGCTCGGCGGCGATGGCAGCCGAAGAGAAAAGACAGAAACCCATGGGTGTGTCCGGCTCGGCGTGATGCCCGGGTGGACGGGCGGCAAGAAAGACGCGTTCGGCCGCCCCGGTCATGACTTCGTCAACCGCGAGAACCGCCCCGCCAGCGGCACGAAGACCAGCTTCAAGTGATCCGCGTCCCATATGGGTGTCGGGGTCAAGAGGCGTTGTCCCCTCATTTTCGGTGTCGTAGGCGGCGATGGCGTCGAGATAGGCATTGCCATGAACAAGGGCAATCCGGTCAGGTGCAGCTTTCGGCGCATCAAGGCGATCGATATCCTGAAACCTCTCTTCGATGGCCTGCCAGACGGCGCGAATCCGGTCCGGACGTTCGGGATGCCCCATGGGAACAGGGTGATGGACAAACGCCTCATGGGTGATGATCTTGAGCATGGATTGACCCTCTAGTCCTTCGGTTTGTCTTTTTTCGGCCTTCGCGTGACTTCAAGCCCGAGGAAGTCGAGCAGTCTCGGGATCAGGAATCTTGCGACAATGATGCTGAACCCTCCCCATATCAGGATATCGGCGATTTCCATCTTCAGGCTCCCTTGAGAAAGGTGAATTCGGCGACGGTGGCAGTCGTGCTGCTTGCGGTGACGGCGTCGGGATCCGCATAAATCCCGATCGAATGCAGAACCGGGGCTGTAATCACGCCATCTTCCTTGAGTGATGTGAGGGTGGCGGCAAAGCCTTTTTCCTCAAAATGCTGGGCATTGATGCCGATAAGGGCGAGGCCGCCGGGCTCGGCCAGGCCAAGGGCATGGATGAGCGCATCCGGGCCGAGATGGCCGAGGGTGAAGGTCCCGGCGCTGATCAGCGCCCGGTACCGCCGTTCCGGCAATGTGGACGGGTCGGTGAGATCCGCCAGATGCAATGCTGCATAGACATCTTTACTCGCCGCCACATCGAGCATGCCTTGTGAGATATCAAGCCCGTCAATCGGTGACGTAACGCCGAGATCACGCAAATGCTGACCAATAAGACCGGTGCCGCATCCGATATCGGCAATGCGGCCGTCCCCGTCGGGAAGCAGGCTGGCAAGAAGCCGGGCAATCCGTTCGGGATAGACATAGCCTTCGGCAATGGCGAAATCAGCTTCATAGGTTTCCGCCCAGCGATCGTAATAAAGGCGATGTTCTTCCGGGGTGGAGAGGCTGTAGGCTTCGTCCCTGTTCTGGTTCTCGTGGTTCATATCCTGACTGTAGCAAAATCCGCCCGGGATTGAAGCAGTTTTGCACCCTCTTTTTTCAACGAGGACATTTGTCAGGGTGAGGTGATTTTTGCATGGCCAAATCTTTCCCGCATGGGTAGGCTTAGTCTTCAGGGTTGAGGAGAAGCAGGCGATGACACGGGTGATTTCAAGCTATTATGGCGGGGCGCCTCGTCCGCAGGGAGCGGCGGCACAAAAAGTGCCGAAATACTATCCGGCGACAGGCGAAGTCATCGCCGAAGTGGAACTTGCCACATCTGCCATGCTTGATGAAGCCGTGGCCATGGCAGGCGAGGCGCAGAAAGACTGGGCGAAAGCATCCGTTCAGGCCCGGGGGCAGATCCTCATCCGTTGCGCTACGGCCCTGCGGGACGCCAATGATGAACTTTCCCGGCTTGAGGTGCAGGACGTCGGCAAGGTTTTTGCCGAAGCCAGTTCGGCCGATGTGCCGAGCGGGCCCGATGTGATGGAATATCTCGGCGCCGCGATCATGACCTATACCGGCACCCAGCATCAGTGGCCGGGCGCGGTGGGGTATACACGGCGCGTACCGCTCGGGGTTTGCGCCGGGGTTGGCGCCTGGAACTTTCCGGCGCAGATCGCGCTCTGGAAGTCGTCGCCGGCGCTGGCCATGGGCAATGCCTTCATCCTGAAACCATCGGAGATGACGCCGCTCGTCTCGCTGAGGATTGCGGAAATCATGGAAGAGGCTGGCCTGCCGCCCGGGCTGATGAACGTCATGCAGGGAGATGGTGCGCTTGGCTCGGCCATCTGCGCGCATCCCGGTATCGCCAAGGTCTCGCTGACCGGCGGGTCTGCCACCGGCCGCAAGATCATGGCGCAGTCGGCGGACAGCCTCAAGCGGGTGACATTGGAACTCGGCGGCAAGGCACCGCTGATCCTGTTTGAGGATTGCGATCTGGAAAAGGCGGCAACCACCGCGCTTGAGGCCAATTTCTATACCGCCGGTGAGGTCTGTTCAAACGCCACCCGCGTTTTTGTCCAGCGATCTGTTGCTGATGAAATCATCCGGCTGATGAAGGAAAAAACCGAAGCCATGACGGTCGGTGACCCGATGTCCGATGACGTCCAGATGGGGGCGTTGATCTCGGAGCCGCACCTGAAGAAGGTTCTCGGCTATGTTGAAAAAGGTATTGCCGAAGGTGCCAGCCTTGTCACGGGAGGCAACCGGCTTCACCCGCAAGGGGTTGAAGGCGGCTATTTCATGCAGCCTACCATTCTCGGCAACTGCACCGATAGCATGACCGTGGTGAAGGAGGAGATCTTCGGCCCGGTCATGAGCGTTCTAGTTTTCGACACCGAAGACGAGGCAGTTGAGCGGGCCAACGCAACCGAATATGGTCTCGGCGCGGGGCTTTTCACCCGTGATCTGAGCCGCGCCCACCGTGTCGCGGGCAAGCTCGAAGCCGGCAATGTCTGGGTCAATTCGTATAATCTAATTCCGCCGGACATGCCTTTTGGCGGCGTCAAGAATTCAGGTTTTGGACGGGAATCCTCGGCTTTTGCTTTTGAAGCCTACAGCGATATCCGGGCCACATATATTGCCATTGATGATGAGTAAGGGAGCAAGATATGAGCGCATCATCTTTCTTTGAGCCGGTTTCCGGCGCTCAACTGCCAAGATTTGCCGGCGTGCCGACCTTCATGCGTCTGCCGATAGTGGGTTTTGACCACCCGAGAATAGGGGAGGTGGATATCGGCATCGTCGGTGTGCCATGGGATGGCGGGACAACCAACCGCCCCGGTGCCCGCCATGGCCCGCGCCAGTTGCGTGACCTTTCGACCATGATCAGGTCCACCCATCCTGTTTCCTATATCTCCCCATTCAAGATGGTGAATTGCGCGGATCTTGGCGATTGCCCGATCAATCCGGCCGATCTCAACGATACGCTGGAACGGGTGACGAATTTCTACGCTGAGATCAGTTCAAGAGGCATCATCCCCATGACCGCAGGGGGGGATCATCTGGTCTCGCTGCCGGTTCTCCGCGGTCTTGCCACAAACGGTCCGGTGGGGATGATCCATTTCGATGCCCATACCGATCTTTTCGACAGCTATTTCGACGGCTTCCGCTTCACCCATGGCACCCCGTTCCGCCGGGCCATCGAAGAAGGCCTGCTTGACCCGAAACGGGTGGTGCAGATCGGTATCCGCGGCACCATGTATGATGGCGAAGATATCGAATGGGGAAGGGCAAACGGCGTTACGATCATCACCATGGATGAGTTTGCCGATCGTAGTATTGCCGATGTCATGGATCAGGCCCGGGCTGTCGTTGGCGATGCGCCAACCTATGTCAGTTTTGATATCGACTGTATCGATCCTGCCTTTGCCCCTGGCACGGGCACGCCTGAAATCGGCGGCTTCACCACCCGCGAAGCCCAGTTGCTCGTGCGGCGGCTCGAAGGGCTCAACCTCATCGGTGCTGATCTGGTGGAAGTTTCACCGCCATTCGATCAAAGCGGCAACACGGCCTGGGTTGGTGTTTCCATGATGTTCGAATTGCTCTGCATGTTGGCGGTCGCGGTTGATGCCCGGAATTAGGCCAGCCTCGGACCTGCTCCAGTTAAGCAGGCAGGCCTGGCCGGAGGCGCGGGGATGACGTCACCCGCAGCGCCCGACACGCCGGCTACCCGCAAGGTCAAGGCAGCGCTTGACGCAGCAGGGATGTCAGCGCGGCTGGTTGCACTTGCGGAGACCGCCCGCAGCGCCGAAGAGGCAGCCAGCTCGCTCAAGGTTGATGTCGCGGCCATCGTCAAGACGCTGATTTTCGATCTCGTTCCATCGGCAGGTCCGCTCCAAGGCCAGCCGATGCCGGTTGCCGTGCTCATCAGCGGGGATCGGCGCTGTGATATGGCGGCGGTTGTCCGGGTTCTTGGCCTTGGCGGCAAGATCAGCCGCCCGGATGCTACACGCGTCAAGGACGTGACAGGTTATTCCATCGGGGGAGTTTCGCCGGCAGGCCTGCCCGAAGAGGTGGTGGTGCTGATCGACTCGGCGCTGTCACGTTCGGAAACCGTCTGGGCAGCGGCGGGGCATACGCATCTGGTGTTCGGGTGCAGCTTTGCTGAACTTGAGCGGCTCACGGGCGGCCGGGTGACCGGGGAGATCAGCATGCCGGCGTCATCTTAGCCCGGCTCGGGCGGCAATGGGGCAGAACCGAAGATCAGCCTCGACATAAAAAGTTTCATCCAGTCCATTGGCGTTTATCCTGTCTTGCAAGATGAGCACGGTTTGCCCCATAATCGGTTACGTTAACAGTGCCTTTCAAGGGCCGATCCAGGAGAGTGATCAGATGGCGGAGAAAGTCGTATCCTTCACGCGGATGGATGAAGGAACTTATGAAGATTATCAGATGCTTGCGGAACTCGAGCATGAATATTGCGACCGGACCGCGGATCGCATCCTTGACCAGTTGGAAGGGCAGGGCAGGGAATCCCTCACCGGATACAAGATCAACCGGCTTGAGCATGGGCTGCAATCGGCGGCAAGGGCGGAACATGACGGCGCCGATCTCGACTGGATCGTCGCGGCCCTCATCCATGATATCGGCGACGGGCTTTCACCACAGAATCACGATCGCATGGCGGCCGAAATCATCCGACCCTATGTGCGGGAAGAAGTTTCCTGGGTGGTGGAAAAACACGGCATTTTCCAGATGAAATACTACGGCCATCATTATGGCTGGAATCCAGATAAACGCGATGAATTCCGCGAAAACCCCTATTGGCAGAGCTGCGCCGATTTCTGTGAGCGCTGGGATCAGATGTCCTTTGACCCGGACTACCCGATGCCGCCCCTTTCGTATTACGAGCCGATGGTGAGAGAGGTTTTTTCCCGCAAGGCATGGGATGACAGATATATCCGGCCCGGGGAGGTTGTGGGGCTGCCGGAAGATCGCCATCCTCGTTAGTTTTCGCGTTCAGCACCCCGGAGGTTTTGCATGAAGTTGACGGCTTTTCTCAAGGCGGCAATACAGGCCGGCGAGACGGATGCCGATCAGGTTTCCGTCATTCTCGGTCTAGCCGATGCGGCAGGGCAGATCACGCATCTGGTGCATCGAAACGGTATATCCGCTGATCTTGGGTCGGATATCGGCGGCACCAACAGCGATGGCGACAGCCAGAAAGCTCTTGATGTTCAGGCAGAAGAGCTGATCTGCTCGTGTCTTTCCGGCAGCGGTGCTGCCTGTCTTCTTTCCGAGGAGCAGGAAGATCCGGTGCCGCTCAACCCTGAAGGAAGCCTCCTTGTTGCCGTGGACCCGCTGGACGGGTCATCGAATATCAGCGTCAACGTGACCATCGGAACCATTTTCTCGCTGCTGCCGGCAGGTGACGTGCCGGCCGAAAACACCCTTCAGCCTGGCCGCAACCAGCTGGCGGCCGGATTTTTCACCTACGGCCCACAGACAACGCTCATCCTTGGTCTGGCCGGAAGCGACAAGGCAAGGTGCTTTGTTCTTGATCCGGATCACGGGGAGTTCGTCGCCATGGCAGGGGATGTGGAAATCCCTGCCTCAACCAATGAATTTGCGATCAATTCCGCCTACGCAAATCACTGGTATCCGCCGGTTCAGCGATGGATGGCCGATGTGCTGGCGGGCAAGGATGGCCCGCTCGGCAGATCATTCCGCATGCGCTGGGTTGGTTCGCTTGTTGCCGATGCCTGGCGAATCTTTCGCCGCGGCGGCATCTTCCTCTATCCCGGGGACAACCGCCCCGGCAATGAGGCCGGGCGGCTCAGGCTTGTCTACGAAGCCAGCCCCATGGCATTTCTGGCGGAAAAGGCAGGTGGCAGAGCAAGTCATGGCACCGGCGCCATTCTTGATCTTGTGCCGGAACACCTGCATCAGCGTGTGCCGCTCTTCTTCGGAGCAAGGGAAGATGTGGAGCGACTGGAAAAGGAGCATCAATAGCGCCATTTTGGGGCGATCCCCGGTTGAAGAGAGGCGCAACAGTTGCTAAGAAAGGCTACCAGCCACGGCTTCGGCAGATACGCGATCAAGATGTGCCGAATTCCGTGGGCAATGAGAAGAGGGTCAGATGTCCAGCGTCAATGCTTCCGCGTCTCTGGGGCGCAAAATGGCGGATGCCATTCGGTTTCTTTCAATGGATGCGGTGCAGGCGGCAAATTCCGGTCATCCCGGCATGCCGATGGGCATGGCAGATGTTGCCGCCGTTCTTTTTTCGGAATTCATCAAACTGAACCCTTCGGACCCGTCCTGGCCGGACCGGGATCGATTCGTTCTTTCCGCCGGGCATGGCTCGATGCTCCATTACGCGGTGAATCATCTCATGGGTTATGCCGACATGACGATGGATCAGATCCGTAATTTCCGCCAGTTTGGGGCCATTACCGCCGGGCATCCCGAATACGGCATGGCAAAAGGTATCGAAACAACTACCGGGCCGCTCGGGCAGGGTCTTGCCACCTCGGTCGGCATGGCGCTGGCCGAACGGATCATGGCGTCGCGCTTTGGCGAGAAGCTCGTCAACCACCGCACCTGGGTGATTGCCGGTGACGGCTGTCTTCAGGAAGGGATCAGCCATGAGGCGATTGATCTTGCCGGGCATCTGAAACTCGGCCGGCTGACGGTGTTCTGGGACGACAATTCCATCTCCATCGATGGCGGCACGGATCTTTCGACCTCGACCAATCAGATCGCCCGTTTCCGCGCCGCCGGCTGGCATGTCCAGTCCATCGATGGCCATGATCACGACGCTATCCGCCTGGCGGTGACCGCCGCCATGTCCAGCCGCAAGCCGTCGCTCATTGCCTGCAAGACGACCATCGGCTTTGGCGCCCCGACCCTTGCCGGAACGGCCAAGACACATGGCGCGCCTCTCGGGGATGAAGAGATTGCCGCAACCCGCAAGGCGCTGGGCTGGTCCAGCCCGCCTTTTGAGATTCCGGCCGATGTGGCCGAAGCCTGGACAAACGCCGCAAGGCGATCAGTTCCGGATTACGAGGACTGGACTGAAAGGCTCGAAACCTCACCAAAGCGCAAGCGCTTTACTGCCGCCATCTCCGGTGAGCTGCCAGCGAAATTCACCCGCATGATGAAAGCCTATATTAAACAGCTCAAAGAGGACGCGCCGAAACTGGCCACGAGACAATCGAGCCAGAAAACGCTTGAGGTGGTGAATGCCGCCACCGACCTGACCATCGGCGGCTCGGCTGATCTCACCGGCTCGAACCTGACAAAGACCGCCGATACAGCCCCTGTTCTGCCGGGCAGGTTCAAGGGCCGGTATATCTATTACGGGATACGCGAGCACGGGATGGCCGCTGCCATGAACGGAATTGCCCTTCATGGCGGGCTTGTTCCCTATGGCGGGACGTTCCTTGTCTTCTCGGATTACGCCCGGGGCGCGATGCGTCTTTCCGCCCTGATGCAGCAGCGTGTTGTCTATGTGATGACCCATGATTCCATCGGTCTTGGAGAAGACGGGCCGACGCATCAGCCGATCGAGCATCTCGCCATGCTTCGGGCAACGCCGGATCTTCATGTCTTCCGTCCCGGTGACGCGGTGGAAGTGGCCGAAGCCTGGGAAGTGGCGCTCGGCCTTGCGAATGCGCCATCGGTACTGGCCCTGTCGCGTCAGGCTACGCCAACGCTGCGGCGGGAGAAATCATCCGAAAACAAGGTTGCCCTTGGCGGTTATGTCCTGGCTGAGGCAGATGGCAGGCGTGATATCACCCTGATTGCCACCGGCACGGAACTCGCGCTTGCGATGGAGGCAAGAGACATCCTCAAGGCAGAGCATCATATCAACGCGGCGGTGGTCTCACTTCCCTGCTGGGAGCTTTTTGACCGGCAGGAGGAGGCCTATCGCAAATCTGTTCTGGGCGAAGGGCCCCGGATCGCTGTTGAAGCCGCTTCAGGTTTCGGCTGGGAGAAATATATCGGCACCGATGGCGGATTCATCGGCATGAACAGTTTCGGTGAATCCGCGCCGGGCCCGAAACTCTATGATCATTTCAACATCACCGCCGCGGCAGTGGCCGCAAAAGCGGTGGCAATCATCACGTCCTGAAGGGGAAGACGCATGGCAGTAAAAGTCGCAATTAACGGATTTGGCCGGATCGGCCGGAACATACTTCGCGGGATTATCGAATCCGGGCGGACAGATATTGAGGTGGTGGCGATCAACGACCTCGGCCCGGTTGAAACCAACGCGCATCTTCTGCAATATGACAGCGTTCACGGCAGGTTCCCGGCGAATGTTACCGTGGATGGTGACGCCATCAATGTTGGGCGCGGCCCGATCAAGGTGACGGCCATCCGTGACCCGAAAGATCTGCCCTGGGGTGATATGGGTGTTGATATCGCCATGGAATGCACCGGGATTTTCACCGATCGCGACAAGGCGGCGGCACATCTTGAAAACGGCTCCCGCCGTGTTCTTGTCTCGGCTCCGGCCACCGGCGCTGACCTGACCGTTGTCTATGGCGTCAACCATGATAAACTGACCGCCGAACATATGGTTGTCTCCAACGCCTCCTGCACGACGAACTGTCTTGCGCCTGTTGCCGCGGTCCTTCATGGTGCCGTCGGCATTGAGCAGGGATTCATGACCACAATCCACAGCTATACCGGCGATCAACCGGTCCTGGATACGATGCACAAGGATCTTTATCGTGCCCGGGCGGCCGCCACCAGCATGATCCCCACCACCACCGGTGCCGCCAGAGCGGTTGGCCTGGTCCTGCCGGAGTTGAACGGCAAGCTTGATGGTGTGGCGATGCGGGTGCCTACCCCGAATGTTTCGGTGGTTGATCTCAAATTCACCACCAATCGTGCGACCAGCGTCGAGGAAATCAACGGCCTTATCCGCGACGCCGCCGATGGCAGGCTCAAGGGCGTGCTCGGCTATACCGATGCACCCCTTGTGTCGATGGATTTCAACCATGACCCGAGATCTTCCATCTTCCACATGGACCAGACCAAGGTCATGGAAGGCGGGCTTTGCCGGATCATGACCTGGTACGATAATGAATGGGGTTTCTCCAACCGGATGGCGGATACCGCCGTTGCAATGGGGGCCCTGATCTAGGGATAAGAAAGAGATGACCACGCGTCCGATCCGCATTGCCCCGTCTATTCTTTCCGCTGATTTTGCCTGCCTTGGCGATGAGGTTTCAGCCGTGGAGGAAGCGGGGGCGGATTGGATTCACCTTGATGTGATGGATGGTGATTTTGTGCCTAACATCACCTTTGGCCCGCCGGTGATCAAGCGTTTGCGTGGCCGGAGCGAGACATGCTTTGATGCGCATCTGATGATCAGCAATCCCGATGCCTATATCGCTGATTTCGCTGATTCGGGGGCGGAGATCATCACCATTCATGCCGAAGCCTGCCGCCATCTTGACCGCTCGCTTGCGGCCATCCGTGATCTTGGCGTCAAGGCCGGGGTTGCGCTCAACCCGGCGACACCTGTTGCGGCGATTGCCCATGTGATCGATCGTCTCGACCTCGTTTTGCTGATGACGGTCAATCCGGGTTTCGGCGGCCAGAAATTCATTGAGGCGGTGCTCCCGAAAATCAGCGCTGTTGCCGAGATGATTGGCGACAGACCCGTTGATATCGAAGTCGATGGAGGCGTGACAGTGCAAACCGCCCCGCTGGTTGCAGCCGCCGGGGCCAATGTACTGGTGGCGGGGTCAGCGGTGTTCGGCAAGAACGATCCGGCGCTCTATGCCGAAAATATCCGCGCTATCCGCAACGCCGCCGAAGATGCGGCATCCCGGGCAGGCAGGTGAAACCGATGCATGTCTTTCAGTCCATCAGGGAAAATGTTCTGGTGCCCATCCATCCGGCAGGCTGGCCGTTCATTTCCATTTTTGCCATCGCAACGCTGATTCTGTCCGCGCTCTGGGAGCATTTTTTCTGGCCTGGTCTGATCCTCACTCTATGGTGTGTCTATTTCTTCCGTAATCCGGTCCGGACGACTCCCGACAGGGAGGGGCTCGTCATCGCCCCGGCAGATGGCCGTGTTCTTTCCGTTGAAGATCTGCCCGCACCGGCGGAAATGGATCTGCCCGATGCGTCCTATACCCGGATTGCGATCTTCATGAATGTCTTTGATGTGCATGTTAACCGCGCGCCAATGTCAGGCACGGTCGTCGACAAATTCTATTTCCCCGGGGCGTTTCTCAATGCCAGCCTTAACAAGGCATCTGAAGAGAATGAACGTCTCGGTCTGGTGATCAAGACCGACCATGGGCCGGTGATCGGCTGTATCCAGATCGCAGGTCTGGTGGCGCGCCGTATTCTCTGTGATGTGGCCGAAGGCGATACGCTCAAGACAGGTGAACATTACGGGATCATCCGCTTCGGCAGCCGGGTGGATGTCTGGCTGCCCAAACCGGTAAAGGTTCTGGCCATCCCCGGTCAGCGGACAATTGCCGGTGAAACCATGATTGCCGATTACACTCGCGGCGCCAAGGCGAATACAACGGGGACAGCGCGCTGATGGCCGGCAAGGATAATTCCTCTCCACCGAGAAGGCGCGGCCGGCTGATCGCCAATGTCAGCCTTGCCTGGATGCTGCCGAATTTCCTGACGATCTCGGCTCTTCTCTGCGGGATGTCGGCGCTCCGATTTGCCCTTCATGATCGCTGGGAAGCGGCCATTATCATGGTGGCGGCGGCAGCCATACTCGATGCGCTGGACGGGCGGATGGCGCGCATGCTCAAAACCTCGAGCAATTTCGGCGCCCAGCTGGACAGCCTCTCGGATATGGTGGTGTTCGGGGTGGTGCCGTCGCTGCTGCTCTATTTCTGGGCACTGGAAGAAGGCGGGCGGATAGCCTGGGCCGCCTGCATGTTCTACACGGCCTGCTGCGCCCTGCGGCTGGCTCGGTTCAATTCCGAATTGCACGATACGCCCGCCTGGGCGAGCAACTATTTCACCGGCATCCCGTCTCCGGCGGCGGCGTTTCTGGCGCTTGCCCCGGTGGTGGCGAGTTTCCGGTTTGATTGGCCCGCCGCGCTGGAATGGCAGCATCTGGCACTATGGCTTGCGCTGGTGGGGGCCGGGGCGATTTCCACGATCCCGACTTTTGCTGGAAAAGGTGTCCGCCTGCCGCGAACCTCCGCCCTGCCGGCGATGGCATTGTTTGCGCTGGTGCTGGCAGCACTGGTGGCGCGGCCATGGGATGTATGGGTCGGTCTTGCGCTCGTCTATCTTGCCCTGATCCCTGTCTCGATTGTTAAATTCCATCGCCTGAAAGCCGAACACGAACCGTCTTCCTGAGTGTTCAATCTCTTTGCCGATGGGCGCGGTTTTATCCCCTTTTGGTCAATCTGCCCGCGGTGATGAACTGGCTGAAGCGTTCGCACCAGATCACGACAGCGGCATATCCGGCGGTATCCAGCCCGGCCGGGATTTCATAGGAGAAATTCCTGAACCCCTTGATGCGGGCGATCTCGAGTGATTGTGCCTTGATCGCGGCAAAGCCTTCCTCATCCTCGACATAGGAAGGGGCCAGGTAAAGCCGGTAATCCGGGCCGGGGGAAACTTCCCCTTCAAGGGTGACGCGATCAGATGAAAGATACAGCGTTCCCTCCCCCCAATGGAGAGCATCAGAGCCGGGCAGGTCGCGCCGGAAGACGGCCTGGCGTTCGGCCTTGTCCGCAGCGGCCTGCACAATGGCGATATCCGCCGGTTCATCGGCGATCAGAATGGGCAGAAAATAGACGCCGAGACCAAAGCCGATGACAAGCCCGGCAAAAAATTTCAGGGTCAGGGCCAGAAAAAACCGCTGGCGCCAGTATTCCACGAACTGGTGGAAACTGTTTTTTGAAGGTGGTGTCTTTGTCATGGTTCTCCGGGCATGATCTTGCCTCCAGGATTTGCAGGCATCGGCATGCGTCCTCTTATTGGTATCCTTCCTTGATACACGAAAAAGCTGAAGAAAACCTTAACCGGTGATGAATTCAATTCCCCAGAGCAGCAGCATCCCGGTGAGGATGGTCAACGGAACGCTGCGGGTCCAGAACGCAACGATGGACGCACCGATGAAAGCCGGGATACGCGGATTGTCCATCACATTGATCATATCGCCGGTCACCAGCACTTCGGGGGCAATGATCGCGGCCATGACCGCCGGCCCGACATAGCCGAGAAGCCGTTTCAGGCGTTCGGGTATCGGCCGGTCTCCCAGCAGCCCGATCATGGAATACCGCGCCGCAAAGGTCATCAGCCCCGCCGCAATCATGACAGCCCAGATCATGACCTTGCATCCTTTCGTGCCAGAAAATCCTCGGTCATTGCGCCCGCCACCATGCCGGCGATGGCGGCAATGATGACGCCGGTATTCCAGGGCAGGTTCCGTGCCATGAGGGCAACACCGCCTGCGGTGATGAGAGCGGCGAGAGCAGGTTTCTGCCGCACCATCGGGGCCAGCAGCGCCATGAAGGTCAGCGGAATGGCAAAGCCGAGCCCGAGGGATTGCGGCAGGGTCGCCCCGATCAGAATACCGGTAGCGGTAGCGGCCTGCCAGCACGTCCAAAGGGTAAGGCCGGTGCCGAGCAGATGATAATGCTGATAAGGGCCATGCGGCCGGGTTTCCAGACGGTTGAGGGAGATGAAAAACGCTTCATCGGTCAAAAGATAGGAAAGAAGGATGCGCCAGCCCCGGCCCAGATGGCCAAGATACTGAACCATCGAGGCGGAATAGAGCGCATGCCTCAGATTGACGATTCCGACCGTCCCGGCAATGACCATCCCGCTGGCCCCGGCCGTGACCATCTGGGCGAAAATGACCTGGCTTGCCCCGCCGAAGACGATGGACGACATGAAGAAAACGGCCAGCGGATCCATGCCGGCGCCGACGCCAAGGACGCCGAACACCATCCCGAAAGGAAAGATGCCGATCAGCAGAGGCGCTTCTTCCATGATGCCTGTTCTGAATTCTTCTGAACGGCTGGGTGTTGGCAATGACATCGGAAAGCCTCGATCAATGGGGGCGTGGTTGCCTGCCCCATCAATACAAGAGGAAGGCTCGGGGATGCAAATCCATTTTCGGGCGAAGATCACGGGTCCGGGGGAATATGGGTGATGAAGGTGCGGTTGCCTCTTGAGGGGCATCATGCTAGATCGAAAGCACTGTAATCGATCATGAGCAGCGCCAATGTCCTCCTCCTCCTCTGCCTCTCTTTTTGCTTCCCTTGACGATATTGATATTTCCGGCAAGAGGATTTTCTTCCGCACGGACCTGAACGTGCCCATGGCCGATGGCGTTATTACCGATACAACACGTATCGACCGCACTGCCCCGGGGATAGCCGCGCTGGCTGCACGTGGTGCCCGGGTCATTGTGGCGGCGCATTTCGGCCGTCCCAAGGGCAGGCGCGACATGTCGGCGAGCCTTGCCCCGATAGCGCCTGCGCTGGCGAAGGCTGTGGGCCGGCCGGTTGATTTTGCCGAAGACTGCATCGGTTCGGCGGTGCGGGAGAAATCCCGGCAGATGCAGGATGGCGATATTCTTCTTCTTGAAAATCTCCGGTTTCATCCCGGGGAAGAACAGGGCGAGGAGAGTTTCGCCAGCGCTCTTGCTGAACTTGCGGATATCTATGTCAATGATGCCTTCTCCGCAAGCCATCGTGATCATGCGTCCATAGCGGCACTGGCACAGTTTCTTCCCGCCTATCCGGGCCCGCTCATGGCCGAAGAGCTGGCGGCATTGACGGCGGCGCTTGAGGCACCAACACGTCCCCTTGCGGCGGTGGTTGGCGGCGCCAAAGTGTCAACGAAACTGGCGGTGCTGAACCATCTTGTTGAAAAGGTGGAAACCCTGATTGTTGGCGGCGGCATGGCCAATACGTTCCTGCTGGCTAAGGGGATCGGGATCGGCGGCTCTCTTGCCGAAGCCGATATGGCGGATGAAGCAGGCAGAATCATGGCGAGGGCAGAAGAAACGGGTTGCCAGTTGATCCTCCCCGATGATGTCGTGCTGGCCCGTGAATTCAGGAAAGGGGCACCGGCACGCACCCTGACGCTCGGCGAAGGCGAGATTGCCGATGATGAAATGATCCTCGATACCGGCCCTCTGACCGTGGCCCGGGCCATGGCGGCGGTTGATCAGTCGCATACCCTTGTCTGGAACGGGCCGATGGGGGCCTTTGAACTTCCGCCTTTTGATGCGGCCACCGTGGCATTGGCCCGGCATGTTGCCCGGCGCAGCAGCGAATCCGGGCTCGTATCGGTTGCGGGTGGCGGCGATACCGTCGCGGCCCTCAACACCGCCGGGGTGGAGCAGGATTTCCATTATGTCTCAACCGCGGGCGGGGCCTTTCTTGAATGGATGGAAGGCCGGGTTCTCCCCGGCGTTGCGGCCCTGATGGTGCGGGGCTGATCAGGATATGCCGGTTGTTGTTTTCGATCTGGATGGAACGCTTGTCCACTCCGCGCCTGATATCGCCTGGCATCTGAACGCCGCGATTGCCGCGCATTGCGAAAGCGTGCCATCGCTTTCCGAAGATGACGTCGAGATGCTGATCGGTGGCGGGCTGATGGATCTCATCATCCGGGGTTTTGCCGCCCTTGATCTTGCCCCCGATGACGCCACGCTTGATGCAACGATCACGTCTTACCGAAAGATGTATCTTGCATCTCCCGTGGTGAAGACAACCCTTTATCCCGGGGTGGAGGACATGCTGTCGGCACTGAAGAATGCAGGCTACGGCATCGCCCTCTGCACCAACAAGAGCGAAGACACCGCCCATGCCGTGCTCCGGCATTTTGATCTTCTGCCGATGTTTGATGCGGTGGTTGGCGGCGATACGACGCCGACACGCAAACCTGATCCGGCCTCGCTCCTTGCCGCGGTTGAACGGGCAGGAGGCGTGCCTGGCCGCGCCGTCATGGTCGGGGACAGCAAGGCAGATGCCGGGGCAGCGCACGCCGCCGGCACAAGCCTCATCCTTGTGGATTGGGGATATTCGGCGGTGAATGTCCATGATCTCGGCGGCGATGCCGTGATCTCCTCCTATGACGGGTTTATCGATCAGGTGGCGCCGCTTGCCGGGTAGCGTCAGGCTTGCATAAGACGCGGCGGCCTCCCATATATAAAAGCAAAGAAAGGAAGGTCTTGATGTTTTCCATGCTGATGAAGAAACTCGAACTTCCCGCAAAGGCAGATGCCTTGCCCGGCCGCGGATCCCCCATTATTGAACCAGGGCCACATGCGGTGCTGGGCAATCCCATCATCCCGCCCTTTCCCGAAGGGATGCAGCGTATTCTGCTTGGCCTGGGTTGTTTCTGGGGGGCTGAACGTCTCTTCTGGACTCAAAAAGGCGTGTGGACAACCTCGGTAGGGTATGCTGGCGGCTTTACGCCGAACGCCACCTATC
Source organism: Alphaproteobacteria bacterium LSUCC0684 (assembly GCA_041228335.1). Taxonomy (NCBI): domain Bacteria; kingdom Pseudomonadati; phylum Pseudomonadota; class Alphaproteobacteria; species Alphaproteobacteria bacterium LSUCC0684. The sequence goes on along the minus strand of CP166130.1, from coordinate 1,630,028 downwards.
AGGAAGTATGCAGCGGCGGCACCGGCCATACCGAAGCGGTAGAGGTCGTGTTTGATCCGGAGGCGGTTTCCCTTGATGAGCTGCTGCAGATTTTCTGGGAAAGCCATGATCCGACCCAGGGCATGCGTCAGGGAAATGATATCGGCACCCAGTATCGATCCGCCATCTACGCGGATGATGCCGATCAGCTCAACGCCGTGCGCGCCAGCCGTGAGGCGTATCAAAAGGCCCTGAACCGCGCCGGGTATGGCAGCATCACGACCGAAATTGATCTCGCCGGTGCATATTATCTCGCCGAGGACTATCATCAGCAGTATCTGCATAAAAATCCGAACGGATATTGCGGGCTCAGGGGAACAGGCGTGGCTTGCGCGATTTCCTGATCAGGAAGGTGCGGAAACAGAAGGATCAGCTGGTCAGGATGATGAGAGGTTTTGGGGCTTGACCCATCCCGTTCCAGCCGCTATACGTCTTCACACCTGAACATCAATTGAACGAAAGCATTCGATATGAAAGTCGCAAGCTCGCTCAAAACACTGAAATCACGTGATCGCAACTGCCAGGTTGTGCGTCGTCGCGGCCGTCTTTACGTTATCAACAAGAAGAACCCGCGCATGAAGGCACGCCAGGGCTGATCGCCATCGCTGAAATCAAATCGCAAACCCGGCTCAGGCCGGGTTTTTGTTTGCCCGGAGAAAGGGCCTCGACATGACCCCCCGCCATGCCTGAAGCTCTTGGATTGATTCGCAGGCGGTATTGACGTTATAACCGAATAAAAGGATGTCCCCATGCAGATGCCCGAACCTGATCGTGAGATGATCCAGCGGCGCGAGGAAATCGCCTCCGGCCTCAGGAAACTGCTTGGCCCGAACGGGGTTGTCGCCGACCCGAAGTCGATGAGCGTTTATGAAAGCGATGGCTTGAACGGGTATCGGCAGACCCCGCTTGTGGTGGCGCTGCCGGCCGATACCGCCGAAGTTGCCGCGACCTTGCGCTATTGCAATGAAAACGGCATCAAGATCGTGCCCCGCGGGGCGGGAACCTCGCTGTCGGGCGGGGCGTTGCCGCTCGAAGACGGCGTGCTGCTCGGTCTTGGCCGGATGAACCGGATTCTTGAAATTGATTACGATAACCGTGCCGTGGTCACCCAGCCTGGCGTGACCAATCTTGCCATCACCCATGCGGTTGAGGGCAAGGGGTTTTACTACGCGCCGGATCCCTCAAGCCAGATCGCCTGCTCGATCGGCGGGAACGTGGCGGAAAATTCCGGCGGCGTCCATTGCCTCAAATACGGGCTGACCACGAACAACCTGCTCGGGCTTGAACTTGTCACCATGGATGGGGAGATACTGCGTCTTGGCGGCAAGCATCTCGATGCCGGCGGATATGATCTGCTCGGGGTAATGACCGGATCTGAAGGCCTGCTCGGCATCGTGACCGAAGTCACCGTACGAATATTGCAGAAGCCGGCGACCCGCAAGGCCCTGCTGATCGGGTTTGCCTCCGCCCTTTCTGCCGGTGAAGCGGTTGGCGCCATCATTGCCGAGGGGATTATCCCGGCGGGGATGGAAATGATGGACAACCCCGCCATCAATGCCGCCGAAGATTTCGTTTCAGCCGGTTACCCGCGGGAAGCCGATGCACTGCTGATCGTGGAACTCGACGGTCCCGAAGCCGAAGTGGAAATCCTCACCGAACGTGTCGCGGGCATTGTCAGGGGCAAGGATGCAACGATGATCCGTGTCAGCCAGACCGAAGAAGAGCGAGAGTTGTTCTGGGCCGGGCGCAAGACAGCTTTTCCGGCAATCGGCCGTATTTCGCCGGATTATCTCTGCATGGACGGCACGATCCCGCGGCGGCAGCTGCCGGAAATGCTCAGCCGCATGTCACGGATGAGCCAGCAATTCGGGCTCAGGGTTGCCAATGTCTTCCATGCAGGTGATGGCAATCTGCATCCGCTGATCCTCTTTGATGCCAACACGCCCGGGGATCTGGAGCGGGCAGAGGAATTTGGCGCGGCCATTCTCAAGGCCTGTGTTGAACTTGGCGGCGTGCTGACCGGGGAACATGGTGTCGGCGTTGAAAAACGTGACCTGATGGGAGAGATGTTCAGTGAAGACGACCTGAAACAGCAGCAACGGCTGAAATGTGCTTTTGATCCGGATCATCTGCTTAATCCCGGCAAGGTCTTCCCGGTATTGCACCGCTGCGCTGAACTTGGCCGATTGCATGTGCATCAGGGCCAGCTGCCCCATCCTGACCTGCCCAGATTCTGATGCGCGAGACAGAAACCCATACCGCCCCGGCGCTTGCGGTCACCGATAGAGAAGAGCTCAAGGATGCGCTCGCCGCAGCCGTCACGGACCGGACACGGCTTGAATTGCGCGGGCAGGGGAGTCGAACAGGTCTCGGCCGTCCGGTTGAAGCCGAAAGTGTGCTCGATATATCAGCTTTAAGCGGTATCACGGCCTATGAGCCGGATGAGCTCGTGTTGATGGCCAAAGCCGCAACCCCGCTTGCAGAAATTCTGAAAACCCTGGACGATGCCGGGCAGATGCTGGCATTCGATCCGCCCCTTGGTGCCGAGACGATTGATCAGGCAAAGGGGACCATCGGCGGTATTCTTGCAACGAACCTTTCAGGGCCGCGGCGGCTGGTTGCTGGTGCCGCAAGGGACTACCTGCTCGGGTTTCAGGCTGTATCCGGCCGCGGCGAGAGCTTCCAGTCCGGCAGCCGCGTGATGAAGAACGTCACCGGGTATGATCTTTCCAAACTGATGGCCGGGTCTTTCGGAACGCTTGCGGTGATGCATGACGTGACCATCAAGACGATGCCGAAACCTGAAGATGCGGCTAGCCTCATCTATTTCACCGATACCGCTGCCATGGCGCAGGAGCTTATCCGTGATGTGTTTGCAAGTCCGTATGAGCCATCTTCCGCGGCCATTATTCCGGCAGATCTTCTCGTTCATTCCCGGGTTGGGAACTTGCGTGATGCCAGCGATCAGCGTGTTGCCGCGGTGATCCGTATCGAAGGCTTTGAAATATCGATCCGGGACCGGGCTGATGGGATCATCGGAATATCAAGGCGGGTAAAGCCTTCCTTGCGCCTTGCCTCTAAGGAATCAGATCTTTTGCAGATGGAATTACGGGAAACGCTCCTTCTTCCCCGCCAGTCAAATCGCGTGATCTGGAAGATTTCCTGTCCGACCGCCGCCGGAGGTGTCTTGCTGGATCAATACATGGCACGCCCCAACTGTTCCGGCTATGCCGATTGGGGCGGCGGGCTCATCTGGCTTAATCACCCTGAAGGCCGGGATGCCAGCGCTGAAATTATAAGGGGGATGCTCAAGCAATATGGCGGGCATGCCACCCTTTATGAAGCTCCGGAGAATGTCCGGCGGGAGGTGCCGGTCTTTCATCCCCAGCCTGCGGCGCTTCATAATCTGTCCCGCCGTGTCAAGGCTGGCTTTGATCCGCTCGGCCTGCTCAACCCTGGCCGGATGTATAAAGGGGTCTAGCGATGCAGACGAATTTCACCACAAGCCAGCTGAAAGAACCTGACATTGCCCGCGCCGACAGTATCCTCAGGAAATGTGTTCATTGCGGCTTCTGCACGGCGACCTGCCCGACCTATGTTGAAACCGGGGATGAACGTGACAGCCCCCGGGGGCGGATCTGGCTTATCCGTGATCTGCTCGAAGGCAATCTTGAAAATGCCGACACAGCCGGTCATCATCTTGACCGTTGCCTGACCTGTCTTTCCTGCATGTCGACCTGTCCTTCGGGGGTGGATTACATGCATCTTGTGGATATCGGCCGCCGCCATGCGGACAAGGCGCGCCGCCCTGGATGGGCGGAAAACCTTCGTCGCCGGGTGCTTGTCTCGGTTCTGCCCCATGCGGGCCGGGCTTACGTGATGCTGATGCTGGGCTGGCTTGCCCGGCCTTTCCGCGTCTTTCTGCCGTCGTCACTGAGGGCCATGCTTGATGTGGTGCCGGCAAGGATGCCGCGGCTTGATAAAGTGGGAAGCCGGGATGTGATCTACCCGGCAGCAAGCGGCACCCCGAGCCATCGCGTCGCGCTTCTTGCCGGATGTGCCCAGCGGGCGATCGACCCGTCCATCAATGCCGCGACCATCCGGCTGCTCAATCGGCGTGGTGTCGAGGTGGTGGTGCGCCGGATGGCATCCTGCTGCGGGGCGGTGGCCAAGCATACCGGTGATGAAGTTTCAGCGGAAAAATCCATGGCAGCCACCATCCGCGCCTTTGCCGATGAAAAACGAGATGGCGGGCTCGATGCGATCATCATCAATACCTCCGGCTGCGGCACAACGGTGAAAGACTACGGTGATCATTTCGCGAGTGATGAGGGTCTTGCCGCTGATGCCGCGGCGGTTTCGGCGATGGCGATGGACATCACGGAATTTCTCGATCATATCGGCCTTGGTGAGGTGGATATGGAGCGAAGCCGAGGGCTCAGCGTTGCCTATCACGCCGCCTGCTCGCTTCAGCATGGCCAGCAGATCAGGACCCCGCCGAAGGATCTTCTGCGCCGGGCAGGTTTTGAGGTGCGGGAAGTCGCGGAATCCCATCTCTGCTGCGGTTCAGCCGGAACCTATAACGTCCTTCAGCCAGAGCTTGCCGGAAGGCTGAAGGCAAGGAAACTCAGGAATATCAATGCGGCGGCGGCGGATATCGTTGCGGCAGGCAATATCGGCTGTATCAATCAATTAAGCGCAAGCACCGCCCCCATCCTTCATACGGTGCAGCTGCTTGACTGGGCCACGGGCGGGCCGAAGCCTGCGGGCGTGAAAACGCCTGGCCTGAAATCCGCCAGCTGAACATCGCTCAAGTCCCGGTCAGTCCAGGCTGAAGAAATCGTTGCCCTTGTCGTCGGTGATGATGAAGGCGGGGAAATTTTCAACCTCGATTTTCCATACCGCTTCCATGCCGAGTTCCGGATATTCCAGCACGTCGACATGGCGGATCGCATCCATGGCCAGTTTTGCGGCAGCCCCGCCGATGGAGCCGAGATAAAACCCGCCATGTTTTTTACAGGCGTCCCGCACCGCCCGGCTGCGGTTGCCTTTGGCCAGCATGATCATGGAACCACCTGCGGCCTGGAATCGATCCACATAGGCATCCATCCGGCCCGCGGTTGTCGGCCCGAAACTTCCCGAGGGCAGGCCTTCCGGTGTTTTGGCCGGGCCCGCGTAATAGACTGGATGATCCTTGAAATATTGAGGCAGGTCGCCATCTTCCTCAAGCCGTTCAAGCAGTTTGGCATGGGCGATATCCCGGGCCACGATCAATGTGCCTGTCAGGCTGAGCCGGGTTTTGACCGGGTAGGCTGAAAGCGTTGCCAGCACATCCTTCATCGGCTGATTAAGGTTGATCGCAACCGCATCATCTTTCTCATCAACGGTGATATCCGGCAGGAAGCGGGCAGGGTCACGTTCCAGCCTTTCGATGAAGATACCGTCCTTCGTGATCCTGGCCATGGCCTGGCGATCTGCCGAACAGCTTACCCCGATCCCGACAGGGCAGGAGGCGCCGTGCCGTGGGAGCCGTATCACCCGGACATCATGGCAGAAATATTTGCCGCCGAACTGGGCACCTATGCCCATCTTTCGGGTCATCTGAAGGATTTCTTCCTCCCAGTTGAGATCACGGAAGGCATGTCCGGCCTCGCTGCCTTCGGTGGGGAGCGAATCCAGCGCCCGCACCGATGCCATCTTGACTGTTTTCATCGTCGTTTCGGCCGAGGTGCCGCCTATCACCACCGCGAGGTGATAGGGCGGGCAGGCGGCGGTGCCAAGCGAGCGGATGGCGCCGTCAATGAATGTCTTCAGCCCGTCCGGGTTGAGCAGCGCCTTTGTCTGCTGAAAAAGGAAGGATTTGTTCGCCGAACCTCCACCTTTCTGGATGAAGGTGAAATGATATTCCTGCCCCTTGCCGGCATAGAGATCAATCTGCGCGGGCAGATTGGTGCGGGTGTTGACCTCATCGAACATCGTCAGCGGCGCCAGTTGGGAATAGCGCAGATTGTTGTTGAGATAGGTGTTGTAGACGCCTCGTGAAAGCGCCTCGGCATCATCACCGCCGGTCAGGACACGCTCGCCTCTTGTGCCGCTGATGATGGCGGTGCCGGTATCCTGGCACATGGGCAGCACCTGGTCCGCCGCAATCACCGCATTCTTGAGCATTTCAAGGGCAACGAAACGGTCGTTTCTGGTAGCCTCCGGATCATCGAGGATGGCGCGGAGCTGGGCAAGATGGCCTGCCCGCAGAAGATGCGAGATATCCTTGAAGGCCCTCTCGGCCAGCAGCGTCAGCCCGGCCGGGTCAACGCGCAGGAATGTCTCTCCGTCAAGGGTGACTTCCCTGACATGATCTTCGGTGATCTTTTCCCATTCGGTTTCGGCGCCTGCGGTGGGAAACATGGGCGAATAGGTGAACGACATGCTTGATCCTGCAAAATCTCTAGGGTGGCAATTTCAGGTTTTCTTGCGGAATGTATCGAGCGAGACGACATCAGCCCCCTGGCTTTCCGCTCTGTTGTCGGCGGCGGTATCTTCCGTGTCACCTGGCGCATCCGGATCTTCCTGGTCATCTTCGGTGTCGGCCTCATGGGCGAACTGCAGCCCGAAGCCGACGGATGGATCATTGAAATCCAGAATGGACATGAAGGGGATGGTGAGTTTCTCGCGTTGCCCTCCAAAAGAAAGGGTGATGCAAAAATCCTTTTCCCCGATATGGAGATCCCAGTACTGATGCTGGATGATGATCGTCATTTTTTCGGGATGGCTTTCTTTCAGCCGGTCGGGGATTTCAACCCCCGGGTATTCGGTCAGGAAAGTGATATAGAAATGGGTGTTTCCGGGCAGGCCGTTCTGCTCGACGATCTTGAGTGACGAGCTGACAACGGTCCGCAAGGCCGTTTCAACCAGCAATTCGTAATTGATCTGTGGTGTAAAACTGTTGCCTTCGCTCATGGTTTCCCCCGGTGTCGTATCTTTAGTCTGCCACCACAAGATCACCAATGCAACCAGACATAAACGATATCTTCACATGAACTGCGCCAGAACGTCATCACCGGCAAGAGAGGACGCTTCTGTTGCCAGGTGCGCCCAAAACCCCGCCAGCAAGGCTCAACTTGACTGGACTTTAAAAGTGGTTATCGCAACCGCTGTTAAGCAGCAACGGCAACCGGAGCAGTGTTGTCATTTGCAACTACTCAATGGCCCGATATCGGTGGTGCCATGCCGAACGAAAACATTATCTTTACCACATGCGTCGATCCTGGTTCGCCCCCTCGGGATTTGGCGCAACCCATTTCGGGCCGGCCTTGATATGGTGGAGGCGCCGGGCACTGCCCCCGGGTCCGCTCTGCTTATTTCATAATGCGTTTATCGTCATAGCCGGTGCGACCGGCACGACCGCATGATACTCCCAATTGAACGGAATTCCAAGACCATCGGAAGATTTAACCTTGGGCATAATTTTCGGTGGTCAGGCGGTAGGGGCTCACGCTAGACTGGGTCTTTAACGCGAGGTGGATTTTGTCATGCACGCCTATCTTGATCTTGTTCGTCATATACTGGAAAACGGCACCAGAAAAGAAGATCGCACCGGCACGGGAACGATATCGGTGTTCGGCTGGCAGTCGCGTTATTCACTTCGGGACGGGTTTCCGCTTCTCACCACTAAGAAACTGCATACGAAATCGATCATTCATGAGCTGATCTGGTTTATTCGCGGCGATACGAATATCCGCTATCTTAACGATAACGGGGTTACGATCTGGGATGAATGGGCGGATGAGAATGGCGATCTCGGCCCGGTTTACGGCAAGCAGTGGCGCCGCTGGGAGGCGCCGGATGGCCGCGAGATTGATCAGCTCGGCGATGTTGTCGAGATGATCAGGAAAAGCCCTGATTCCAGACGCCTGCTCGTTTCCGCCTGGAACCCGCCCGAGGTTGGCCGGATGGCCCTGCCGCCCTGCCATTCCCTTTTTCAGTTCTATGTTGCGGAGGGGCGGCTTTCCTGCCAGCTCTATCAGCGCAGCGCCGATGTCTTTCTCGGGGTGCCGTTCAATATCGCCTCCTATGCGTTGCTGACACATATGGTGGCCGAAGTGACCGGCCTTGGCGTCGGGGATTTCATTCACACCATGGGTGATGCGCATCTCTATCTTGATCACCTTGATGTGGCGCGCGAGCAACTCACCCGTTCGCCGCGGCCCTTGCCGAGGCTTCGACTTGTCGATCCGCCCGCCCGGCTTGAAGATTTCACCGCCGATCATATCGTCATCGAGGATTACGATCCCCATCCCCATATTCCGGCAAGGGTTTCGGTCTGATGGGGGCGAAATATCCCTTGGTGGCGGTGGTGGCGATGGCACGGAATAGCGTCATTGGCGACGGGGAAAAACTGCTCTGGCATCTGCCGGGTGATCTGCCGCGGGTCAAGGCGCTGACCATGGGCAAGCCGCTTATCATGGGGCGGCGAACCTACCAGTCCATCGGCCGTCCCTTGCCGGGGCGGGCCAATATCGTCCTGACACGCTCGCCTGACTTTAATCCCGAAGGCGTCATCCCCGTTCACGATGCCGAAGCGGCGCTGAAGGCAGCGGCGGAATGGATCGGTGAAGACGCATCACGCGGGCAGGAGATCATCATTTTCGGTGGCGGCGATATCTACTGCACGTTTCTTGCCCAGACCAGCAGGATTGAGCTCACCGAGGTTGATCTTTCCCCCGAAGGCGCGGCCCGCTTTCCTGAAATCATCTCTTCGGACTGGCGGGAAACCAGCCGTGAGACGATCCCGGCTGAAGGAGATTTGCCATCTTATGCCTATGTGACGCTCGAACGCCTCCATCCTGAGCCGTATCGATAGGGCAGATACCCGCGTCACCCGGCCATTAATTTGCCGGCTATTAATTAATGGTGATCCTCGGCGCTGGTTTGGCGCTTTCCGGCAGGCTTGCGAGCAGGGTTTCGGCTATCTTTCGGTAGGCTTCGGCATGGCTGCTTTCCGGCTGGCTTGCGACGATCGGCGTGCCGGCATCGGCCGTCGCCCTGATTTCCATCTCCAGCGGGATCTTGCCGAGAAAGGGCAGGCCGAGTTTGCGGGCTTCCGCTTCGGCGCCGCCATGGCCGAAGATGGGTGAATTCTCCCCGCAGGACGGGCAGATGAAATAGCTCATGTTTTCAATGATCCCCAGCACGGGCACATTGACCTTGCGGAACATGTTCAGCCCCTTGCGGGCATCAATCAGCGCCAGATCCTGCGGTGTTGAAACGATCACCGCGCCGGCAAGTTTCGCCCGCTGCGACAGGGTAAGCTGGGCATCGCCCGTTCCCGGCGGCATGTCGATCACCAGAATGTCCGGCTCGCCCCAGGCGACATCCCGGAGCATCTGTTCCAGCGCGGACATGACCATGGGGCCGCGCCAGATGGTCGGCGCGTCTTCATCGACCAGAAACCCGATGGACATGGCTTTCAGCCCATAGGCATCAAGCGGGATCAGCTTGTTGTTTTCCGCGGTGGGCTTGCGGTTCAGCCCCAGCAGCCGGGGCAGGGACGGGCCATAGATATCGGCATCCAGAATGGCCACGGTCTTGCCAAGGGACTGGAAGGCCAGCGCCAGATTGATGGCGGTGGTGGATTTGCCCACGCCCCCCTTGCCCGAGGCAACGGCGATGACATGCGTTGCCGGCTGATGCATGTCGTTCTCGCCGCCATGGTGATGCCCCTGATGCGTGTGCCCCTGGGAAGGCGCCTCGCCTCCTTGAGGCTTCGGCTTGCTGTGTGCGGTGAGCATGGCGGTGGCGGAAAGCACCCCCGGCAGGGCAAGCACCACGCTTTCGGCGGCGTTTTTCAGCGGCGCGGCAGCGCTGGCATCGGCGGGATCGATCTCAAGGCTGAAGCCGATATGACCTTCCTTGATGATTACTCCTGAAATCTGGCCTCTTGCGACAAGGTCAATCACCTCGCCATCCAGTGAAACCGAGGAGAGCGCCTTGAGTACGTCTTCTTGAGAAAGTGTCTGTGTCATGCCTGCCCCTGAAAAAGGAAAACCTGTTGAAAATCGAAAACTTCGCTTGATATTGTGCTTGAAATCAACCGTCTTAATACAAATATGTAAAGAGCGATAGGATATGACAAGGTTCTGATATGATTTACTCGCTGTCACGGCCGGTGCATCATGTCGCAGGATCAAGAAGCGGAGAAACAGATGCCCTGGAACAATCAAGGAAATGGCGATGGCGGCGGCCCATGGGGAAGTGGACCGAAAAAGCCAGGTGGAGGATCACCCTTCGGTGGCAATCGCCCCCCGGAATTCGATGACGTGTTGCGCGAAGGCAGGGAACGCTTCACCAAAATGGTTCCAGGCGGTATCGGCAGCAAGCGTACGATCCAGCTTATTCTCCTTGTGCTTTTTACGCTCTGGCTTCTGTCCGGCTTTTACCGCGTCAATCCGCAGCAGCAGGGCGTGGTCCTGCGTTTTGGAGAATGGACGGCAACAACGTCGCCCGGCCTCCATTATCATCTTCCCTATCCGATAGAAACCGTCCTGACCCCTGAGGTCACCCGCGACAACCGTATCGATATCGGGTTTCAGAATCTGGGCCGGGGCGGGGCCAATACCCGCCGTGACATCCCTTCCGAAAGCCAGATGATCACCGGTGATGAGAATATCGTTGATATTGATTTCGTGGTTTTCTGGCGTATTGGTGATGCCGGGCAGTTCCTTTTCAATCTCGCCGATCCGGAAGAAACGACAAAGGTTGCCGCTGAAAGCGTGATGCGTGAAATTGTCGGCGGCGTCGATATCCAGTTTGCCCTCACCGATGGCCGCCAGCAGATCCAGTCCGAAGCCAAGACCCGCCTGCAGGATCTGCTGAATGAATACGAAGCCGGCGTGATTGTTCGTGAGGTGCAGCTTCTGGCCGTCGATCCCCCTCGTGACGTTATCGATGCCTTCAACGAAGTTCAGCGTGCGCGTCAGGACAAGGACCGGCTCAAGAACGAGGCGGAAGCCTACCGCAACGATGTCGTGCCCCGGGCCCGAGGTGAAGCCGCGCGCATCATTGCCGAAGCTGAGGCATATGCCGCCCAGGTGGTCAGCCAGGCCGAAGGTGATGCGTCACGCTTCCGTCAGGTGTATTCGGCCTATCTTGCCAACAAGGACGTGACCAAGGAACGCATCTATATCGAAACCCTTGAGGAAATTCTCTCCAATGTCGACAAGGTGATCATCGATCAGGGTACAGGTGGCCCTGGCGTGGTGCCGTATCTCGCCCTTCCTGAAATCAACAAGAAGACCCCGTAGGAAACCCGTCATGAAAACATCTACCGTCTCGATTATCGTTCTTGTTGTTCTTGGTTTTCTCGGTATCAACAGTCTTTTTGTTGTTGAGCAGACCCAGCAGGGTATTGTGCTTCAGTTTGGTGAGCCCAAGCGAACCATTCAGGAGCCCGGGCTCAACTGGAAACTGCCTTTTATCCAGAACGTCGTCTTTTATGAAAACCGGGTACTCTCCATGGTTTCTTCCGACAGCGAGGAAGTCATCCTCGCCGATCAGAAGCGACTTGAAGTCGATACCTATGCCCGGTTCCGCATCATGGACCCGCTGCTGTTTTATCAGACCGTCCGGAATGTTCGCGGTGTTGAACAGCGTCTTGATGCCATGATCGACTCATCCGTGCGCCGTGTGCTCGGGGGTGAAACCCTGCTCAGCATCCTCTCGGATGCCCGGAGTGAGATTATCCGCTCCATCCGGGAGGAGGTTAATCTTTCGGCGGAAAGCCTCGGGCTTGAGATTGTCGATGTCCGGATCAGGCGTGCGGACTACCCCGATGCTACGTCCCAGAATATTTTCAACCGGATGAAATCCGAACGTGAGCGTGAAGCCAAGGAATTCCGCGCCACCGGTGAGGAAGAAGCCCAGAAAATCCGCGCCGATGCCGACAAGCAGCGGACAGTTATGCTGGCTGAAGCCCGCCGCGAAAGCGAAATCGAACGTGGTGAGGGTGACGCGAAATCCATCCGTATCTATGCCGATGCCTTTGGCGAGGATGAGGAATTCTTCGCCTTCTACCGGTCCATGCAGGCCTATCGCGAAAGCTTCCGCCAGGATGGAACCTCACTTGTGATCTCGCCGGACAGCGAATTCTTCCGCTTCTTCGGCAATAAATCCGGCGTAGCCAGATAACCTGCCTGGTTTCAGGCGAATTGCGCAGGGATATGACTGATTATGGCCGTATCCCTGCCATTTTTTCAGGCGAAACATATGCATTACGTCATTATCAGGAGAAGATGATGCTACTGACGACACCAATCCATATATTTTCCTTTGCCCGGATGCGTCTTGCGGTCGGGACGATGGCAATGTTGTTCATGGTGGCCTGGATCATTCCCGTATCCGCGGCGGACCGCCCGGAAAGTTTTGCCGATCTGGCCGAACAGCTCAGCCCCGCGGTGGTCAATATCTCAACCACCACCGTTATTCAGAATCAGAACAACAATTTCCCGCAATTCCCGCCCGGCTCGCCGTTTGAGGATTTTCTTGAAGAATTCCGCAACCGTGACAGCAAGCGCCAGGCCCAGGCTCTTGGGTCCGGCTTCATTGTGGATCCGAAAGGAATTGTCGTTACCAACAACCACGTCATCGAAGAAGCGGATGAAATCCGCGTGACGCTATGGAACGATGAGACCTATGATGCCGAACTTCTCGGCCGCGATCCCAAGACCGATATCGCGGTGCTCAAGATCGATCCCAAGGGCAAGGAGCTTCAGGCGGTATCCTTCGGGAACAGCGACAAGCTGCGTGTCGGGGACTGGGTGCTGGCCATCGGCAACCCCTTTGGTCTTGGGGGCACGGTGACCGCGGGCATAGTCTCTGCCCGGGGCAGGGATATCGGCTCCGGCCCCTATGATGATTTCATTCAGACCGATGCGTCGATCAACCGCGGCAATTCCGGCGGCCCGCTCTTCAATCTTGATGGTGAGGTTGTCGGGATAAACACCGCCATTTTCTCGCAGACCGGCGGGTCGGTCGGGATCGGTTTTGCGATTGCCTCCAATCTTGCCGGCAATGTGGTAACCCAGCTTGAGGAATATGGCCGCACCCGCCGGGGATGGCTCGGGGTCTTCATTCAGGAAATCACCCCGGATATCGCCGAAAGCCTTGGCCTTGAAAATGAAAACGGCGCCCTTGTGTCATCGGTTCATCCCGATGGTCCCGCCGATGCGGGCGGCGTCCGCGCCGGTGACGTGGTGCTGCGCTTTGACGGCAAGGTGATTGAGGATATGCGTAGCCTGCCGCGCATTGTCGCCGAGACCTCGATCGGCAAGGAAGTCGAGGTCGATGTCCTGCGTGAAGGCAAGCCCCTGACTCTGAAAATCACCCTTGGTGAGCTGGAACAGGCGGAAAAGAACGGCCTGCTTTCAGGCGGGGTCCAGCGGCAGGACAGCCCCCATGATTTCGCCAGCCTCGGCTTTTCTGTCGCGCCGATCGATGATGCGGCAAGAAAGGAGTACGAGTTGCCTGAGGAAGTCAACGGCAATCCGCTCAACGGCGTCATCGTCACCGAAGTTGTCGATGGAAGCCCGGCGGCGGTACGCGGAATTACCAGGGGCGATGTTATCCGGCGGATCGGCCAGACCCAGATCATGATGGTCAAGGATCTGACCGAAGGCATCAGGGAAGCGCGGGAGCAGAAGAAATCCTCGGTCCTTCTTCTGGTTCGTCGCGGCGGCCGGGAGCGGTTTGTCGCAATCCCCCTCGAATAGACACCCCCTGGCACAAAGCCAGATCATGAATAAGGAAAAGGGCGGTCTTCGGGTCGCCCTTCTCGTTCATGGGGGCAGTTTCCATCACCTGATCATGCCCCAGCCCGGGGGTGTTCAGGCAAGCCTCAGGGCAGCACCATTTCGGTCTTGTCATATCCTTGCAGCCACAGGAGGCCGCGCAGATCCGCGTGGTCAAGGCAGGCGTCGGCCACGTCTTTAAGGGCCGGCTTTCCTCTATAGGCAACGCCAAGCCCTGCTGCCATGGTCATGCCCCGATCATTGGCGCCATCACCGATCGTGGCGACGTCATCCGGGCGGAGGCCGAGCTCGCGTGTCGCCACTTCAAGACGTGTCGCCTTGGCGTTCTGGTCAAGGATGGGGAGCGCAACCTCACCGGTGATCAGCCCGTCCCTGATGATAAGCTCATTAGCGTAATGCTCATCAAAACCGAGTTTTTGCGCAACGATCCGTGTCAGGAAGGTGAATCCGCCCGATGCCAGGATCGCATGGGCGCCATGGGCTTTCATCGTGGCCAGCAAAACCTCGGCCCCGGGGGTGTATTCAACCTCATTGATGATCTGCCGGATCAGGTGGTCGGGCTGGCCGCCAATCATCCGGACCCGTTCCATGAGGGACGCGGAAAAATCAAGTTCGCCGCGAATGGATCTGGCGGTAATCGCCGCGACGTCGTCACCTTTGCCGCTGAGGCGGGCCAGATCATCAAGGGATTCCGACGTGATGATCGTGCTGTCCATATCCGCAATCAGGAGAGATTTCCGCCGCCCTGCCGAAGGCAGAATATTGATATCAGCCGGGAAGGGCAGGTTGAGCTCCGCGCCTTTAAGCGGTGATCTACACTCAATATGAATCTCAACCGCAAGCCCGGGCCAGAGGAGGTGGCCATCGCCGACCTCCGCCCCTTGCGCGCTCAGCGCCCGGGCAAGATCTGTCTCTGCCGATACGGGCAGGGGGGTGGTCTCGGACGTGGTGAGGATCGCGACATATTGCATGATCACTTCTTATGGCGTATCGGCTAGGGTATGTCCATGGAAGAAAATCGCCCTGTCATCATTCTTGCCGGCCCCACCGCCAGCGGTAAATCCGCGCTGGCGCTCAACCTCGCGATGCGGGGTGATGGCGAGATCGTCAATGCCGACAGCATGCAGGTATATCGTGACCTGCCCTGCTTGACCGCTGTTCCCTCCATGGCGGAAAGAGAGGCGGTGCCACATCACAATTATGCCGTCCTTGATGGCGCCGAGCGCTGCTCGGTGGCGCGCTGGCTCGACATGACACGCAAGACCGTCGCTGAAATCCGTGGCCGGGGGCGCGTGCCGGTACTTGTCGGCGGCACCGGGCTTTATATAAGGGCGGCGCTTTCCGGTATCACGCCTCTTCCCGATATTCCGCCTGAAATCCGCGACAAGGCCACCGCCTTGCATCGTGAACTTGGGGGCAGGGCCTTTCGGGAAAAGCTGGCCGCCTACGACCCTGACCTTGCCGGACGGCTTGAGGACGGCGACAGCCAAAGGCTGGTGCGGGGCATGGAAGTCGCCATGGCCACCGGCCAGAAGCTCAGCGAATTGCAGCAGGCCCCGCCCGAAGGCGCGCTGCCCGGCCCGTTTCAGACGGTGCTGGTGATGCCGGAGCGGGCGGAACTCTACGCCAGAATTGACGCCCGCCTTCCCCGGATGCTGGAAAACGGCGCGATTGACGAAGCCAGAAGATTTGCCGCGCGTGATCTTGATCCGTCCCTGCCGTTGATGAAAGCCGTCGGCCTGCCGCCGCTGCTGGAGTTCACCCGGGGCCTCTTGTCGCAGGAAGAGGCGGCCCAACTTGCCTGCCGCGACACCCGCCGCTACGCCAAACGGCAGATCACCTGGTTCCGGCATCAGTTTTCAGCCATGTTTTGTGAAAAATCCCGGTTCGGTGAGCAATATTCGGAAAGTTTTTTTGATAAAATCTTGTCAAAAGTTGTTTTTAAGGGTTGACGTCACGCGGCACATATGAAAAAACAAGATCATTACGATACTGAAATTCAGCATCATCCGGCGCAGGCATGACCCCTGGGAGACCAGGCGTTTTGCTTGCTTTGTTTTTGGATTGATTTAGACATGACGCTTGTATGCTAAGGAGAGACGAGGCCATGACCGGCAAGACCGAAAATACCGCCAGCGATACCGCGGCAGAGACCATGACCATTTCCGGCGCCGAGGCTATCCTCCGGGTACTGGAAGATGAGGGCGTTGAGGTCATTTTCGGCTATCCCGGCGGGGCAGTCCTTCCTATCTATGATGCGATTTTCAAAAGCAACGCGATCCGCCATGTTCTGGTTCGCCATGAGCAGGCGGCGGTTCACGCTGCCGAGGGCTATGCCCGCTCCACCGGCAAGACGGGCGTCGTTCTCGTGACCTCCGGCCCCGGGGCGACGAACGCCGTGACCGGGCTTACCGATGCGCTCATGGACTCGATCCCTGTCTTATGTCTGACCGGGCAGGTGCCAACGCATCTGATCGGCAATGACGCGTTCCAGGAAGCCGATACGACGGGCATTACCCGCCCCTGCACCAAGCATAATTATCTGGTCAAGGACAGCACCAGGCTCTGCGCCACGCTGCGGGAGGCTTTCCACGTCGCCTCGACCGGGCGGCCAGGGCCGGTGGTGGTTGATCTGCCCAAGGATATCCAGCTTGCCGATGTCACCCTGACCCCGGCCCGGGTTGAGGAGACGACACGCCGCTACAAGCCGCGGACAACACCCGATAAGGCATTGATCCGCGAGGCGGCGGAAATGCTGGCCTCGGCCAGGCAGCCGGTGATCTACGGCGGCGGCGGCATCATCAATGCCGGTCCGAAAGCCTCCGACCGTCTTCGTGAACTTGTAGCCCTTACCGGATTTCCGACAACCCTGACCCTGATGGGGCTTGGTACCCTGCCGGCATCGGACAGCCATTTTCTCGGCATGCTGGGGATGCATGGCACCTATGAGGCCAATCTGGCCATGTATAACTGCGATGTGATGCTCAATATCGGTGCCCGTTTCGACGACAGGGTGACCGGCAAGACGAGTGAGTTTTCTCCCGGCTCAAAGCGGATCCATATCGATATTGATCCGTCCTCCATCAACAAGAACATTCAGGTCGATCTGCCGATTGTCGGCGACGCGGGTGAGGCGATCGAGATGCTGATCAAGGAACTCAAGGCGATAAAATTTGCGCCGGACAAAACCGCGCTTGACGCCTGGTGGAAGAAAATCAACAGCTGGAAGTCGATCAACTGCCTTGGATATGATC
This sequence comes from Alphaproteobacteria bacterium LSUCC0684, assembly GCA_041228335.1. Classification (NCBI taxonomy): domain Bacteria; kingdom Pseudomonadati; phylum Pseudomonadota; class Alphaproteobacteria; species Alphaproteobacteria bacterium LSUCC0684. The sequence continues at coordinate 1,612,933 of CP166130.1, read as the reverse complement.
AGTCCGACAAGATCATCAAGCCGCAATATGCCATCCACCGCCTCTGGGAAAAGACGAAAGGCATGGATGCCTTCGTGACAACCGAAGTCGGCCAGCATCAGATGTGGGCGGCGCAGTATTTCGGCTTTGAGAACCCGAACCGCTGGATGACGTCGGGCGGGCTCGGCACCATGGGTTACGGCCTTCCGGCGGCCATGGGGGTTCAGATCGGCAACCCGGACGGGCTGGTGATTGATATTTCGGGCGAAGCATCGTTCATGATGAACATGCAGGAGCTTTCAACCCTCGCGCAGTACAATCTGCCGGTGAAGGTGTTCATCATCAATAACGAATGGATGGGCATGGTCCGCCAGTGGCAGGAGTTGATCCATGGCGGGCGGTATTCCGAAAGCTATTCGGAATCCCTGCCGGATTTCATCAAGCTTGCGGATTGTTTTGGCATGACCGGCCTTCGCGCGGAAAGCGTTGATGATCTCGACAGCGTGATTGATGAAATGCTCGCAACCAACGGCCCGGTTCTCGCCGATATCCGTGTTGCCAAGGAAGAAAACTGTTTCCCGATGATCCCGTCGGGTGCGGCGCATAATCAAATGCTTCTCGGGCCGCAGGACAAGGTGGCAGCACCGGTCTCCGAAGAAGGCATGGTTCTGGTTTAGGAAGATGACAATGTCGCAGAATTTGGCCGAAGCCCGGCACACGATTTCCGTTCTTGTTGATAACGAACCAGGTGTTCTGGCCCGGGTGATCGGCTTGTTTTCCGGTCGCGGGTACAATATCGAAAGCCTGACGGTTTCCGAAGTCGACCGGGTCCATCATATCTCCCGGATTTCCATCGTCACCCGGGGCACCCCGATGGTGATCGAACAGATCAAAGCCCAGCTCAACCGGATCGTGCCGGTGCATCTGGTGCGGGACCTGACAAGCGGCGGCGACCATATCGAACGTGAACTGGCGCTGGTCAAACTCATGAATACAGGGGATGAACGCATCGAAGCCCTCAGGATTGCGGATACGTTCCGTGCCCGGACACTTGACAGCACGCTGAAATCCTTTGTCTTTGAAATTACCGGAAGCAGCTCAAAGGTAGAAGCTTTCGTTGATCTGATGGCATCACTTGGGGAAGTGGAAGTGGCGCGTACCGGCGTTTCCGCGATTTCCCGCGGTGCCATAGCTGACATGCCGATCAGTCTCAAGACTGATGGCTGAACCCCCATCTAATCAGGAGAAAATCAATGCGGGTCTATTATGATCGTGATGCCGATGTCAATCTTATCAAATCCAAGAAAGTCTGTATTGTCGGCTATGGCTCACAGGGCCACGCCCATGCGGCCAACCTGAAGGACAGCGGTGTTGCCGAAGTTGCGGTTGCCCTGCGCGAAGGATCGTCGAGCCGGAAGAAGGCCGTCGAAGCCGGGTTCAAGGTCATGACGGTCAAGGAAGCCGCCGGATGGGCAGATCTGCTCATGATGCTGACGCCGGATGAACTTCAGGCAGAGATCTACGAAGAAGAGATTGCCGGCAATATGCGTCCGGGTTCCGCGCTCGCCTTTGCCCATGGCCTCAATGTTCATTTTGACCTGATCGTTCCCGCAAGCGACGTTGACGTGATCATGATCGCCCCCAAGGGCCCGGGCCATACGGTTCGCGGCGAATATGTCAAGGGTGGCGGCGTGCCGTGTCTGCTTGCCGTGCATCAGGATGCTTCGGGCAATGCCCATGATCTTGGTCTTTCCTATGCGTCGGCCATTGGTGGCGGTCGTTCCGGCGTCATTGAAACCAGTTTCCGTCAGGAATGCGAAACCGATCTTTTCGGTGAGCAGGCGGTCCTCTGCGGCGGCCTGTGTGAGCTGATCAAGGCCGGTTTCGATACGCTCGTTGATGCCGGATATGATCCGGAAATGGCGTATTTTGAGTGTCTCCATGAAGTCAAACTCATCGTTGACCTCATCTACGAAGGCGGGATCGCCAACATGAACTATTCCATTTCCAACACCGCGGAATATGGTGAATATGTCTCCGGCCCGCGGGTGATCACCGATGAGACACGTCAGGCCATGCGTGATATTCTCGATGATATCCAGTCCGGCCGCTTCACCCGTGACTGGATGCTGGAAAACAAGGCCCGCCAGTCCAGCTTCAAGGCGATGCGCCGAAATGCTGCCGATCACCGGATCGAGGCCGTGGGTGAAACCCTGCGCGGGATGATGCCATGGATTGGCGCAAACCGCCTGGTGGATAAATCCAAAAACTAAGTTTCCATATATATTCAGCGCCATAACGTGATAAATTCGCGTCATGGTGCTGGATTTAGCCACATTTCTGTATTAAAGATGGGGTAGGTCGATGGTTTTGCCACGATCCGCCGTGAAAACGGCCATGCAATTCTAGGGGACCGGATTTAGGGTATTGCTCATGCTAAACGCTATCAGAGGATTGTTTTCGGCTGATCTTGCGATCGATCTCGGAACAGCGAACACGCTTGTCTATGTCAAGGGACGCGGGATCATTCTTAATGAGCCTTCCGTGGTGGCCATCGCCCAGATCCGTGGCAAGCAGCAGGTTCTGGCGGTTGGCGAAGAGGCCAAGGTCATGCTGGGCAAGACACCTGGAAACATCCGCGCGATCCGCCCCATGGCAGATGGCGTGATTGCGGATTTTGAAGTCGCCGAAGAAATGATCAAGCATTTCATCCGCAAGGTGAACGGCAAAATGCCGCTTTCAAGCCCCCAGGTCATCATCTGCGTGCCCTCCGGGTCGACGGCGGTTGAGCGGCGGGCCATTCAGGAATCCGCTGAAAGTGCAGGCGCAAGACGTGTCTACCTGATCGAAGAGCCGATGGCAGCGGCTATTGGTGCAGGCCTGCCGGTGACGGAACCGTCCGGGTCCATGGTGGTGGATATCGGTGGCGGGACGACCGAAGTTGCCATCATTTCTCTTGGAAATATTGTCTATGCCCATTCCGTTCGCGTCGGTGGCGACAAGTTTGATGAAGCGCTGATCAATTACATGCGGCGCACGCATAATCTCCTGATCGGGGAGTCGACCGCGGAACGCATCAAGAAAGAGATCGGGATTGCCTGCAAACCTCAGGGTACAAACGGCCAGAAAATCTCGGTCCGGGGTCGCGATCTCGTCAACGGCGTGCCGAAGGAGATCCGGATCAACCAGGTGCAGGTTGCCGATGCGCTGTCCGATTCCATCCGCCAGATCATCGAGGGCGTGAAAGTCGCGCTCGAACAGACTCCTCCCGAACTTGCGGCAGATATCGTGGAAAAAGGCATTGTCATGACAGGTGGCGGCAGTCTCCTTGCCGAGATTGACACCGTGCTCAGGGATTCAACCGGCCTTGCCGTTTCCATTGCTGAAGATCCGCTGACATGTGTTGCTCTCGGAACCGGACGTTGCCTTGAAGAAATGCGGACCTTGCAGAACGTATTGGTTGGCGCATAAGGCAGACTATGGCCAGAACCAAGGGCAGTCGTAAACGTAGCCCGAAATCGAGCGGGATCACCAGACAGGTCCTGATCTTTGTCGCTTGCGTTGCGATGCTGCTTCTTGGCAAGGTGGATATCAGCGCGATCAATTCTGCCCGGACTGGCCTCACCGGATTTATCACGCCGATCGCCGAAGTTGTCTCCGTGCCGTTCCGGGCCGTCTATGCGATGGTAAGCAGCATGCAGGCCGTGGCCAATCTCCGTGAAGAAAACATCCGCCTCAAGGAAGATGTGGAACGTTTGCGCCAGTGGCGACGCAAGGCTGAAATTCTGCAAAACGAAAACCGGCAGCTCAGATCGGTCAGCGGCGTGATCATTCCAGGCGGGACAACACCTGTCGCTGCCCGGGTCATTGCCGTGAACGCGGACAGTTTTGCGCATTCCGTTCTCATCAACGCGGGCGCCTATGCCGGCATCAGGAAAGGCAACGCCGTGACCACCACCGACGGGCTGGTGGGCATCGTGGTGAGTGTTGGCGCCAAGCACAGCCAGGTTCTGCTGGTGACGGATATCAACGCCATGATCCCGGTCATCCTGTCGGCGTCGTCCTGGCCGGCGACAACAGCCGGGCTCAACAGTACCGAGCTTGATCTGAGGTTTCTGCCAGCCGAGGCCACGGCTAATCTTGATGATCTTGTTCAGACATCCGGTCATGGCGGCGTGTTGCCGCCCGGGATACCTGTTGGGCGTATTTCCGAAGTCCGTTCCGATATGATCAAGGTACGCCCGGTGGTTGATCTTCAGCGGCTGGGTTTTGTCTCTGTTCTGACCACGCCGGAAGATCCCGGATTTGCTCTTGATGATATTTACGATCAGACGTTCCGGACACTTCCAGAAGACGAACAGGGCTTCACCCTTGAAGGTATCAATGCCCTCGGCCAGCGCAGCCCTGAAAATGAAATTCCGTCCACCGGAGAAAGACCGTGACACCGCATGAAGAACATGAAGGCCCGCTTCTTCTGCCGCAGGTGATCGGGTTTGTCGGGATGCTGACCCTGGCCTTTGCTGAAAGTGCGCTTGGTCATATGCCGATATTTTTCGGCAGCGTGCCGCGGATCATGCTGATCATGCTTTTCATTCTGACCCTGCAATTGCCCGCAGCGCTGCCAACGTCGATGGTTGTCATCGTCGGTCTTGTCTATGATCTTGTTCAGGGCAGCCCGCTTGGCTATACCGTCAGCCTTATGGTGATCGTTCAGGCGGCGGTGATGTGGCGCCGGGTGAGGCTCGCGGATGCCGATGCCGGGACTGTCTGGTCCGAATTCGGCCTGGTGATGGCGGTTGTCCAGATCTATGGTCTGCTGGTATTGGTCCTTTACACCGGTCATTTTCCGGCCATCGGGCCTGTTCTGTTCCAGTTCGCGTCAACCGTGCTGCTGTTCCCGATCCTGTACTGGCTGACAATATTATCTTCCAACCTTTCTCTTGTCTGGCGGAGAGGCAGATGATCACCAGGAATATGCGTCTCCATGAAACCATGATCAGCCGCCGGGCCCTGATCCTTGGTGGCGCACAGGCACTCCTTGTCGGCGGTCTTGCTGCCAGACTCTATTATCTCCAGATTCAGGAAGGGCTGACCTATAACCGGCTCTCGGAACGCAACAAATATGATTTTCGCATCATCCCGCCGTCAAGGGGGCGGATTTTCGACACCCGCGGCAGGCTGCTGGCAGGTAATGCCGAAGCCTACGCGCTCAGCATCATCCCGGATTACACCCGTGATCTCGAACGGTCCTTGCGTCAGCTCGCCCGCCTGATCGAGTTAAGCGATGAAGAAATAGCCGCCATCCTCAAAGAAGCCTCGGGGCAGTCGTCTTTTCTGCCGATTATCATCCGTTCCGACCTGACCCAGCGGGAGGTTTCAAGGCTTGTGGTGCGCAGCCCCGAACTTTCGGGGGTAAGTTTTGCCAAAGTGGAAAAGCGTGTCTATCCCCAGGGGCTTCTGGTGGGGCATCTGACGGGATATGTCAACCGCGTCACCAAGGATGAAATCAACAAGGGGCTGATCACCCCTGAACTTGCCTCTCTTTTCACCGGCAAGACAGGGGTGGAAAAGGCGCAGGAGCAGGTCCTGCGCGGGGCCCCGGGCCGGGAGCGCATACTTGTCAATGCTCTTGGCCGTCCCATTCGCACCGCGGTGGATGATCAACCCAGTACCGGCAGGGATATCCGGCTCACGATTGATGTTGATTGCCAGCATCAGGCGCTGGCATGGCTGAAACAGGGGCCGCACAAATCTCTTCCGCGCTCTCACCCCAAGGTCAGGCGTGCGCTTTCGGCCAATCCTGATCTGGCCAGGTTGATCCCGGCGGCGGAAACGACCTTGTTTGAAGACAGCAAGGGCCGCATCATCCCGCCGGAAACAGGTTCGGTGGTGGTCATGGATATCCATACCGGTGCCGTTCGCACCCTTGTTTCCTCCCCGACATTTGATCCCAATGTCTTTTCCGGGCGTATCAGTTCAGCGGAATGGAAAGCGCTGATTGAAAACAAGCGGCGCCCACTTCTCGATCGCGCGCTTTCAGGTCAGTACAGCCCCGGTTCAACCTTCAAGATGCTGGTGGCGCTGGCCGCGCTTGAAGCCGGCGTTATCAGCGAAAAAACAACATTCTTCTGCCCCGGGCATAAGACCGTCGGCAACAAGGATTTTCACTGCTGGCAGAAACTGGGGCATGGCACGGTCAATGTATTGCAGGCGATTGAACAGTCCTGTGATGTGTTCTTTTATGAAATCGGCCTTAAGACAGGGATTGCGCGAATAGCTGAAATGGCACATCGGCTCGGCCTCGGCCAGAAGACAAGAATAGGTCTGCCCGGGGAGAAGAACGGGCTTGTTCCCGACAAGGATTGGAAGGAAAAGGCCATCGGCAGTTTCTGGACCCTCGGGGAAACCGTCAATGCGTCGATCGGCCAGGGCTATGTGCTGTCAACGCCGCTTCAACTGGCCGTGATGACGGCGCGCCTCGCCAACGGGAAGAAAGCCGTTGAACCAACGGTGATGGAAGCTCAAGGCGAGGTGCCCGAATTCGCGGATCTGGAGATCAATCCCTATGCGCTTAAAATCATCCAGCGCAGCATGCGGCGGGTGATGAACGGCAAACTGGGAACGGCCCGGAATCATGATCTCACCGATGAGGGATATCCCCTTGCCGGCAAGACCGGAACAGTACAGGTCAAGGCCATCACCAAGGCTGAGCGGGAAAGCGGCATCATCGACAATATCGACCGGCCATGGAAGTTTCGCGATCATGCGCTTTTTGTCGGCTATGCCCCGTATGATGCGCCGAAATACGCGATTTCCGTTATTGTCGAGCATGGCGGCGGCGGCTCCTCGGTTGCAGCGCCGATTGCAAGCAAGGTGATGAATCACATATTGAAGGAGGGGATCTGATGAAACCCGCCCTGATGCCATCGCGTCATCTTGCGCATCCGCTGGCGCCGCCGGTTTCCGCATTACAGCGTCTCCGCAAGATCCCCTTGTCCATGATACTTATCCTGATCGTGCTGGGCCTCATCGGGGTACTTGCGCTCTATTCCGCTGCGGGCGGCAGCTGGTCGCCATGGGCGTCACGTCATCTGATCCGGGTTGGTCTTGGACTGGTATTGATGGCGGGGATTGCGGCGGTGCCGATCTGGTATTACCGCAAACTGGCCGCTGTCGGATGGGCGGGGTCTATCCTGCTTCTGGTGTCCCTTCGATTCATTGGCACCGGGGAGGGGGTGCAGCGATGGATCAGTATCGGCGGCTTTAATCTGCAACCATCTGAGCCGGCAAAACTTGCCGTCATTCTCACCCTTGCCGCCTATTTTCATACCATCAACCCTGAATTGCTCCGCCGGGTCCTGACCTATGTTCCGGCTTTCATCATTGCGCTGGTGCCGTTTGCTTTGGTCTTGATCCAGCCTGATCTCGGGACCTCGGTCATGCTCTTCGGTTCAGCCGCGGCGGTGGTTTTTATTGCCGGCATGCCGCGCTGGATGGTGATGGGAATTTTTGGATTTGCACTTGCCGCAATACCTGTTCTCTGGTCCCAGCTCTATCAGTATCAGCGCGACCGGATTCTCATCTTCCTCAATCCCGGCGCAGATCAGCTCGGGGCAGGCTATCAGATCACCCAGGCCAAGATCGCCCTCGGCAGTGGTGGTTTTCTGGGTAAAGGGTATCTTCAGGGCAGCCAGAGCCGGTTGAATTACCTGCCCGAAAAGCAGACCGATTTTGTCTTTACCATGATCGGTGAAGAATTCGGCTTCATCGGCTGTATTGCCATTCTCGGGCTGTATATCGGGCTGATTGCGCTGCTTTTGCGCACCGGCCTGCAGCTGAAATACCGGTTTTCCAAACTGATGATCTTCGGCATATCCATGATGCTGTTTCTCTATCTTTTTGTAAATATCGGCATGGTGACGGGGATGCTGCCGGTGGTTGGCTCGCCCCTGCCGCTGATTTCCTATGGCGGGACTGCGATGATAACGGTGTTCATTGCCATGGGGCTGGTGATCAGCGCCGTGATATATGATCACGAAAGCCGGGATTGATGGCGCGGCTCGGGGTTTCGCCTCATGCAGGGCTTAAGGCAAAACAGCGTCTTGCGCTGACCCCGCGGATGCGGCAGTCGATTGCCGTTCTCTCTCTTCGAGGCGCTGGCATCAGCCGCCTTGCCGAAGATCTTCAATCCGCCAACCCGCTTCTTGATATCACCCTGCCTGAAGACCACCCCCTTTCAGGGCATGGGCAGGATATCCCGCTTGATATGGGGCATATCTCCGGGGAAGCGCTTCACCCTGTCACCCTGGCAGAACATCTCTTTCGCCAGATCAACCAGTCTCTCCGCGACCCGTCGGAAAGGGCGGTGGCGATGGCGCTTGTTGAGCATGTTTCGCCCGCGGGCTGGCTTGATCCTTCGGGCGTCGAGGCGGCCCGCTCCATGGGCATGGATGAGGCGGCATTTGAAGAACTGATGGCCCGGCTTCATGAACTTGAACCTGCCGGTGTCTTTGCCCGCAACCTTGCCGAATGCCTCAGGATACAGCTTGCCGATCAGGGCAGGCTGACGGAATCCGCAACCGCGGTGCTGGCGCATCTTGATCTTCTTCCCGAAGAAGGGGTTGCGGGGCTTGCCCGCATCACGGGGCTTGATCCGCAAGAGATCGAAGCGGTGCTGGCTGGGATGAGATCATGCAACCCCCGCCCGGGTGCCGGGTTTCTGGTGGACCGGGGGGATATCTTCCGGCCTGATCTGATCATTGAAAAATCCGAACATGGCTACAGTATTGCCGTCAATCAGGCAAGCCTGCCCCGGGTTGAGCTCATGCCTGAAGACGACGGCGAGGAGGATGAAGCCACCCGCCTGCTCCGCAAGAAGGCAAGGGAAGAAGCCGGCTGGCTTAATGCCGCTATTCGCCAGCGTTCGGCCATGTTGCTTGAAGCCGGTGTTATTCTGCTTCGGGTGCAGAAGGAATTCCTTGATCAGGGAGATGCGGGAATACGGCCGTATCGCATGCAGGATCTGGCCGAAGAGATGGGATGCCACAAGAGCACGATCAGCCGTCTTGTCGTCGACAAACTCTGCCAGACCCCGCGTGGCATGATTGCGCTCAAGGATTTTTTTGCGGTGGGGCTTGGTCAACCTGATGGAAGCCAGGTGGCGGGCCGGGCGGTTTCCGCCCATATCTCAAGGCTTGTGGCCGAAGAGGACATATCTATGCCGCTTTCCGATGATACCTTGGCTGAAAAACTTGGCCGTGAAGGGATCATCGTTGCACGCCGGACCATTGCGAAGTATCGTCAACTGGCCGGATTGCCCAATTGGCGTGGCCGCCTCGATGCGAATTCCATGAAACCCGAAAGGAAGTGACTTCATGTTTCAGTCGTTTTTCCCGAAACCTCTTCTGTTCTTTTCAAGTGTTGTACTCTGGTCGGCGGTTACCGTTCTTTTCTGGTATACGGCCGGGCAGGATGTCGGCACGGCGCTCGGGTTCACCTTCCCCGAAGAAGGGGCAGAGCCCATCATCGGGCTTGGTTATTTTGCCTCATCGGATTTCATCTGGTTTTATATCTATTACGGGCTGATCACGTTGATTTTTGCCGCGTTCTGGTTCATTGTCGCGCCGCATCGCTGGCAGATGTGGTCCATCCTCGGCTCATCGCTCATTCTCTTCAGCACCTATTTCGGCGTTCAGGTTTCGGTTGCCATCAACAACTGGCGGCGTCCGTTTTTCGATGCGGTTCAGGACGCGCTCACCGGTAAAGGCAATGTCACGGCCTGGGATCTTTATGCCTATATCATCACCTTTGCTGAAATAGCATTTCTGTTCATCGCGGTGTTTGTCATCACGCGGTTTTTTGTCAGCCACTATATCTTCCGCTGGCGGACAGCGATGAATGATTACTATGTCTCCCACTGGTCGAAGCTTAGGACGGTGGAAGGGGCCTCCCAGCGTATCCAGGAAGATACCATGCGTTTTGCCGGGATCATGGAAGGTCTTGGGGTGTCGGTGGTCGACGCGGTGATGACTCTTTTTGCCTTCCTGCCGGTTCTCTTCTCGCTTTCGGTCTATGTCAAGGAATTGCCGATTGTCGGCGAAATTCCTGATCCGCTGCTGTATGCGGCGATCTTCTGGTCGATTTTCGGCACTGTTTTCCTCGCCGCGGTCGGCGTGAAACTTCCCGGGCTCGAGTTTCGCAATCAGCGGGTGGAAGCCGCGTTCCGAAAAGAGCTTGTCTATGGAGAGGATGATCCGGCCCGGGCCGAGCCGATGACGGTGAAAGAGCTTTTTGAAAATGTCCGGAAAAATTATTTCCGGCTCTATTTCCATTACATGTATTTCAACGTGGCCCGGAGTTTCTATATTCAGGCGGATAATATCTTCTCGTATTTTATCCTGATCCCGACAATCGTCTCCGGCGCGATTACGCTTGGCATACTTCAGCAGATCCTGACGGCCTTCGGCCAGGTGTCCAATTCATTCCAGTATATCGTCAATTCCTGGCCGACGATCATTGAACTCTTGTCCATTCACAAGCGCCTGAAAGCCTTTGAAAGCGTCCTTGATGACAAGCCTCTGTCCAAAATTGACCGGGACTTCATGTCCGGCAAGGACAGCGCGTTCTGATACGGGACATGCCGGGGCAGGGGGCTATGGACGCCCCCTTGTCCTGATCGTCAGCGCCCGCTCAGCCTTGTGGTGGAATACCCCTCGCGTATCGGCACGACAATGACCTTGCCGCCATTGGCGCGGACAAGATCAGCCCCGACGATCTGGTCGGCGGTATAATCTCCGCCCTTGATCAGCCGGTCAGGCATGATCCGGCGGATGAGCCGTGCCGGGGTTTTTTCCGAAAAGATGGCAACGGCGCTGACCATGGGCAGGCTTGCCAGCACGGCGGCGCGGGTGTCTTCATCCTGCAGGGGGCGACCCTCGCCCTTGAGCTTCCTCGTCGAGATGTCTGAATTGAGGCCGACAATCAACCGGTCACAGCAGGAAGCGGCCTTTTCCAGCACCCGGATATGCCCGGGATGAAGCCGGTCAAAACAGCCATTGGTAAAGCCGATGCGGAGCCCTTCCTGCCGCCAGCGCAAGATCTCATCACGCAATCGTGCCGCATCGCTGGCACCGCCAGCCACCAATTCGCTGAGGACTTCACCCGGCGTTACCGAAGACGTGCCTGCCTTGCCGACAACTATCCCCGCCGCGGCATTGGCAAGGCGGACCGCTTCCATGCTTTCCGTGCCGACGGCGAGCGCCGCTGAAAGCATCGCGATCACCGTGTCGCCTGCGCCGGATACATCGAAGACCGACCTTGCCATCGACGCGATCACGAACGGGGGAGATGAGGCATCCGCCAGCATCATTCCTTCTGCCCCCATGGTGGCGAGGATCTGCCCTATACCGTGGGAGGAGGCCATCTTGCGTGCTGCAAGGGCAATTTCATTCCGGCTTGCAAGGGCAAGCCCGGTCATCTGCCTGAGCTCGCCCAGATTTGGGGTGATGATGCTCGCCCCTGAAAATATGCCCGCATCCGTTTTCTTGGGATCGACAAGAACAGGGATACCTGCTTTGCGGGCAAGGCGTATCAGGGCCCGGGCTGTATCACGGGTGATCACGCCCTTGTTATAATCCGAAAGGATGAGGGCATCTGCCTTGTTGATCTCTATTTCCGCAACCGCGAGGATTTTTCTCGCGATGGCAGCGGAAATCTCGGTTGTGTCTTCCTCATCCACCCGCAGCATCTGCTGGCCGGCGGCGGAATATCGGGTCTTGAGGGTTGTCGGCCTTTTCCTGTCGGCAATGGCACGGAAACGGATGCCGGGTTCTGTTGCGATCGCCTTCCTTAGCATGGCGGCGGCTTCATCATGGCCGGTGACGCCGATCAGCGAGACCCGGGCCCCGAGATGACAGAGGTTGCGCGCGACATTGGCCGCGCCTCCCGGCATGGCGACCGAACTTGCGCGTGACATCACCGGCACCGGCGCTTCGGGAGAGATGCGCTCAACATGACCGGAGATGAACTGATCGAGCATGACATCGCCGACAATGGCCAGTCTCGCCGTGCTGATGCGGGTGAAAATCTCCCCCGGGGTAAGTTTCGTTTTGCCGGTCATTTTACATCTTCTCGTCTCTTCTCGCGGAAACGCTTGGCCCCGCCGGAAAGGTGTCTGGTCTCGGCTCTTGCAACCGCGAGGCTGTCCGCCTCGACGGGCTCGGTGATGGTGCTGCCGGCGCCGATCATGGCCCGGTCACCGACGCTGACCGGCGCCACAAGCGACGTGTTGGAGCCGATAAACGCTTCATCACCTATATGGGTTGAATGCTTGCTGGTGCCGTCGTAATTGCAGGTGATCGTCCCGGCGCCGATATTCGCCTTCGTTCCGACGGTGGTATCGCCGAGATAGGTCAGGTGATTGGCCTTGGAAAGATCCCCCATGGTGGTGTTTTTCGTTTCAACGAAATTGCCGATACGGACGCCTTCGCCAAGCGTCGTTCCCGGGCGCAGGCGTGCATATGGGCCAATGATGCAGCAGGCGCCGGTCCGCACGCCTTCAAGATGGCTGAAAGCCCTGATCTCGCTGCCTTCGCCGATAATAACCCCGGGGCCGAAGACCACATGCGGCTCAATAATCACGTCCTTCTCAAGAACCGTATCGTAATGAAGATGGACGGTTTCAGGTGCAATCAGCGTTGCGCCCGCCTCCATCGCCGCCCATCTGAGCCGTTTTTGCAGCTCTGCTTCGGCAAGGGCCAGATCATGACGACTGTTGATCCCCATCACCTCGGCCTGCTCGGCCTTGAGACAGAGCGCGGCATGCCCCTTTGCCCGTGCAGCTGCGACAATATCGGTCAGATATTTTTCACCGCTGACCTCATTAAAAGGGCAGTCTTCAAGCAGCTCGAAGGCAAGCGGCGCCCTGATCGCCATGATACCGGCATTGACGAAACGGATCGCGGCCTCGGCAGGATTTGTGTTCTTTTCCTCGACAATGGCCTCAACCTGGCCCGATGAAGACGTGATCAGCCGGCCATATCCGGTGGGATCATCGGCATCGAAGCCGAGGCACACAACCGCGGCGTCATCTACCGAAAGCAGATGATCCGCCATCCGGCGGTAGGTTTCTGCTGTCACCAGCGGGGTGTCGGCAAAAGCGACAAGAATGACGCCGCTGAACATGTTGAGGGCGGGTTTCGCGGCCTCCACCGCGTGACCGGTGCCGAGAGGCGGGTCCTGCACCGCCGGGATGATATCAAGCCCGGTGATATCTCGGTAGGTATCAAGAAATTTTGTGACCGCCAGCGCGTCCTTGGGCATGACAACAATCTGCCGTGATGCCCCGGCAAGATGGGCCGCTTCCAGCGCCCAGGAGAGCATGGGTTTGCCCCCGAGGCGATGCAGGGGCTTGGGCAGGCTTGATTTCATCCGCTTGCCCGCGCCCGCTGCCAGTATGACCGACGCGAATTCCATGCCCTCTTTATACCTTCCTTGGAAAGGTTAATAAAGAATATACTCATCCAAAGCATTGATACCGCGCTGAAAAATAACTAAAACTGAAAGCATCAAATGGATCGGAGTTTGCCATGTGCGGAATTGTTGGAGCCATAGGAGATGCCGAGGCATCGGAAGCCCTTTATGATGCGCTTCGGCGGCTGGAATATCGCGGCTACGATTCTTCCGGCATCTGCATGCATCAGGGGGAGCGGCTCGTTCGCCGACGTGCGGTCGGCAAACTCAGGGCCCTTGGCCAGTTACTTGAAAAAGAGCCGGTTTCCGGGTCGGTCGGGATCGGGCATACGCGCTGGGCCACCCATGGCGGGGTGACGCTGGAAAACGCCCACCCGATCATGACCGAAAACGACAGCGTGGCGGTCGTCCATAACGGGATCATTGAAAACTTTCGGCAGTTGAAGGATGAACTGGCCTCCCGCGGCCACATCTTTTCAAGCGAAACCGATACCGAAGTGCTCTGCCATCTCTTTTCCGAAGCGATGGCGGAACATGAAACCCTGATCGACGCGACGGCGGCGGTGCTGGAGCGCATCAAAGGTGCTTTTGCCTTTGCCGTATTGTCTCTCGCCTTTCCCGGGCAGATCGCGATTGCGCGCAACGCGTCGCCCCTGGCGGTCGGCCTTGGTGATGGCGCCAATTATATCGGCTCGGACGCGATTGCCATGGGCGGACTGGCACAGCGGGTTATTTTCCTTGAGGATGGTGATTTTGGCGTGGTGTCGAAAGATCATGTGGATATCCGGAGCGCCGATAACAGACCGGCGCAACGTCCGGTGGTGAGCGTTCCCTCCAACCCGCATCTGGTCTCGAAAGAAGGATATCAGCATTTCATGCTGAAAGAGATTCACGAGCAGCCCGATGCCATTTCCCACACCCTTGCCAGCATCACCGACAATAGCGGTCATCTTGCGATGGATCTCGGGGATCATGCGGCCCTCAAGGGGTTGCTTCTGCTTGGGGCGGGGACATCGCATAACGCCGCGATGATCGGCAAATACTGGATCGAATCGCTGGCCGATCTGCCGGTGGTGACGGAAATCGCATCCGAATTCAGGTATCGTCAGCCTTCGGTCAGGCATCTTGATCTGGCGGCAGGTATCTCGCAATCCGGGGAGAGTCTGGATACCCTGATGGCGCTTCGCTACGCCTCGGAAAAAGGTGTCCGGACGCTGGGCGTTATCAACGTGCCTGAATCCACGATCTATCGTGAGACAGATATCCAGCTGCTCACCCATGCCGGCCCTGAAGTCGGGGTTGCCAGCACCAAGGCATTTACCGCCCAGTTGACTGTTCTGCTTGGGATGGCGGTTGTTCTTGGCCGTGATCGCGGGGTCCTTTCGGAACAGGACGCGGCCGCCATCGAAGAAGGCCTGATGGCGCTCCCCCGGCTGGTGGGCAAGGCGTTGAGCTTGATGGAGGGAGTAGAGGCCCATGTGCCGATGCTTTCCCGGGCGTCTTCCTGTCTCTTTCTGGGGCGCGGGCTTCTCTATCCATTGGCGCTTGAAGGGGCGCTCAAATTAAAGGAGTTGAGCTATATTCATGCCGAAGGATATGCCTCGGGGGAAATGAAGCATGGCCCGATCGCGCTGATCGAAGAGGGCATGCCGGTGATTGCCATGATGACCTCGGGCGAACATCTCGATAAATCGGTCAGCAACCTGATGGAGGCACGGGCAAGAGGGGCGTCGGTGATCACCATTGCAACCGAGGGCGCAGCTTCGGCGGCGGCCGAACTCGGGCCGGTCATTCCGGTGCCGGATTGCCACCCTGCCGTGGCGCCGATCCTGTTGTCGATCCCGGCACAGATGCTGTCCTACCTGACGGCGGTCCATAAGGGAACGGATGTCGACCAGCCGCGCAACCTCGCAAAATCCGTTACCGTGGAGTAAGGATAAAAGACATGTCCGCAAATTACGAAAAACTTCCGGAAAATCTGCCCGTTCCCGAAGATGACGGGGCCTGTGATCACCTCATGGGGGTAAATCTTCCTGATATCGAGCTTCCGTCCACCAGGGGCGGCATGGTCAATCCTGCCCGCGTGGCGGGGAAGGTTGTCATCTTCTGCTATCCCATGACCGGCAAGCCAGGTGTTGCGCTGCCGGAAGGCTGGGATGATATTCCCGGGGCAAGAGGCTGCACCCCGCAGAACTGCGCGTTTCGGGACAGTAGCGCTGAAATCAGGGAACTGGGCGCGGAGATATTCGGGCTCAGCACGCAAGACAGAGACTATCAGCAGGAGATGGCAGAACGACTTCATCTGCCTTTCCCTGTTCTGAGTGATATCGAGATGGAATTTTCATCAGCCTTGAGACTGCCCTTGTTTTCGGTTGACGGGATGGACCTGCTCAAACGCGTGACGATCATTGCCGGCAATGGCGTCATCGAAGCGGTGCATTACCCGGTCTTCCCCAGTAATTCAGATCCGGCCTGGGTCCTTAAGCATCTTCGCACCCGCGGGTGACAGGGAAATTCCGGCCCTGCGCATGGTCCTGCCAAAAACCCCGGGCCCTGCCAATAAAACTTGGCCCGGGAGGGAAAGCCTCGATCTTTAAGGTATAGGCGCGCCTGATTAATTGCTGCGCCCGAGATCCGAGGTGCTGATCGCCCCGAGATATTTGAAACTGAACAACAGGAAGATTTCATCAACAGGTTTGATATCGCGGTCGGATTGCGTGTCGCGTGTGTAGCCGATACTGACGGTGAGGCAATCCTGAATACCGCCACCATAATTGAAGTCAACCATCGAATCCTTGAGCTTCCTTGTATCGTTGGACAGGTCATATTCCTGGGTGATCTTCACTCTCCAGTTTCCGGGAAGTTGTTGCTCGGCTGTCAGGATCAGCTGTTCCTTTTCGGTGCTGGCGGCGCTGAAATAGGATTTTGCCAGCTGGTTATAGGTCGCGGATACTCGTGTTTTCCCGAGGCTGAGCGACGCGCTGGTTTTGGTTTCGTTAAGATCAAATTCTCTTGGATGGAATCGCCCGGACAAGGAGAAATCCAGATATTTTCGGGGCTTGATGGCAATACTTGCCAGAATATCGGAAATGCGGTCACGCTCATTGGTGGCGTTGAGTCCGTCCGGAGATTTGCCGGACAATCGTATCGATGAGCCGAGAAATCCATCCACATTGCCGAGAATTTTATCTTCAAGCGACACGGAAACACCAAGATCAACGCGGCTGTTGGAGATCATGAAATCTTCACCCTGTTGACGGTGAAGGAGGAAAAGATTGGCTTCATCAAGCCTGAAATCCGAACTGTCGCGGTTCGGAATCTTGTTGGTGCGGTCACTGGATCTGATGGAGACAAATTTGGCTTTCGGCTCCAGAAACATGAATCTGTCCATGACCCTGGCCGTCATCGGCAGGGACCAGCCGACCCCGGCGGCGATACTGGCCTGGCCAAGCTCGCCTGTATATCCCGAATTTCCGGTTGCGGTCTCAATATCGCGGTACTGGCCCACCAGGCGTCCTTCGGAGGAAAAGACGCCATATCCGGTCAGAAATTCTTCATACCCATAGATTTCCGATGACCAGCGGCGAATATCGGTATAATCGTCATTATGCAGGCTGATGGCGCTCAAGCGAAGCCGGAGAGAGAGGTTTTCCCGGCTTGTGGGCAGGTATCTTTCGTGAAAAACCGATGGCAGCATGACCGGTTCCTTTTCCGGCCCCTTGTTGTTGCGCAGATCCTGAATATCATAGGCTTCAACACGGCTGTATCTGAAGGGATCAATCCGCTCGGACGTGATATAGGATTTCAGGTATTCATCATCTTCAAACTTGTAGCGCCGCTGGAATGTATCCTGGCTGGCACGATAGAGACGGACATGTGTCTTCCAATGATCACCGAGAATGGTGTTCAGGGTTGCATCAACGCCGAAAACATCCTCTTTTGATTTCTTGAAAGTATTGAGCCGGCCGCCGGTAATTCTGGCATTGAGATCGCTCTTGTCCCATAACCGCCGATATCTGGCATTGACCGCATTTCCATCCGTGCCAAAAAGATAGGGCGTGATCTCAAGATCATGGGTATCGCCTGTCACGATATAATAGGGCTGCGAATAGATCAAACCGACATCGGAAGAAATGGCAATCCGGGGTTGAAGCAGCCCGGTCTGGCGGCGCACCGTCCAGTCCGGATGCGACAGATACGGAAAATACATGATGGGCACGGAGAAAATCTGCATCCGCACATTCTTGTGGACAAGTTTTGTCTCTTCCGCCACATGGATTGTTTCCGACGTGCGTATTTCCCAGGCCGGGGTGGCACCGCCCTTGAAATCACATTTGCAGGGGGTAAACCGGCCCCGGTCAAAGACTTTTCTGCTTTTATCGGTGAAATCGGCCCTGTCGGCGCTCAGCCAGGATCCATCCTGAAGACGGCTGATCACCTCTTCCGCAAAGCCGGTTGAAAAATCCCCATCAAGGAGAAGATGGTCGGCATAATGGGTATTGCCTTCCCTGTCGATGAAGATGACAGATCCGGTTGCAACCGCCTCGCCCTTGTTCCGGTCATATTCCACGCGGTCGGCGGTGAGCCGCATCGATTGCTGCTCCAGCACCACGTTTCCCGTGGCGATCAAGACGCCTGTTTCAGCATCGGATGAGACCGCATCGGCCGAAAAGTCGATCGGTGCGTCGCCGGAGTTCTGCGCCCATCCGGCACCGGAGAGGGTGATGAGTGTCAGAACAGCCATCACCACGACCCGGACACGCCGACAGCCTGAAGAGAGAATTTTTGAAAAATCAGGATAGGTCATGGGAGGTGCCGGGCATCTTTTGGTGGTGGAGTTGGATCATAGTCTATATATTTTTGAATACAATGTAACAAAACCCGCCGTGCCATCATAGGGGAATTGAATGAAAACGCCGATAAACTTCCCGGAACCTGCATGGAAGGCAGATGGCGATGGGTGTAAATTAATGAATTGTTTTGTCGATAATTTCCCCATGTGCAGATCTCTGCCAGTGTCGCAGGGTAAGAGTTGATGCCTGGCCAGGGAGATTTCTCGCTTGTTCAGGTCATGGCAGGGGCTGAAAATGGCGGCGCCGAGCTTTTCTTCGAACGTCTGGCTGAACAGTTTCATCATCACCAGGTGGATCAGCAGATCATTGTCAAGCCATGGCCGCAGCGTGTTGCTCGGTTGCGCGATATGGGTCTTGACGTCCGCACCAATAGAATGCGGCCTCTTCTGGCCATGCTGGATAAGGCAGAACTGCACAACCAGATCAGCAAAGCTGACCCGGGCGTGGTCCTCACCTGGATGAACAGGGCAACCGGTTTTGTCCAGCCCGGGCCCTGGTGCCTTGTTGGACGTCTTGGCGGGTATTATGATCTGAAATACTATCGCCATTGCGATTGGCTGGTCGGTAACACCAAAGCCATTGCAGATTGGCTGATATCCAGAGGCTGGCCGAAAGATCGCGTGCATCATCAGGTCAATTTCGTGCCTGAATTTACCGGCGAGGCGGCATCGCGGCAAGCGTGGAAGACGCCGCCGGATGTTCCTCTGTTTGTTGCCATGGGCCGATTGCACCGAAATAAAGGCTTTGATACGTTACTTGATGCCTTTGCCCGGCTTCCTGGCGGAATATTGTGGCTTGCCGGTGATGGACCAGAGCGCGACGCGCTCAGAACCCATGCGGTGAACCTCGGGATACTGGAAAGAGTGAGGTTTCTTGGCTGGCAGGATTCGCCCTTGAGCATTCTGGCGGCGGCGGACATATTCATCTGCCCGTCGCGGCACGAACCCTTCGGCAATGTCATTGCCGAAGCCTTGAGTGCGCGAAAACCTGTCATTGCAACCTCATCCGATGGCGCCAGGCAGATTCTTAGCCATGGAGATGATGGGATTATCGTGCCGGTCGATGATGCCAGCGCTCTTGCCGCATCGATGCTGGATATGATGAAAGACAAGGATCTTCAGCTAAGACTTGCCGTTGCCGGCCATCAGACATGGCACAACTCGTTCCGGCCGGAAAAGGTTGTATCGGACTGGCTCGATTTTCTTCAAGGTGTGCAACGCTGATGTGTGGAATTGCCGGATATTTTCTCAAGCCCGGGCAACCTCATCCCGGGGGTTGCCTCGGCAGGATGCGGCAGGCGCTGAAGCATCGCGGGCCGGACGGGGAAGGTGAACGCCGGTTGGGTCAGGCGGGATTTGCCCATACGCGCCTCTCGATCATTGATCTGGCGGATGGAGCCCAGCCCTTTGTCAAAGGCAATCACATGCTGATAGCAAATGGCGAGATCTATAATCATGAAGACCTTCGTCATGATTTGTCCTATGCGTTTGAAAGCAGATCAGATTGTGAGGTTGCGCTTCCCCTGTGGCAGAAGGAAGGCCCGGATTTTGTCAGGAAATTGCGGGGAATGTACGCGCTTGCTCTTTATGACAAGGGCAATGACCGTGGATTGCTTGCCCGTGATCCTTTCGGCATCAAGCCTCTTTACTATATCGAAACCCCGGCGGGGCTGTTTTTTGCCTCTGAAATACGTGCCTTGCGTGAGGCCGGATTGCTGAGAGATGAGGCACCGTCCCGCTTGCAGGGCGCCTATATCCTTGACCGGCAATATGCTCCAGTCTCCCCATTTGAAAACGTCAGGAGAGTGATGCCCGGTGAAGTGCTTGAAATTCAGGCAGGCAGCATCATCTCTCGTCATCGCGACCGGCCTCTTGAAACGGATATGTCGGAAGAAGCCAGCCTTCAGCGGCTGGACAGGATGCTGGAATCCTCCATCCAGGCGCATCTTCTTTCGGATGTGCCATATGGCATGTTTCTTTCTGGCGGTGTTGATTCCGCCTGTATTCTGGCGATGATGGCGCGGCTGAACACCGCCCCGGTCAATGCCTATACAGTGGTCTTTGATACTGCAGGCCAGGGCCGGTCCGTGGATGAAAGCCGTCTGGCTTCACATCTTTGCGAAAAGCTTGGCGCGCGGCATAGCGTCGTTCCGTTCGGGGCAGATGATTTTGACCGTATCGCAGGACTCGCGGCATTGGCTTGCGATGATCCGGTTGCGGATTATGCCATTCTTCCCACGCTTCATCTGGCAAAGAGAGCGGCCGAGGATGTCAAAGTCATTCTTTCCGGTGAGGGCGGGGATGAATTCTTTGCCGGGTATGGCCGGTACCGGTCGGCCACAGGCATCTTCAGATCAAAACCCATGCGCCGCCCGGGGCCTGCTCTCCGGGCTGATATCCTGCAGCCTGACCTCGCCCAGTCTCTCCGTCAGGATATGTATCAGCGAGCAGATAAGGGTATTCCGCTCATCCAAAGAATACTGGAGCCGGATGCAAGCCTCAGGCAGGTGCAGGCCCGGGACATAGAAGAATGGTTGCCCGATAATCTCCTCATCAAACTGGACCGGTGTTTGATGCGCCACGGCGTGGAGGGGCGGACACCCTTTATCGACCGGGAACTTTCCGCCTATGGGTATCATCTGCCGCGGCGAGAAAAGATAAACTCAAGGCAAGGCAAGTTTCTGTTAAAGACGTGGCTGCACCGGGAACTTCCCGAAGCAGAGGCATTTTCAAGAAAGCGCGGCTTCACGGTCCCTGTTGGCGAATGGATCGCCCAGCGTGCCGATACGCTTGTCCCCTTGCTCAGGCTTCAACCGGGTCTTTCGAGCCTTGTTCGTGAAGGCGCCCTTGAGCCGGTCATCCGCAAAGCAGCGCATGGCCAGGGGCAGCTGGCCTGGAGACTGCTCTTTTATGCGCTCTGGCATCAGATCCATATAGGTGGAGTTGCAGCAGATCAGCCGATTAGAGATATACTTGCGGCGCGCTAGGTCAATTTACTGGATGGTATTAAGATAATGCACCCGTTTTTCAGAAAGTAACCCGAAGATGGCAGAGGCAAGGCGGATACTGGTGATCAAGCATGGTGCGCTGGGGGATATTGTCCAGGCCCTTGACGGCTTTGCCAGCCTCCGCGCCGGGCATGAAGGTGATCATCTCGCGGTGCTGACAAGCCCGGGCTTTGCCGGTTTCCTTGAAGAGATGCCGTTTTTCGATGCGGTGCATATCGATCATCGCGCCGGGCCTTTCGCGCTGCGTGAATATATCCGGCTGCGGCAGCTCTTCCGGCAGGGTTGGGACCGTATCTATGATTTCCAGTCGTCGCGCCGGACCATCCGCTATTTCCGTTACCTGATCCCGCGCGGCGTTGAGTTTGTCGGCCTGCCGGCCCGTGCCAGTCATCCGCTGCCGGATATGACGGGGATGAACAATCGTGACCGGATGCTGCTGACGGCACGTCTTGGTGGCTGCCCGGATGCCGTGGCGTCGATGGACTGGCTGAAAACCACGGCGGAAGAGCCATCATCAAAACTTGCGGTCCTGATCCCGGGATGTTCGCCCGCCAAGCCTGCCAAGCGCTGGCCGGCGGAACGGTTTTCCGCCCTTGCCATGAAACTTGCCGATGAGGGCTATGAGCCGGCGCTGGTGGGCACCTCGCTTGATCGCGCGGTTGGCGATGCCATTCTCGCAAAAGCACCAGACATAAAAGATCTGATTGGCCAGACGGATCTGCGCGGTCTTGCGGCGCTGCTTTCCTCGGCCAGACTGGTGGTGGGGAATGACACCGGCCCTGTTTTTCTTGCCGCCCGCCTTGGCGCGCCGACGGTCATGGTGATGTCGCGTCATACCGATCCGGCGATGTCGGCGCCGGTGGGGCCGCGGGCAGGCTGGATCAAGGAGGAGGATATCAGGTCGATAAAGCCCGAAGACGTGCTTGAAATTGCCCGAAATCTGTAGCTTCAGCCGCAACCCGGGCGCAAGTCTAGAAAGACGAATCCGGCCCGTTGAGAAATTCCCGTTCTTCGTCGCTGAGCGGGCGGCCAAGAATTTCGTTTCGATGCGGGAAATACCCGAATCGTTCAACAATCACTTTATGTTTGATCGCGTATTCATGGACGCGTTCGGCGGTGTATTTCTCAAAAAGAGGGAGGGATTTTTCCTGCACCTCGAGATCTTCGGCATGCATCATCGGCATCAGGAGAAACTGCCGCCAGTCCGGGTCGTCAAACTGGTCGAGATAGCCGCGCACGACGCCTTTCCGTGACAGGGCCAGCGCCATCTCGTCACCGGCAAAGGCGAGCGGGGTGTCGCGATAGATATTGCGGGTGAACTGGTCAAGCATGATGATCAGCGCCATCAGGCCGTCGGCGTTTTCCGCCCAGGCATCGAGCTGCCCTGCCAGGGCCTTTTTCACCAGCGGCTCGAACCTGTCTTTGATGGCTGCGTCGAAATCAGGATCTTTCCTGAAGCGCTGCATCGGTTCGGTCTCTTCAAACCAGAATCGAAGTATGTCGGGGATCCGCTCCGCATGTCGCATGGCTGCCTCCTATAGAATTTTGCCCGGGTTCATGATTCCTTTCGGGTCCAGCGCTGCTTTGATCGCCGCCATCAGATCGAGCGCGGTCTGGTCCTTTGTCTGATGCAGCATGGCACGTTTCTTCTGCCCGATCCCGTGTTCGGCGCTGATCGAGCCGCCATATTCGCGCAGCAGCGAGGACAGCATGGCATCAAACCGGGGGTAAAGTGAAGGAAAATCCGGATGCCCGTCTTCGGGGATCGAAAGATTGTAATGCAGGTTGCCGTCACCGAGATGGCCGAAGCCGAATACCTTGACCCCCGGCGCGATGGCCTCTGCCTCCCGGGCTGCCCTGGCATAGAAACTCGACATATGTTCGATGGGGATGGAAATATCCGATTTATAGGCGGGCCCGGCCTTGATCTCGCTTTCAGGGGTAAGTTCGCGCACCGACCAGATCATCTGCCGCTGGGTTTCGCTTGCGGCGATAGTGGCGTCCGTCACCAGCCCGTCGTCAAACGCCGTTGCCAGCAGGGTTTCCATCATGCGTCTCAAGGGCAGGCTGCCGTCATCTGCTGGCCGGGCATCGCCGGCGGCGGTGGAGGTGATCTCGATCAGGGCCGAAAATGGCGGCGGGTCGGCGATGGGGAACCCCGCATCGGGAAAATGCCGCCGGACATTTTCAAGAATGGATCGCGGCATCAGTTCAAACGCGGTGACGGTGCCGCCGCTGGCTTCCTGGCAACGGTTGAGCAGCTCGATCGCCGCTTCGATGTCGCGCAGTCCGGCAAAGGCGGTGGCAACGACTTTCGGCTGGGGAAAGAGCTGGAGCGTGGCGGCGGTGATTATCCCAAGCGTGCCTTCGGCACCGATGAAGAGATTCTTGAGATCATATCCCGTATTGTCTTTCTTGAGTGGCGAGAGCAGGTTCATCACGCGCCCGTCGGCAACAACCACTTCGAGCCCAAGGCAAAGACTGCGGGCATTGCCGTAACGAACGACATTGAGCCCGCCTGCATTGGTCGAAAGATTGCCGCCGATCCGGCAGGTTCCCCGTGAGCCGAAATTGAGCGGGAACAGCAACCCCTCCTTCTCGGCGGCCTTCTGGATATTCTCAAGGATGCATCCGGCTTCCACCACGATGGTGCGGCTATATGGATCAAGATTTCGGATCTGGTCCATCCGGGCGAGGCTGATAAGGATGGCCCGGCCGGTCGCATCAGGGGTGGCGCCGCCGCAGAGGCTTGTATTGCCTCCCTGCGGGACAACCGGCAGGCTTTCCTTGTTGGCCAGGCGCAGGATCGCGGCCACTTCCTCCGTGTTTCCCGGGCGCACAACCGCCATGGCCCGGCCGGTGTAATGGCCCCGCCAGTCGGTCAGATACGGCGCGGTATCCGCCTCTTCCGTCAGCACATGTCTTGCCCCTGTTATGGCGCTGAGCAAAGGCAGGATCTTGTCTTTTTCAGGTTGCATCATCACGTTCTCCGCTCCTTGGCTTGAGCATAACTCAGGTGTGGCACCAATCAATCAGAAAGCGGCGCCGTATCCGCCGCGGCCCGGGCCAATCGGTCGTTGATCGCAGTCCCGATCCCGCCTTGCGGAATAGGCGCAATGGCGATACGTTCAGCACCGGCCGCATCAGCCTGACGCAGGATATCATAAAGGCGCGCCGCCGCTTCGATGAGATCACCGGTTTCGCTGAATGAAAACATTGCCCGGGCCCGGCCGGCATGGTGTTCCCCAAAGCCGATCCAGGCATCGGTTTCCTTCGGTTCTGGCTGGTTCAGCGCAACAGGGGTGCGCGGGGCGTAATGGCTTGCGAGCTGCCCGGGGCTGAGGATATCTTCCCCCGGAGCATGGATCTCAAGCCCAGTTACCTCTTTGATCATCTCGGCCGTGACACTGCCGGGCCGGAGGATGACAGGCGCATTGCCGCGGGCATCGATGACCGTTGATTCAAGCCCCTCGATACACGGGCCCGTATCCAGTATGAGGGCAAGTTCAGGCGCATCACCAAGCTCATCGGCCACATGAAGGGCGCGTGTCGGGCTGATCCGGCCTGACCGATTGGCCGAAGGCGCGGCAACCGGCATTGCCGCTTCATGGAGAAAGGCGCGCGCCTGTGCTGCCCCGGGGACGCGCAGCGCAATGCTGTCAAGACCGCTGGTGGCGAGCGGTGAGACCGGGCATCCCTCCCGCTGGTCAAGCACAAGCGTCATGGGTCCGGGCCAGAAAGCGGCAGCCAGGGTTTCCGCAAGCGGCGTCGGCCTGCCAAGCCCGAAGGCAGCCTCGACGTCGGGCAGATGGGAGATCAGCGGGTTGAAGGCCGGCCTGCCCTTGGCCTTGAAAATTCGGGCCACGGCCTCGCCATCGGTGGCGTTGCCGCCAAGGCCGTAGACGGTTTCCGTTCCGAAGGCCACCAGCTGGCCGGACCGCAGATACGCGGCGGCTTTTCCGAGATTTTCGGGCCCGGCGCGGACAATCTCAGCCATCGCCGCCCTCATGCGGGGGGATCCACTCTGATGGAACCGAGCCGTCCACCTGCCCCATGGCGGCAAAATATCCGTTGAGACGCCCAGGTTTGCCATAGCCGAACGGGGTTCCATCCGGGCCGATCACGAGGCCGCCGGAAGCTTCGACAATCGCCTGCCCAGCGGCGGTATCCCATTCCATGGTCGGGCCGATGCGCGGATAGAGATCAGCCTCGCCCTCGGCAATGACACAGAATTTGAGCGATGATCCCACCGCCACCGAAGACTGTGCCCCGATCCGCGCGATCCAGGCTTCGAGGGCAGGGCCACGATGCGCCCGGGTCGCCACCACATCCGGATCTTCCCGGCGCACCTTCCGGCTTGAAATGGGAAAGGCCGCGCCCAGATCATCAAGGCTGGCTTTGGTGAGCAGGTCGTCCTGCCCCGATATATCCGCCTGACGCTTCCAGGCCTTGCATTCGGCCCCGGCCCAGAGCGTTCCCGTTGCCGGGGCATAGATCACGCCAAGCACGGGGTGCCGGTCTCGGATGAGGGCGATATTGACGGTGAAATCCTTGCCGCCATTGATATACCCCTTGGTGCCGTCAAGGGGGTCAACGCACCAGTATTCACCGGGTTCATGATCATCCTCTCCGGTATAGGTTTCTTCCGTGATCGCGGGCAGGGAAGGGGCAATCTCAAGCAGGCCTGAAGTGATGATCTCATCGGCGGCGAGATCAGCTGCCGTCACCGGGCTGCCATCGGCCTTGTGGTCACGCTCAACACCGCGCTTGCGGATCTGCATGATCGCGTTGCCGGCATCGATGGCGATGGTTTCAAGATGGGTGATCTGGGATGGGGACAGGTGCATCGGGACGTCTTTCATGAAAGGCGCTACCATGGCACATCTTGCGCAGATTTGCCAGATCAACCGCCGCATGTTAAGCCTGACCCATGGAGAGCCGGGCGGGAAAGGATAAATGACATGTGTGGCCGTTTTGCCAATGCCGCCTCCCCGGATCTGGTCAAGGCGAAATTCAGGCTGGTGTCATCGGGCATCGGCGGCCCTGCGGCAGGCGGCCCGGGCCATAACGCCGAGCCGCGCTGGAACATCGCCCCGAGCATGGCCGTCGATACGGTCATCAAGACAAGCCAGGGGCCGGAACTCGACGAAATGGAATGGGGGCTGACTTCCCTCCATGGCCAGCGCCCGCTGATCAATGCCAGGGCTGAGACCATGTTCGAAAAACCCACCTTCTCGGCTTCTGCCCGGCATCGGCGATGTGTCATCGTGGCAACGGGATGGTATGAATGGAAAGCTCCAAAGCAGCCATATTTTATTCATCCTGCGGATGAAATGCCGATGGCCATGGCTGGCCTCTTCTGGGATGAGGCCGAACGCAGGCGATGCGTGATCGTGACCACCTCGGCCGCAGGCGAGCTTGCCGCAATTCATCACCGCTCGCCGGTGGTGCTGGCAGCAGATCAGTGGCTGGACTGGCTTGATCCCTTGAACTCGCAGGCTGATATCGAGGCGCTGACAAGGCCCGAAGATGGGGCGGCACTCCGATGGCATCCGGTATCAGCCGAAGTCGGTTCCATCAAGGCCAACCATCCCGGGTTGATCCGGCGAGATGACCGCCACGGCCAGTCCCCGCCCGCGCAGATGGATCTGTTCTAGCAGATGGATCTGTTCTAGCAGATGGATCTGTTCTGGCAGATGGATCTGTTCTGGCAGATGGATCTGTTCTAGAGAGATATCAGCCGATATCCGTCACGGTGGCGGCATGGCGATGCTGGGCATAGACATGCCAGAGCATCAGCGCTCCGGCGCCGCGATACGGTTTCCACGGCTTCCCCATCTCGGCCATCATCTCGCCACCGGGACGAGCATTGAGGGATTTGAGGATTTTCATGCCTTCCTGCAGCGCGAGATCGTTATAGGGCCAGGCATCCATGTCAAGCAGCACGAAAAGCCGGTAATTGTCGGCGGTCCAGGCCCCGATCCCGCGCAGGGAGGTGAGCTTCCGGCTGGCTTCCTCTCCCGCCATATGCGCAAGCGCCGCCAGATCAAGATCTCCGGATTCAACCGCTTCAGCAAGGCCTTTTATATATTCGGCCTTGCGGCCGGAAAGACCGGCCTCACGAAGGATCGGCTCAGGTGCGGCGGCGGCGATGGCGCTCTTGTCAAGCCCTGCTGCGATCATCCTGCCCCAGACGGATGCTGCTGCTTTCGTTGAAATCTGCTGGCCGATGATGATACGGGCCAGCGTTGCAAAGCCCGGCTCAAGCGTCCGGTCAGGTGGCGGGCCGAACTGTTCGAGCGCCGCGGCAATCTCCTTGTCTTCCCGGGCCAGCGCCAGGAGCGCGCCATCCCTGCCCATCAGGGCTTGCTGCATGGTCACTCTCGGCATTTCTCCCCCCCTCTGCTTGCTGTTGCCTCAAGAATGCGGCAGGATGCGAGGATGAGCAAGACCGAAGACCATATCGAGCCGGAACACCAGCAGGAAGGCGTGGTCTGGGATCTGCCCTTGCGCGTGTTTCACTGGCTGCTCATGGCATCGGTGATCGGCTCCATCGTCAGCGCCAAGATCGAAAATATGTTCCTGCATGAAAAATTCGGGCTGACCGTGGCAGGATTGGTGATGTTTCGCATTGTCTGGGGGATTGCGGGCAGTCACCACGCCAGGTTCAGCCGCTTCATGGTACCGCCATCTGCGGTGATCTCCTATATTCGCGCGCGGATTGCCGGGGCAAGGGATCATCGCCCCGGCCATGCCCCGACCGGGGCATATGCCACCGTCGTGATCCTGCTGGTGCTGGCCGCGATGGCAGGTCTTGGCATGATGTCGAATGACGATGTGCTTTATGAAGGGCCGCTGGCCGCCTATGTCGGCGATTTCACCAATATGGCCAGCACGCTTCACCATCGCGCAGAAGTGGTTGTTTTTGCCCTGATCATTCTGCATCTGGCGGCGATATTGATCTATCGGGTTGTTTTCGGCATCCGGCTTGTGCCTGCCATGATCAGCGGCGGAACGGACCCGCAGGCCCGCCCCGTTTCACGCCGTCACCAGATCGCCGGGTTGGTGCTGATGGCAGCTCTTATTGGCGCCATGCACCTCCTCAGCTTTCTTGGAAACCGCTTTTACTGAAATTCGCCACCCTTGCCGATGGCAGGTTCAGCCCCCTAGTATTTGAAGGAGTTGTGGCAGGCCTTGCAACTTGCCCCAAGGGTGTTGAGCGCGCCGGGCAGGGCTTCGGCGTTGCCTGCCTTGGCCAGTTGAGCAAGGGCAAGCGCGCTGTCTTCGGCATTTTTGGCAAGCGATACGAATTTTTCCCACTCCATCCAGATTTCAGGACGTGCCTTGGTGTCGCCTTCGTCCGAGCCTTTGGGGAAGAAGGCCGTCATGTCCCGGGACCAGTTGGCGACGACGGATGCGGCGGCGGCAACCGCGGCATGATCGCCTTCGGGGATTGCCGTGTTGATCGCTTTGAGCGCGTCGACATTCTTTCTGAAATTGGCTTTCCGCTCGCCGATCACGTCAGCGCTGGCGGTGGACAGGCCGAGGACAAGGCTGAAAGTCAGGGTGATCAGGGCTGGGAATTTCATATCGGTCTCCATGAGCGGGGTCAGGACGGGATCAATCCCGCATCTCTTTCTTCCGAAGATAGTCTCAGAGGTTGTCTTGGCAAGTGAGCAGGTGATAGACTCCGTCCTGAAAAGATATCACCATCATGACCTTTACCTCTCTTTATCTCCCGATGCTGGGATTTCTGATTGTAGCGTCCTTCACCCCGGGGCCGAACAATATCATGCTGGCATCCTCCGGGGTGAATTTCGGTTTTATCCGGACATTGCCGCATATGCTTGGCGTGACGATCGGCTTCGGTTGCGTGTTGCTTCTGGCCGGGGTGGGGCTTGATCAGATTTTCCGTATCTTTCCTCTGGCCCAGCAGGTGCTTCGCGTGGCCGCCCTCATTTTCATCGGCTATCTGGCCTGGGGTATTGCCCGAAGCGAGGGGAGTTCCTCCGCCGACAGTCGCGGCCGCCCGCAATATTTCTGGGAGGCCGCCAGTTTTCAGCTGATCAACCCCAAGGGGGTGGTGGTCGGGGTGACCATGGTATCGACCTTCATCACCCCCGATGATCCGTTTCTCGGCCAGTTTGTCATGATGCTGCTCACCGCCATGGCGATAGCGCTTCTGTCAACCATGGCCTGGGCTGCTTTCGGGTTGATTATCAGCCAGTGGATCAGGACACCGGTCCGCCTGCGGGTGTTCAATGTCACGATGGCCTTGTTGCTGCTGGCGTCGATCACACCGGTTGCGATTGATCTTTTTCGGTGACCGAGATTCGCGGCGTGGCGGCCTTGCGGCTGAGCCGATATTCACGGATGGAGATGAACAGGCACGACGCCACCACAATCACCATCCCGGTGATTTCGATCAGATCCAGCTTTTCCGCCCAGATCCACCATCCAAGGAGGCCGGCAATCGGCACCGAAAGATACCGGATAGGCACCAGCACCGCCGCCTCTCCATGGCGATAGGCGGAGGTGAATCCGATCTGCACGAAGGATGCCCCGATGCCGAGAATCACCAGTAGCAGCAGATGCTCCGGCACAATCCCGTTTATATATCCGGTCTCTCCTGTGATCAGCACCAGCACCGGATAAAGCAGGGCGCCGGTAATATTATGCCATAGCGACACGGTGACCGGTTCATCGGTTCGCCCCAGCATGCGCAGCAGCACAACGAGAAACGCCCCGGAAATCGCCGAGCCAAGCCCGAACAGGGCACCGATATTGAGGCTTTCCGCAAAAGGATTGGTGAGCATGAAAATGCCGATAAGCCCGATGAACACCGCCGAGCCGCGATAGATCCCCACTTTTTCCTTGAGGATCAGCGGGGAGAGGATCGTCACAAAAATGGCCGAGGACTGGAATAGCGCCGTTGCCTGCCCGAGGGAAATATGCGTAATCGCCAGAAACCAGAAGATGATGCCGATCTGGCCGGTAACGATTCGCATCAGCAGCCGGTCCCAGCGGCTGACACTCAGCATCGACCGTCCCCGCGCGACAAAGGCGGCCAGCGCCAGCGGCGGGATGCTGAAAACAAATCGCAACGACAAAAGCACCAGCACCGTTCCGAGGGGGCTCAGCTCCTTGATGATAAGCGAGGTGACCACGCCGGCAAGAACCGCCATGATCATATAGGCAATTCCAAGCATGTTGCCGTGAAGCGAAGGAAAGCGGGTGGTCAAATGCGTAATCTCCTCGATCCAGCATATATCCGGAAAGAGGTATTGTCAGTATTATAGTACAGAAAGCCGGTATGTCAGGCGGCGTTTGAGACGCTATCGCTATTCAGCAGCGTCCAGACAGCATCGCTGTTGGTGCAGCCCCGCAACTCGGACGCACGCGCCGGAACCCGCAGAATTCTCGAAGCAAGCGCAAGCGCCGTCAGATGCTCGCCACCAGGGTTTTCCGGTGCCAGCAGCATGAAGACGATATCGACCGGCTTTTCATCATTCGATTGATAATCCACCGGCTTCTCGAGGAGCGCGAGCATCGCTATAGGGGTGCCGCGGAGCTCGGCGGGAAAGGCGCATCGTGCATGCGGGATGGCAACGCCGTCGCCGATACCGGTGCAGCCAAGGCGTTCACGTTCCAGGATCTGGTCAAGGACGGCACGCTGATCAAGCTCGGGGATGGTTTCGGCTATACGCCGGACCATTTCCTGCAGGACCTGTTTTTTGCTGTTCGCTTTTAGCCCGATGACAATATCATCAGGTGTCATGATTGAGCTGATTTTCATGTGTTTAACGGGACGAAAGGCCCTGCCTGAATTGGTAAATTTTTTCCATTAAAGGAACGATGCGTTGATAGAAGAACGGAGGGATGATGTCAATATCCTAAACGGAGGATCAGCGGGTGAAATTGCTGCCGAGATAGACATCCTGAACATTGCGGTCACGGACCACGTCATCAGGGGTTCCGGACATGATGACCCGGCCGTCATGCATGATATAGGCCCGGTCAACGATATTCAGCGTGTCGCGCACATTATGGTCCGTGATCAGCACCCCGAGGCCGTGATTCTTGAGCTGGCCGATCAACTCGCGGATTTCCGAAATGGCAATCGGATCAATCCCGGCAAGAGGTTCATCAAGTAGAAGAAAGGTCGGCCGGGCGGCAAGGGCCCGGGCAATCTCGACACGTCGACGCTCCCCGCCGGAAAGCGTCAGCGCGCTTGACGCCCGAAGGTGGCCGAGATCGAATTCCACCAGCAACTCTTCGAGCATGATATTGCGAATTTCGGGATCGGATTCGATCGTCTCGAGAATGGCGCGGATATTCTGTTCCACCGTAAGCCCGCGGAAAATGCTGGCTTCCTGCGGCAGATAGCCGATGCCCAGCTGCGCCCGCCGGAAAACAGGCACATCCGTGATATCCGTCTGGTCAAGGAGAATGCTGCCTTCGTCGTTTTTGACAAGGCCGGAGATCATGTAGAAACAGGTTGTCTTGCCGGCCCCGTTTGGCCCCAGAAGCCCCACCGCCTCGCCTCGTTTGACATTGATGGTGACATTGCGGACAACACGCTTCTTGTCGTAGAACTTGCCGATCTGCTTGGCGACAAGGCCAGACATTTCCGTGTTGCTATGCACCAATCGTGGCTGGCTGAAGTCCTGGTTGGGGCTGGTGTTCATCTGGATGTGGTCTCTTGAAACAATCGCCGCAGGTTATCCCTGATCTTGGGTTAACACTATCAAAGAAATGCAATGAATACAACCGCATCATCCTGACCAATCCGGATAATGCTGGCAGGGCTGGAATTCTATTTCGTTTTCGTGAACACCCCGCCGACGCGGCCGCCTTCGGATGACAGGGTCGATGTGCCCGCAACAGTGTCGATCACGGCTTTGTCACCGGTCATGATATTGGTGTTGTCCTTGAGCGTGACATTGCCGGTCAGGTTCGCGATGCCGGTGGTCTGGTCATAGATCATGTGATCGGCTTTGCCCTCACGTGCTCCGGCCACCCCGGGGCTGATGACTTCGGCCTTGCCCTTTGCCATGATCGTGATGAAGTCGGTTTCATCTTCATTGAGCACCGCCTCAATGCGATCACCTCTGAGCTCGCGGCCATTGGTCAGGATCAGCTCGGCGTTGCCGATGGCGGTCACAAGTCGGCTTGCGCGGTCGTAATTGAGACTTTCGCTGGCCTCAAGCGTGTTGCGGTTATTGTCGATTTTCGGGTTGCCGCCGGTGAGGATGATTTGCTCGGTTGCAAGGTTATATTCGATTCTGTCGGCTGTTGCGATGACGCCCGGGCGGGTGAATTCGGCATTTTTGTCGCCGATGATAAGGGAAATGCTGATCTCGTCTGCATCAGCGGTGGGTGTGCCGGTTTCGTTTTCCTCGACATAATGGGCGGTGATGACCTCGGCCTTCAGGGTCATGCCGCCCTGTCTGGCGATTGCGTTGCCGGTGGCGATATATTGCTTTTCCACCCGCAGCCATTTCAGGCTTTCATCCGCTTCAACGGTGAGATCGGTCTCGCTTGTCTGGGCGATGGCGGGGGTAATGGCAGCAAGGCCAAGGAGGATGACGGTAAGGATGCTTATGAAAAGGCTTTGGATGCGGTTTTCCCTGAACATGCTTGAAGTATCTCCTAATCGTTGACCCGGATTGCCTGATTGAGCACAAGAATGGCGTGGCCGAGAAAGGTTAAATCGTTGCCCTTGTCGTCGATGATCATCCCGTTGGAACGGATATTTGCTTTTGGCCCGTAGCCCCGGACCTCGGTATTCGAGGTCATGCGGCCTGTATCGAGGTCGGCATCGGCTTTCTCGGTCAGCAGCGTGTATCCCAGATCAGGGCGGACAATCACCACACGGCCGCTGAGATTTACCTTGTTCTCATCACGGAAGAACTCTCCCTCATTAGACCGGATGGTGATGGGATTGCCGCTTGCGGTATCAACACGCGCGCGGGGCGAGTCCATATTGATCAGATTGGGTCTGTCCGGGTTTTCTGTTGCCGTTTCGGCAAGAACGATGAAATCATTGCCGCCGGAGGTCACCCCCTTGTAACTGGCTCCCTTGAGCTCGACATTGCGGCTTTCCGGTGTTGTCGCGGTCTCTGCCTTGATCTGCACCTTGATATCTGCCTTCTTGCCGAGGCCGAGAAGACCGCCAATGGCGATGACGGCAACGCCAACCCCGAGGATCAGCCCGGCCCGTATCGCACGGTGACGCCGTGAGGCTTCGACCATGGATTTTGCCGATGACCTGTCCCGCTTGCGTGGCGCGAAGCTGAAGGATTTATCGGTGCCTGCGGCCTCGGCCTTGGTGGTCTCGGGTGGTGTTGTCTCGGTCATGGATCGGGATGTTCCGTTCGGCCGTTGGGTTTAGTGGGAAAAGATATCCATGCTTTCAAAGCCGCTGAGGTCAAGCTCCGCCCTGGTTTGCAGGAAGGCAAAGCATGCGGCAGCTTCGGAAAGGCGGCCTTCGCGTTCAAGCCGTTCAAGAAGCGATGCCTTGATCTGGTGCAGATACAGCACGTCCGATGCGGCATAGGTTTCCTGTTCTGGTGTCAGGTTTTCCGCGCCCCAGTCCGAAGATTGCTGCTGCTTGGATAATTCCATGCCCAGAATTTCCCGCACCAGCTCGCTCAGCCCGTGGCGGTCGGTATAGGTGCGGATCAGTTTGGAGGCGATCTTGGTGCAGAAGATAGGTCCATGGACAGGGCCGATGCCGTGGATCAGTGCGGCCAGATCAAATCTGGCAAAATGGAAAATCTTCTCGATCTCCGGGTCAGCGAGCATCCGGGCAAGGTTCGGGGCAGGTTTCCGGTCGCGATGTATCCGCACAAGATGGGCCGAATTGTCCCCGGATGAAATCTGCACAAGGCAGAGCCGGTCCCGGAGATGATTGAGCCCCATGGTTTCGGTATCGATCGCAACGCTGTTGCCGAGATCGAGGCCATCGGGCAGATCATGATCATGCACGATGATCGTGGGCGCCGTGCCTTTCATCCATATCTCCTGCCAAGAATACGTCAATGATGGCCAAGACATACCACACGCGAAAGCAGGACGGCAACTCTTCTGAGGGGGAGAGGGGCGCGGTTTTTCAGCAGATATCCTTCGGGCGCTTGTTTTATAGGGTGCATTTCAAAGACGGCTTGAATTTATCTCTTCATCTGGGTCAATATGAATTCCGGCATTTCGTTCCGGCCATGTTTTTCCGCCAGCTTTTTTTGAGAGCATACCTGTCATGACTTCTTCGGCCGCATCACCTGATCTGTCCCGGTCGCCTATGGTCCGGGCGCGAAAGGACGGGATGCGTGATGCGCTTGGTATTCCGGCGATCAGCATTTTTTCCACCATGGTGGGGTTTGCCGCGATCGCCAAGGAAGCGGGGTTCGGCATGGCGGAGACGCTGGCCACCACCATCCTTGTCTGGGGAATGCCCGGGCAGGTGGCAATGGCGTCGCTGCACATGGCAGGGGCATCGGCGCTGGTGATTTTCACCGCCGTCACCCTTGCCAATATGCGGATGCTGCTGATGACCATCTCTGGCGTTGAAATGATGGGCTTCAGGCATCATCCCCTGCCGTTCTGGAAGCGGCTGCTGCTGGTCCAGATGCTTGCCATCACGTCCTGGGTTCAGCTTGGCGTGGTGGAAGATCGCTACCCGCCGCCATTGCTGATCTCGTATTTCTCCGGTCTGGGCGGGATGATTTTCGGTGCCGGGCTCATCGGTACCGTGACAGGGTTCACCATGGCCGATCTGGTGCCGGAGGAGGTCTTGCGCGCGATACTCGTCATCACGCCGCTTTATATCCTGATGATGGTGATCAACGCGCGCCGGGTGCGTAATCGTCTGGCGGGTCTGGCCGGCGGCGTGCTCTGCCCGATCCTGTTTCCGCTGATCGGGGAATGGGCGATTCTCGCCGCCGGCCTGCTTGGCGGGACGCTGGTGATGCTCTGGCGCGGCACGGATAAAGGGGCGGGATGATGGCAGATCAGCTTTACCTCTGGCTTCTCGTTTTTCTTGCATTTATCGGCACGTTTGTCTGGCGATTTCTCGGCGTCGTGATCGGAGACCTCATCCCCCAGGATAGCCTCTGGTCGCAATGGATCAATGGCGTAGCCTATGCCATGGTTGCCGGTGTCATGATGCTGATTGTCGTCTTCCCGAGCGGGCTTGTGGCGACGACCGAACTGAGCTGGCGGCTGGCGGCGCTGATCGTGGCTCTTGGAGTCATGCTCTGGCGCGGCAACATGATAGTGGCGGTGGCAGCCGGGTTGGGGGCGTTTCTGCTGGCGTCATTCTTTGGCATATAGGTCTTTTCTTGCGCGCCATTCTGGGTATATTTTCAAAAAAGAAGGGTCATCCTTCGTTTATGTGAATATCTGGAACGACATGATGGAAGCAGACGATATCATTGACCAGCTTGGCCTCAAGGCACATCCCGAAGGGGGCTGGTATCTTGAAACCTTCACCGGAAATTCCCCCGCTGGCAGCCGGGGGGAGGTTTCCGTCATCTATTTTCTTCTCAAAGAAGGGGAGACAGCCCATTGGCACCGGATCAGGGATGCGGATGAAGTCTGGTCCTGGCATGCAGGATCGGTGTTGTCCCTCTATGTCAGGGAAGGCGATGGCCCTGTCCAGACGCATCGCCTCGGGATGGACATCGCCAAAGGCCAGCGTCCTCAACTCATCATTCCGCGTGGGGCCTGGCAGGCGGCGTCGAGCCAGTCCGGCTGGGT
The DNA here is from genome assembly GCA_041228335.1 of Alphaproteobacteria bacterium LSUCC0684. Taxonomy (NCBI): domain Bacteria; kingdom Pseudomonadati; phylum Pseudomonadota; class Alphaproteobacteria; species Alphaproteobacteria bacterium LSUCC0684. Next base: position 1,576,867 of record CP166130.1, on the reverse strand, counting down.
TCTCGCCAGCAATATTGTCGCGCCTGCCTTTGATTTCAGAACCCTTGAACTTGCACCGGCAGGGTTTGAGCCGGGTTTTGGCATCTGAACCGGCGGCCGGTGTCGATCTGAATCCTCCCCGCTCGCAAAGGGGAAAATCCGGCCGGAATTTTATCTCGCTTGATGGAAATTTGGGTGTTGACAAATTCAGTTGTTTAAATGAGATTGATAATCATTCTCACCTATGGAGAGGGCATCATGCACCTGTATCGTCGATTGGTTCTGGCAGTTCTTCTGGCCTTGGGCGTTGTCGCACCGGCCTTTGCCGGGACGCTGAATATCTATTCCTACCGCGCCCCCCAGTTGCTTGCGCCGCTGCTTGAGGCATATGGCAAAAAGACAGGAACGGAATTCAACGTCGTTCACGCGCCGCAGGGGCTGGCCCAGCGGCTTCAGGCCGAAGGCGCGTCGTCACCGGCGGATATCGTGCTGACCAGTGATGTGTCGCGCATTGTGGAACTGGCGGAGCTTGATCTGCTTGCTCCGGTCAGCTCCCCGGTGATTGAGCGCAATGTCCCACAGTACTTGCGTGAAAAGGAGGGCCGCTGGATTGCACTCTCGACCCGGGCCCGGATACTCGCCGTCTCGAAGGATCGTGTTGCCGAAGGCAGCATCTCCCGCATCGAGGATCTTGCTGATCCGAAATGGAAAGGCCGGGTATGTTCACGCAAAGGCAGCCATGTCTATAACCGGGCCTTGCTGGCCTCGCTCATTGCCCATCATGGCGAAGCCGAAGCCGAAGCATGGGCGCGGGGGCTGGTGGCCAATCTTGCCCGCAAGCCGCAAGGGAATGATCGGGCCCAGGCAAAGGCCATCTTTTCCGGTGAATGTGATGTTGCGCTCATGAATACCTATTACTACGGTAACATGAAATTCAACACCGACAACCCGGAACAGAAACTCTGGGCTGAAAGCATCCGTCTTGTCTTTCTCAATCAGGAAGATCGTGGCCAGCATATCAACATTTCCGGCGGCGGGATCGTCCGGACGTCCCCCCGGGCAGAAGAGGCCCGGGCCTTTCTTGAATGGCTGACCGAAAAAGAGGCCCAGTCGATCTATGCCAGCGTGAATTTTGAATATCCCGTCAATCCGGCGGTTTCGGCAGATAGTGAAGTGGCGTCATGGGGCAGTTTCAGGGTCGACACCTTGCCGATCGAGTCGCTGGCGGAATATTCCCGCGCCGCCCAGATGATCATCAACCGGACGGGCTGGTAAAAAATCTTTCCGGGCTGGAATTTATTCCATCTTGTGCCATATTCAGATCATCAACCTCATGCAGGAAATTTTCTGGTGTATCGGCGATGATTTTGACGGCACGTTCAAGGATACGCTGGAAGCAGTTGCTCCCTTGGGTATTTCTGACCATCATGGGGGTAAGCTGGGGGTTGTCTTTCTCGCTTGGCAAGATCGCCGTTGAAAGCGGCGGAGCGCCCTTGGGGATTGCGCTTTTTCAGGCGATGTTTTCGGCGACCGTTCTCTTGGTGGTCTCGCTGGTCCGGCGCAAATCTGTCCTTGAGCTGCGCAACCATCTCCGGCTGATCACGATCATCGGAATACTTGGCGCCGTCCTGCCCGGCTCGCTTTTCTATTATTCGGCTCCCCATGTTCAGGCAGGCGTGCTTTCCATCACCATTGCGCTGATCCCGCTGATGACTTACGGCGCGTCGGTGCCGCTTGGCATGGAGCGGTTCTCGGTCAAGAGATTTGCCGGCCTGCTTTGCGGTATTGCGGCCATCGCGCTCATAGCCCTGCCGCAGAACAGCCTGCCGGATCGTGCGGCGATACCCTGGATCCTTCTCGCCTGCATCAGTTCGCTCAGCTATTCAGGCGAGAATCTGGTGCTGGCGGCACGGGCAGTCTCGCGCATCGGCCCCATCCGCATGTCGCTTGGCATGAACGTGATGGCGGCCCTGATGCTTTTCCCGCTGGCCAGCTGGAACGACAGCCTTCTTGTCTTCAGCTTTCCTTTCGGCAGCATGGAATATGCGGTGATAGGTCTGTCCCTGATATCCGTCGTCGCCTATACCATGTTCGTGATGTCCGTCAGCATGTTCGGGCCGGTTTTTGCCAGCCAGACCGGGTATCTTGTCACTCTTTCGGGGGTGTTCTGGGGGATGTATATTTTCGGTGAAACCCATTCCTGGTGGGTCTGGCTTGCGCTGGGGCTGATGATGATCGGGCTTGCGCTGGTGACACCCAGATCCGAAGAAGATCAGCCAGTTTCAGCCTGATCCGCCATTCGCGATAAAGGCGCCGCGCCCCGTCCTTGAGTCTCAGGCCGCCCGGTAAGCGATGGGGAACCAGTCTTCGCGGAGTTTCTCGCCATCGGTCATGCCATGGCCGGGGAAAGGCGGGGAGGTGCGTCCGGGGCGGGTGACGTAACGGGCATCATCCCCCAGAAACCTGAGCGACAAGGCCCGCCGCCGGGAGGCGTTCATGTTGCCCCGCGCGCCATGGACACATTTGAAATGAAACGCCACCGCATCCCCCGGCTCAAGCTCCCATTCCAGCACGCGATAGGCTTCCGGCTCGCGGTCCGGGTCCGGCACCGGCAGGTATTCGTCGTCATCGGGGTAGAAGGCATCCTCGTTCAGCCAGCGTACGGGCAGGACCATCTTCTCCCAGCGGTGGGAGCCGGCGATCATCCGCAACGTGGCCTCTTTCACCGGATCAACCGGGATCCAGAAACTCAGATTCTGCTCACCTTCGACGAAATAATAGGGCGCATCCTGGTGCCATGGCGTCGGCTTTGAGGTGCCCGGCTCCTTGACAAGCACATGATCATGGAAGATCTGCGCCGTCTCTGAACGCATGAGTTCGGCCGCCGCCTTTGCTGCCGGAGACCGGAGCATGATCTCTTCAAGGGCGGGGATTCGCTGCCAGTTGCAGTAATCATCGAAAAATCTGCCGCTGTCGCCTGCCTTGGTGTTTTCCGCGGCATATTCCCCCGGTTCGGCCATATTCATCTCAATCCCGTCGCGGATGACATCCACCCAGTCCTTGAAAAGGCCGGGCAGGTGGACCGCCCCGTCGTGCTGATAGTTTGTAATCTGTTCTGTTGTAATCATGGTCATATTCTTGCAAAGCGGTCTTGATGCTGGCTGGACATTGCGTCAATTGATATTATGGTTAGAGAAACCGATAAAACAAAGCGAAAATTCAATCCCATGAGCCATCGTCTGACCCCCGATCCATCACCTCGTCTGCGTCGCTGTCTGCTGGCGGTTCCGGCCTCATCCATGAAGATGATGACCAAGGCCGCGACCACCGATGCCGATGCTGTTTTCCTCGATCTTGAAGATGCCGTTTCAGCAGGCGAGAAGGCGGCCGCGCGCCTCTTGGTGGTCACGGCCCTCAGGGAAATTGACTGGTCCGGCACCGGCAAGACAATCTCGCTTCGGGTGAACGGCCTTGATACTTCCTGGACGTATCGTGATCTTGTCGATGTGCTGGAAGCCGCCGGAGACAGGATCGATACCGTCATCCTGCCCAAGGTCGGCGGGCCGGAGGATCTTTATGCCGCCGATTGCCTCATCACCCAGATCGCGACCGCGAAGGGGTTTGCCCCGCCCGCCCTCGAAGGGCTGATCGAAACAGCCGCCGGCGCCGCCAATCTTGAAGCGATCGCAAGATATAACCGTGATATCGGCAAGCCAAGGCTCGAAGCCCTGCATTTCGGCGCCGGTGATTTTGCCGCCAGCATTCAGGCACGAACCGTCGATATCGGCGGACTCAACCCCGATTATCCGGGGGATCAGTTCCATGCCATCCTGTCGCGTATTGTGGCGGCTTGCCGGGCCAACGGGCTTGTTCCCATGGACAGCGCCTTTGGTGATTTCGGTGATCCGGCCGGGTATGACGCCGCCGCCCGCCGGGCATCGAGCCTCGGGATGGCGGGCAAATGGGCCATTCATCCGGCGCAGATACCGCTGGCCAATGCCGTGTTTTCCCCGAGCGAAGATGAAGTTACCCGCGCCAGAGGTATTCTTGCGGCACTTGATCTGGCCGCCGCCGAAGGCAAGGGGGCTGCCGCCTATGAAGGCCGGATGATCGACGCCGCCAATGAGAGGATGGCCCGGTCCGTGCTCGCCATCCATGACCGGATCAAGACGCGCTGATCGCGTCGCCGCAAAAAAAGGAGACCGCCCATGTCCAAGCCACGCATTCTGCTCACCCGCCACTGGCCCGAAGAATCCGAAAATGCGCTCCGTGCGGCTTTTGACGTGACCGTTGATCCAGAAGACAGACCACTCGCACCAGAAGCCCTGATCACCGCCATGAAGGCGCATGACGGGATCGCCTGCACGGTGACGGACCGGCTCGATGCCAGCGTCCTTGACGCCGCCGCCGGCAACTGCCGGATCATTGCCAATTTCGGCGTTGGCGTAAACCACATTGATACAGCAGCGGCAGCACGCCACGGCATCGTGGTGACGAACACCCCCGGGGTGCTGACCGATGCCACCGCCGATATCGCCCTCACGCTCATGCTCATGACCTGCCGCCGCGCCGGTGAAGGGGAGCGTGAACTCCGAAGCGGTGAATGGGCAGGCTGGCGGCCGACGCATCTGCTTGGCCGGGAGATGACCGGCAAGACGCTCGGCATTATCGGCATGGGGCGGATAGGCCGGGCCACCGCCCGCCGCGCGGCCCTCGGCTTCGGCATGAAGGTGGTGTTCTACAACCGTTCCCGCCTCGATGATGTCGGCCCGTTTGAGGCCGAACAACTGGCCACGGTCAGCGATGTCGCTGCCCGCGCCGATATCATCAGCCTGCATTGCCCCGGCGGGGAGGAAACACGTCATATCCTGAATGCTGAGGCCATGTCAGCGATGAAACCCGATGCCGTGGTCATCAACACCGCCCGGGGTGATGTCGTGGATGAGGAGGCGCTGGCTGAGGCGCTCTTGTCTGGCCGCATCGGCGGCGCCGGACTGGATGTCTTTCAGGGTGAACCGGTGATCAATCCGCGCCTGCTGGCGGCCCCGAATACCGTTCTGCTGCCGCATCTGGGTTCGGCGACGCTGGAGACACGAAACGCCATGGGGATGAAGGTTGTCCGCAATCTTGAAGCTTTTTTTGCTGGCCGGGACGTGCCTGATCCCGTCACATGACCATAGCAGAATTGAAGCACCGGGCCGAAACTGCATTTGCCGCCGCCCTTGCTGCTGCCTCACCTGCCCGCGCCATAGCCACGGCCATCAGGGATCTTGAATCTGCCCCCACCTTTGTTCTCGGGATTGGAAAGGCCGCGGTTGCCATGGCCGAGGCGTGCCGGAACCAAGGCATCAACGCGCCGGGAATGCTGGTCACCAACAGGGAAAACGCGCGGCAGGTCACCGGGTTTGAGCTCTATAGAGGCGGCCATCCCGTGCCTGATCAGGGCAGCCTCGATGCGGCGGCGGCGATCTCGGCGCGGCTTTCCGGACTTGGGGAGGATGATCATCTTCTCGTATTGTTGAGCGGTGGCGGCTCGGCGCTGATGGCCCTGCCCATGCCTGGCCTGACCCTGGATCACAAGATCAGGCTCAACCAGGCCCTGCTCGGAAGCGGTCTTGATATCCATGCGATGAACGCCGTCCGCCGCCTGTTCTCACGCGTCAAGGGTGGGCGTCTGGCGGCGCTTGCGGCACCGGCGCGTATCACGCAATGGGCGCTTTCCGATGTGCCGGGTGATGCCCTGATCTCGATCGCAAGCGGGCCATTTGCCGCCGAAACAACGCCATTCGACGTCACCCTGGGGTATCTTGAGGCATCCGGCCTCCTCAACGAAAGCTGGGTAGGGGAGGCGCTGGCGCGTCTCCGGGCCGGGGATGCGGAAATGCCGCTCATGCAAGGAGACAAGCGGCTTGATAAGATCGAAACCTCCATCCTGGCCAGCAACAGCATCTGCGTTGAGGCGGCCCTGGCCTCGCTTGGCCCGGCCGCGGTGACGCTGCCGCCGCTTGAAGGTGAGGCTTCAGCCATGGGCAGGCAGCTGGCCGAACTCATCAGGGAGGCAACGCAGCCGCTGGCGGGAGTTGCCGGGGGAGAGACGGTTGTTCGCCTGCCCGCCAGACATGGCCTTGGCGGGCGCTCGCAGGAGCTTGCCCTTGCCTTTCTTGCGGCCATGGCGGAGGCCAATTCTGGCGGCGAATGGGTGCTTCTTGCCGCAGGAACCGATGGCCGGGACGGGCCCACCGATGCCGCCGGCGGTTGCGTGACCAGCGAGATGCTGGGCCATGCCGATGCCGCCCGTGCCGCGCTTGAAGCCCATGATTCCCACCCCTGTCTTGAAGCGATGGGCGGGCTGGTCCGCTGTCCGCCCACCGGCACCAACCTTGCGGATCTGGTGGTGGTGCTGGCCTCGCCTTGTGGTGGCCCGGTCTAGTATTTTCCCCTGGAAGCCTGCGGACGTTTGGTTTATATCCACCTCATTGATGGAAAGGATCACCTCATGACCGACAGCCTGAAGCATCTTGGCAAACCCAGCGTCATGCCGCAAAGCCCGGAGGAAGCCGAACTTGATCGGGTGCCTAATCCGCATCCCGATACGTTCTTCGTGGCGCGGTTTACCCAGCCTGAATTCACCTCCCTCTGTCCGGTGACGGCGCAGCCGGATTTCGCCCATCTGGTGATTGACTATGTGCCCGACGAATGGATGGTGGAAAGCAAATCGCTCAAACTCTATTTCAATTCCTTCCGCAATCATCAGGCCTTCCACGAAGCCTGCACCGTCGATATCGGCAAGACATTGGCTGATCTGCTCAAGCCCCATTGGTTGAGGATCGGCGGATACTGGTACCCCCGCGGCGGCATGCCGATAGATGTTTTCTGGCAATATGGAAATTTGCCTGAAGGCGTATGGGTGCCGGACCCGGGTGTTGCGACCTATCGCGGGCGCGGCTAGTCACCGGGGCTTGAAGGCACGGCCCTCGGGCATTTCCAGCGCGCGCTTGAAAATATCCCTGTCGACATTGCCGCCGGAGGCAACGATAACCGTTGTCTTGCCCCTGATCTCGACCTTGCCGGAAAGCGCCGCCGCAAGAGCAACCGCGCCGCCGGGCTCGATCACCAGTTTGTATTCCGACCAGGCAAAAGCCATCGCGGCCAGCACTTCATCGTCGCTGACGGCAACGCCATGGCTGACATGCTGGCGGTTGATGGCGAAGGTCAACTCGCCCGGGGTTGGCGTGACAATGGCATCGCAGATCGTTTTCGGCCCGGGGATATTGGCAAGGCGTTCACCGGCCTCGATGGATCTTCTGAAGTCGTCGAACCCTTCCGGTTCGGCGGCGATGATCTCAAGATCAGGGAGATGCTCATGAAGGCCGAGCGAAAGCCCTGAAAGCAGCCCGCCGCCGCCGGTGCAGCAGATGAGCTGGTCCGCGGAAATGCCGCGGGCATCAATCTGTTCGGCGATCTCGATACCGATTGTTCCCTGACCTGCGATGACGGGCGCAAAATCATAAGGTGGAATGATGGCCGCGTCATGCTCACGCGCCAGCGCCTGGCCGATATCTTCACGGCTTTCGGTGTAACGGTCATAGGTCACGACGTCACCGCCAAGTTCGGCCGTTCCGGCCTTTTTGGTTTCCGGGGCATCTTCCGGCATGACGATGATGGATCTGAGCCCGCGTGCCGTTGCCGCCGCCGCCACTGCCTGGGCGTGGTTTCCCGATGACCAGGCCACGACCGTGCGGGTTGACGCATCCAGCATGGCAACCGAATTGGCGGCGCCGCGGAACTTGAAGGATCCGGTGCGTTGCAGGGGTTCGGCCTTGATCAGCAGCATGCCCCCCAGACGGGCATCGGCCCGGGGTGAGGAGATGAGCGGCGTGACCACGGCGTCCCCTTTGATGCGGTCCCGCGCCGCGGCGACATCTTTATAACTCGGCAGATCCATCATCTCGAAGACTCCCTCAAAGATACGTTCCCCTCAAAGATACGTTCAGGGCACGATATATCGTGGCCAAGTCTAGGCATGCTGGTCTTTGCTGGCAACTCGCTTTATACTGGAATGGAGATATGGATCCATGGCCAAGAATGGCTTGAAGATGAGCGCATCTGGGCCTATGCTCCGGCACATCTCGTATCTCTGGACTGGAGAAGGATCATGATGACTGGTGATGCCCGATTTGGCGGCTCTTGCGTAGCCCTGATTACGCCGTTCCTCGCGGATGGCAGCCTGGATGAGGCCGGGTTCCGAAAACTGGTCAACTGGCAGATCGCCGAAGGCACGCGCGGCCTTATTCCGGTGGGCACCACCGGGGAGTCCCCGACGCTCAGCCATGATGAGCACAAGAAAGTGGTCGAAATCTGCATTGAGGAGGCCGCCGGCCGGGTGCAGGTGATCGCAGGAGCAGGTTCAAACTCCACCCATGAAGCGGTTGATTTCGCCACCCACGCCGCCGACGCCGGTGCCGATGCGGTGCTGGTGGTGACCCCCTATTACAACAAGCCGACCCAGGCAGGGCTGAAGCATCATTACGCAACGATTGCCGATGCCGTCTCCGTGCCGGTGATCATCTACGATATTCCCGGCCGTTCCGTCGTTGCCATGAGCAATGATACGATGGTGGAACTGGCACAGCATCCGAATATCGCTGGCGTCAAGGATTCCTCGCAGGATCTGTCGCGCCCCACCCATCTCCTCAACCGGATCGGGCCGGGTTTCTCCCAGCTTTCCGGTGAAGACGGCACGGCGCTGGCCCACCGGGCCGCGGGCGGCCATGGCTGTATTTCGGTGACGGCAAACATCGCCCCTGGCCTGCTTGCGGAAATGCATGCGGCCTGGGATCAGGGAAATATCGCCCGGGCGCAGGAGCTGAACGCGCTGCTGATGCCGCTTCACGAAGCCATGTTCTGCGAATCCAGCCCGGGGCCGGTGAAATACGCCGCCAGCCTGATGGGAATCTGCGGCGCCGGGCTTCGGGCACCGCTGGTGGATATTGCCGATGCATCGAAGGCGCGGGTGGAAACTGCCCTCAGGCATGTCGGCATCCTGTCCTGAAATGAACAGGAGGGCCTTCGGCCATGGCGGGGATAATCTCAACAGGCCGGGTGGCTGAAAATCGCAAGGCCCGGCACGAATACGACATCACGGAGACGATCGAGGCGGGGATGGTCCTTCTCGGCAGTGAGGTGAAATCCCTGCGCCGTGGCCGTGCCAGCATCGCCGAAGCCTATGCCGGCGAAGATAACGGCCGGATCGTCCTGATCAATGCCAATATCCCTGTCTATGAAGCTTCACGCGACAATCATGAGCCCAAGCGCAAGCGCCCGCTTCTGCTGAAACGCAAGGAAAATGACCGCTTGCTCGGCCTGATCAACAAGGATGGCATGACACTCGTGCCGCTGACCATCTATTTCAACGACCGGGGCATCGCCAAACTGAGCCTCGGCATCGCCAGGGGGCGCAAGAAACAGGACAAGCGCGAAGCCATCAAGAAACGTGACTGGGACCGCCAGAAAGCGCGGATACTCAAAAACTACTGATCGGCTAGCCCGGGAAGGCCGGCGGCCTGCGTTGCCTTTCGGAACACGTCACGGAACATCTCCGTGGTCAACCGCCCGGTCTGGGTGTTGTAGCGTGAGCAATGATATGACGCGACAAGCCTGATCCCGCCCGGAAGATCATGTTCCCGTGCATGACCGAAAGGATAGTCAGCCTCCCGCAGCCCGAGCGCCTTGAGTGCCGAGGCATGGCCGATCCGCCCAAGGGTGATGATGACCCTGATCTGCGTCATGGCGGCGATATCTTTGATGAGAAACTGCCGGCAGGTATTGATTTCAGCCCCGGTGGGCTTGTTCTGCGGCGGCACACAGCGAACCGCATTGACAATACGGATGGCGTTGAGCCGAACCCCGTCATCGGCACGCGCATCATACCTGCCGGAACTGAGGGCAAACTCATCCAGCATCTGATAGAGCAGATCACCGGCAAAATCGCCGGTAAAGGGACGTCCTGTCCGGTTGGCCCCGCGCATTCCCGGGGCAAGGCCGATCAGCATGATCGGCGCGTCCGTTGGCCCATAGCCATTGACCGGGCCGTTATGCCAGTCCGGATGGGCGGCGCGCGCCGCATCCAGATATTCGGCAAGCCGCGGGCAGAGCCGGCAGGTTTGATCACGGCGGGGTGGAGGCACAGCCATCAGAACCGTCGCCGGTCGTCCAGTACCTCGGCTTCATCATAGTCGTCGCCGTCGTCATCAATCCCGGAATAGTCATGATCCCGGGGCGGGCGAGAGATCAGGTCACGAAGCTCATTGGCATCGATGAAATCATCGGACTGGCGGCGCAGGGTATCGGCCATGAGCGGCGGCCGTGTCTTGACCGTCGAGACCACCGTAACCCGGATGCCGAGATTCTGCACTTCCTTGAGCAGGCGGCAGAAATCCCCATCGCCTGAAAACAGGATGGCGTGGTCGATATGCGGCGCAAGTTTCAGCATGTCGAGGGCAAGTTCCATATCCATATTGCCCTTGATGCGTTTGCGGCCGGTTTCGTTATCGGTGAATTCGCGTGTCTGCTTGGTTACCAGCGTGTAGCCATTATAGTCGAGCCAGTCGGAAAGTTTGCGGATCGGCGCGTAATCATCTCCATCAGGCAGGGCGGTATAATAATAGGTCCGGACCATGCGCCCGGTATTCCTGAGCAGCGTCAGCAGTTTTTCATAATCTACCTCGAAACCAAGCTGTTTGGTGGTGGCGTGAAAGTTCGAGCCGTCAATGAAGGCGGCGAAGCGATCGTTCTTCTGAATGGAAAACATGGAATGTCTATTTCTTTATTTAAGTTGATATCTATGGCTAAGGGGAGGGTGCTTGTATCCGGGTTGAATTTGCTGAATGACTTTTGAATGGTTGATTATGAATATAAATACAGTATACAAGCAGCCTTCTGTATAAGCCGCTGTGATCTTTTGATAACACTAGAATCATGAAAAATAAAGATAAAAATAAAGATACCTCCCGGATCTTCCTCGGCATCGGTGCCAATCTCACCCCGGATGGATTTTCCGGCCCGCGGGAAGGTTGCCTTGCTGCCATCGAAAGCCTGGCCGAAGACGGGATCCGCGTGGTGGCGCTTTCCCCCTGGTACAAGACCGCGCCCGTGCCTGTTTCAAGCCAGCCATGGTATCAGAATGCGGTGGTTGAAATCGACACCGACATGGCACCGGAAACCCTGCTTGCGGTGCTGCATGATCGGGAGGCCCGTTTCGGGCGTGTCCGGATGACCCGCAATGAAGCCCGGGTGCTCGATATCGACATCCTCGATTTCAGGGGGGAAGTGCGGGATGGCAATCTTGTTCTGCCGCATCCGCGCCTGCACCAGCGCGCCTTTGTGCTGTACCCGCTGGCGGATCTTGCGCCAGGCTGGCGGCATCCGGTCACGGGGGAGGAAATTGCCGGGCTGATCGATAATCTTGACCCGGAACAGGTGGCTGTCCTGGCCTGAAGCCATAGATGATGGCGCCGCTCTTTTATGCTCATCCATCCGGCGGCGGGCAGGCAAGTTGCCGCATAGAATGATGAAACCTCTTGTTTTTCCGTGCCATCGGGAGTATATCCCAAGGGATTGTGGCCTTTGCCACAGCCGAAATTTCACCAATGCTGGAGAGCGACCATGGCCCGTGTAACGGTTGAAGACTGTATTGAGAAAATTCCCAACCGGTTTGACCTTGTATTGACGGCGGCCCAGCGTGCGCGTGGCATCTCTTCGGGTGACCCGCTGACAATCGATCGCGACAACGACAAGAATCCCGTCGTTGCCTTGCGTGAGATTGCCGATGAGACGATCTCCATCGGCGACGTGAACAACGATCTGATCAGCAGCCTCCAGCGTCAGAGAATCCGCGAGGAAGAGCAATCCGCCCTCGATGAGGCCGCGAGCCTCGCGCAGGATGACATGGCCGCCTTCAACAGTGATTTCGGCGCCGACGCCATGGACGCTGAAGGCATGCAGGTCCCGGCTGATACGCTGGCTTCCCCGGTTGAAGATGACGGCTCTTTCGCCGATGAAGGATCTTTTGCCGATGAAGGTGACGCCGGCGACAACAGCGACGATCTCTGATCTGCCGAAACTTCAACGGCGTGAAATCTTCTTCCAGATCGGATCATTTTCTGCTGTTCTGGGTGTATCATGCTTGTTGAAACCGCAAAACATCTGACCGACCGCATCCGGGCCTATAATCCCGGCGTTGATGAAACGCTGGTCTCCCACGCCTATGACTTTGCCGAAAAGGCCCATCGCGGCCAGGTGCGGGCTTCGGGTGAGCCGTATTTCACCCATCCGCTTGAAGTTGCCCATATCCTTGCCGATATGCACCTTGATCAGGCGACGATAGTCACGGCATTGCTGCATGATGTGGTGGAGGATACGGGCGTATCCCTGACCGAGATCAGGGATCAGTTTACCGATGAAATCGCCCAGCTGGTGGATGGCGTCACCAAACTGACCCGGATTGAAATGCAGTCCGACAACCGGCAGGCGGAAAACTTCCGCAAACTGGTGCTGGCGATGAGTGAGGATATCCGCGTTCTGCTCGTCAAACTGGCGGACCGGACGCATAACATGCGCACCATCGACTATATCCCCAAGGCCGAAAAGCGCGAACGTATCGCCCAGGAAACCCTTTCCATTTTTGCGCCGCTCGCTGAACGGATCGGGATGACTCATTTCCAGCATGAACTCGAAGACCGGGCCTTTGCGGTGCTCAACCCGCAGATGCGGACCTCGATCATCTCCCGCCTCGATTACCTGACGTCCAAATCCGAGGATTTGATCAGCCGCATCTGCGATGAGCTCAACACAACCCTCTCCGACGAAGGGCTTGAGAGCACGATTTCCGGCCGCCACAAGACCGCCTATTCTATCTGGCGGAAAATGCAGCGCAAAAAGGTCGAGATGGAGGAGCTTTCCGATATCATGGCGTTTCGCATCATCGTTCCCGATGAAGCTGATTGCTATCTTGCCCTTGGCATCCTGCATCGCCGCTATCCGATGGTGATGGGCCGGTTCAAGGATTACATCTCAACCCCGAAACGCAACCGCTACCGGTCGCTTCATACGGGCATTATCGGGCCGCTCAAGAAAAAGATCGAATTGCAGATCAGGACCCCGGAAATGCACGAAGTCGCCGAACGGGGCGTGGCCGCACACTGGAGCTATAAATCCGATGGCCAGTCCATCCGCCGGAATGAAGTCGATCAGCTGAAATGGCTCAGCGATCTCATCCAGGTGCTGGAAAACACCGTCTCACCCGATGAGTTTCTTGAACACACCCAGATGGAAATGTACGCCGATCAGGTTTTCTGCTTCTCCCCCAAAGGGGCGCTGATCGGCCTGCCCAAAGGCGCAACGGCGGTGGATTTTGCCTATGCCGTGCATTCCGATATCGGCAATACCTGCGTCGGGGTGAAGATCAACGGCAAGATCCGCCAGCTTGCCACCGTGCTCGACAATGGCGATCAGGTTGAGATTCTCACCTCGGCCAACGCCACCCCCAAACCGGAATGGGAGAATTTCGTTCTGACCGGGCGGGCCAAGTCAGCCGTTCGCCGTTTCATGCGTGTTGAGCGGCAGAAGGAATTTGCCCAGCTCGGCAAGGCGCTGGTCACGAAAGTCTTTCGCCAGGCGAAGAGAAAACTCAGCAAAGATCAGCTGGTGCCGTGTCTGGCCTATTTCAATCTGCGCAGCGATGATGAACTTTATGCCCGCGTGGGTGAGGGGCTGATCAAGCCTGAAGACGTGCTCCGCTATTTTCATCCCCGCCTCAAGATTGCCGAAAAAAAGAAGGGCGGTACGGCAAACGGCAAGCCGACCCTCAACATCAAGGGGCTTATTCCCGGCATGGCCGTGCATCATGGCCGGTGCTGTCATCCGTTGCCGGGGGAAAGAATTGTCGGCATCGTCACCACCGGCAAAGGCATCACGGTACACCGGATGGATTGCCAGCATCTTGAAAATTTCCACAACATGCCGGAATTATGGGTGGATATCGAATGGCAGAGCGATACCCCCAATGTGGTGGCCGCCCGGGTTGAGGCCGTGATCTCGAATGAACCCGGGAGCCTTGCGGCGGTCTGCACGCTGATCAGCGAGCATGGCGGCAACATCACCAATATCCAGCTTGTATCCCGGAACATGGATTTCTTCACCTTCGTCACCGATATCGAGGTCAGCGATTTCAGGCACATGACCGCGATCATCGCCGCGATGCGGGCCAATCCCTTTATTGAATCCGTTGAAAGAGCCAAAGCCTGATGCTGTTCCGCCGCCGGTCTTCGAGCAAAATGGCCAAACTGCAGGCCTTTTTCTGGCCCGAAAAGGGATTCTGGCGCGGCTGGATGTATCTCATGTTTCGGGTCTTGCGGCTGCGCTCATCGGATTATTCGCTGGCCGCGGGGTTTGCCTGCGGGGTGTTCGTGTCCTTCACCCCCCTGATCGGGGCTCATTTCTTCATCGGCGCGGCGCTGGCCTGGCTGATCCGGGGCAATATCATCATGTCGATGATCGGCACCGCCATCGGCAACCCGTGGACATTTCCCCTGATCTGGACATTGATCTATCTTGTCGGATCGATGATCATGGGTGTTGAACCCGGCTCGCATGATCTTTCCAATCTCAGCTATCAGGTGTTCATGGATGCGCCGGGCACCGTCTTTTTCTCGATGATGGTGGGCGGCGTGGTCACCGGCTTTATTGCGGCGCTGATCTTCTTTATGCTTGGCTATATATTCGCCGGCAAGATCAGGGCCTGGCTTATCAAGCTCAAATGGCAGAGACTGCGGGATAAACAGCGCGGGAGAGAAGAAAATGACAACCAGTAACCCCGGCGGCGGGCATGACACGAAATCCCCCGGCTATCTGCGCCTTGGAGTGAATATCGATCACGTTGCAACGATACGCAACGCAAGGGGCGGAGCCCATCCGGATCCGGTATCCGCGGCCATCATCGCCGCCCGGGCCGGGGCGGACGGTATCACGGCGCATTTGCGCGAAGACCGGCGGCACATCCGCGATGATGATATCCGCCGCATCATGGACGCCACCGACAAGCCTCTTAATTTTGAAATGGCGGCGACGCCGGAAATGCTGGAAATCGCGCTTCGCCACCGCCCCAATGCCGCCTGTATCGTGCCCGAAAAGCGGGAGGAGATCACCACCGAAGGCGGGCTTGACGTCGTGGGGCAGAAAGACCGGCTTCGCGGCATGATCGCAACGCTGCGTGAGGCTGGGATCCGGGTGTCTCTTTTCATCGAGGCGGATCCGCATCAACTCGACACCGCCGCCGAGCTTGGCGCCGATATCGTTGAGATCCATACCGGGCGGTACTGCGATGAAACCGGCGCATCACGCCAGGCCGAACTTGCCCGCATCATCAGGGGTGTCAGCCATGCAGAAGCGCTGGGGCTTGAATGCCATGCCGGCCACGGCCTCGGCTACCAGACCGTCGGGCCGATTGCCGCCATACCTGCACTGGTGGAGCTGAATATCGGTCATTTCCTCATCGGTGAAGCGGTCATGACCGGCCTTGCCGAAGCGGTACGGGCCATGCGTGCCCATATGGATGAGGCCAGATATCCCGGGCAGGCCTCCTCATGATCTGCGGCATCGGCACGGATATCGTGGCCATTGACCGGGTTGACCGGTCTCTCGACAAATTCGGCGACCGTTTCATCCGCCGCATCTATACCGAAGCCGAGAGGGAGGAAGCCGGCAGGCGGGCCGGCAAGGCAAGGTTCTACGCGATGCGGTTTGCCGCCAAGGAAGCGGCGTGGAAAGCACTTTCGCCCGGCCGGACCAGCGGCATCGGCTGGCTTGATCTCGAAATTCGTTCCGCACCGGATGGGCAGCCATCGCTCGTTTTTCATGGCGCCGCGGCGGCGGTCTTCCGGCAGAAAGCTGGCCGGGACGGGCAGATCCATCTCTCCCTCAGCGACGATGGCGGAATGGCACTTGCTTTTGTGGTGCTTTCTAAGCCATAACAACCCTTTCCATGACCGAGTTGAACATGAATCCTGACAGCAAAAAAGAAAATTCCTTCCTTGAATTTTTCAAGACGGTTTTCTGGGCAATCGTCATCGCCCTTGTTTTCCGTTCCTTTCTTTTTGAGCCATTCAGCATCCCTTCCGGCTCGATGATCCCGACCCTCAAGGTTGGTGATTATCTTTTCGTGTCAAAATATTCCTACGGCTATTCGCGTTATTCCTTTCCCTTTGGCATTATTCCGTTTTCCGACCGCCTCTTTGGCCGCGAGCCCGAACGCGGCGACGTGATCGTCTTCCGCAAGCCAGGTGATGAAAGCATTGATTATATCAAGAGGCTTGTCGGCCTGCCGGGTGATGAAATCTACGTCCGGGAAGGCATTCTTCATATCAACGGCGCTCCGGTGACACGTCGGCTTGAGCCGGATATGCAAGGCGAACATATACCCTTCGGCCGCCCGGCCATCATCTATACCGAAACGCTTCCCGAAGGACGGGCGCATCTGATCCAGGAATACAGCGATAACGACCGGATGGATAATACCCCGCCGCGGGTTGTGCCGGACGGGCATTACTTCTTCATGGGCGACAATCGCGACAATTCCCGCGACAGCCGTGCCGAGGTCGGTTTTGTGCCGGCGGAAAATCTCGTTGGCCGCGCCGAATTTCTCTTCTTCTCGCATAATGGCAGGGCCAGTATTTTTGAAATCTGGAAATGGCCATCCGCCATCCGCTTTGGCCGGATAGGGATGAGCATTGACTGATCAGGGCAGCTCTTCGGTGGATAGAGCCGCCCCCGACCAGTTGGCCCCCGACCAGTTGGCTCTCGACCTGCTGATGGAGCGGCTGGGCTACCGCTTCGGGAACAGAGCTCTTCTGATCGAAGCGCTCACCCATCCCAGTTACACGGACGGCAGTGGCCGCATCCCCAACAACCAGCGGCTTGAATTCCTCGGGGATCGGGTGATCGGTCTGGTGATTGCCGATGCGCTTTTCACCGCCATGGCAGCGGAACGTGAAGGGCAGCTGACCCGGCGCTACGCGGATTGCGTGGAAAACAGCCGCCTTGCGCGCATCGCCCGTGATCTTGAAATCGGGCGTTTTCTGAAAGTTCAGCCCAATACAAATCTTGCGGAAACCGACAAGGTGCTGGCCGACGCGCTTGAGGCGGTGATCGGCGCGATCTGGCGTGATGGCGGGATGGAGGCCGCATCCGGGGTGATTGCGTCGATCTGGGGTGATATGATCACGGGCGAAGCCACGGTTGCAAAAGACAATAAGACACGGCTTCAGGAATATGCGCTTGATCGTAAAATGGGGCTGCCAAAATACGCGATCATTGACCGCACGGGGCCCGATCATGAACCGATATTCACGGTTTCGGTCACGCTGGGTGAAGCATCACTCACCGCCACCGGAATGTCGAAACGCAGCGCCGAACAGCAGGCCGCTGCCTTGATGCTGGAGAAAATCAGATGAGCCGTGCCGGTTTTGTTTCACTTATTGGCCCGCCGAATGCCGGCAAGTCCACCCTGATGAACCAGCTGGTCGGGCACAAGGTTTCCATCGTCACGCCCAAGGTGCAGACAACCCGGGCCCGTATCCGCGGGATTGCCATGCATGATGAGGCACAGATCATCTTCATCGACACGCCGGGCATCTTCAAGCCGAAACGGCGGCTGGACCGGGCCATGGTGAGCGCCGCCTGGCAGGGGGCCGGCGACAGCGATGTGGTGGTGCTGGTCCATGACTGCGCCCGGTCCCGCCTTGATGAGGATACGATCCGCATCCTGGACGGGCTGGCGGCAACCGAAACCGAAGCCGTGCTGGTGCTGAACAAGATCGATCTGGTCAGCCCTGAACGTCTGCTTGAGCGGGCAGCGGAAATCTCGGGCCGCATGGATTTTGTCAAGGTGTTCATGGTCTCGGCGGAAAAGGGTCGCGGCACCGGTGATTTTCTTGACTGGCTGGCCGGGCAGATGCCCGAAGGTCCGTATCTCTATGATCCCGAAGATCTTTCTGATCTGCCGCTCAGGTTGCTGGCGGCTGAAATCCTGCGCGAGAAACTCTTTCTCAACCTGCATGAAGAACTTCCCTATCAGCTCACCGTTGAGCCGGAAAGCTGGGTTGAACGTGACGATGGCAGCGCCGAAGTGCGGTGTTCGATCTATGTCAGCCGCGAAGGCCACCGGGGAATCATCCTTGGCCGCGGCGGCAAGACCATCGGGCGGATCGGGCGCCAGGCGCGGGAGGAACTCGAAGAGGTGCTTGACCGGCGCGTGCATCTCTTCACCCATGTCAAATATCGCAAAGACTGGATGAACGATCCCGCCCGCTATCGCGACTGGGATCTGGATTTCAACGCCTGACCGATGCCGGAATGGGATGACACAGCGCTGATCCTTTCGGTGCGCCCACATGGGGAATCGTCCAGCATCGTCAATCTCATGACCCGTCATCACGGCCGTCATGCCGGGCTTGTCCGTGGCGGGCAGTCGCGCAGCCAGCGCGGCGTGCTTCAGCCCGGGAACGAGGTTGAGGCTTCCTGGCGCGCCCGCCTGGCGGAACATCTCGGCAGCGTCACGGTTGAGATCAGCCGCCCCAATGCTTCCGCTGTTCTCGATCAGCCGATCTGTCTTGCCGGCCTCGCTTCAGCCTGCGCGGTCCTTGAAGGATGCCTGCCGGAGCGTGAGCCGCATCCGGGGGTTTTCGATGCCACCACCGCGCTCTTTGGTCTGGTGACAAGCGAAGCCGATGCCGAAATCTGGCTTGCGGCCTATATTCGCTGGGAAATCGCCATGCTTGACGTCGCCGGTTACGCGCTTGATCTGGGCCGTTGCGGGGTGACGGGGGAAAGGGAGGGTCTTGCCTATGTCAGCCCGCGCACCGGCGTCGCCGTCACCAGCCATGCGGCCGGGCTGCATAAACCGAAGCTTCTGGCCCTGCCCCGGTTTCTTGGCGGTATGCCCGGGGATGGCGACGACCACGCGCTTGCGCAGGACCTGCTTGACGGAATGCGCCTGACGCGGCATTTTCTGGAACGCAAGGTTTTCGGCCTGCACCATCTGCCCTTGCCGGCGCCGAGGCAGCGTCTGGATGATCTTGTTCAGCGCCGCTTTGCCCCGTCATCGGACACCACCTGACGGGCAATCGGTGGCTGGCATCGGCGGTCAAACTGGAATAAAGATGAGCAATCATGAGTGATACGTCCACAGGCTTTATCAAGGCGGAATTCGCCGAGGCGCTGAGCCAGCGATATCTGGCATATGCGCTTTCCACGATCACCTCCCGGTCCCTTCCCGATGTGCGGGACGGGCTCAAGCCCGTGCATCGCCGCCTTCTTTATGCCATGCGGCAGCTGAAACTCGATCCCGATCAGGGCTACAAGAAATCAGCCCGGGTGGTGGGGGATGTGATGGGTAAGTTTCATCCCCATGGTGACGCCGCCATCTATGATGCCATGGTCAGGCTGGCGCAGGATTTCGCGATGCGCTATCCGCTTGTCGACGGGCAGGGGAATTTCGGCAATATCGACGGCGATAATGCCGCCGCCATGCGCTACACCGAAGCGCGGATGTCCGATGTTGCCCGTCTTCTTCTTGACGGCATTGATGAAGACGCGGTGGATTTCCGCCCCACCTATGATGGTGAAAGCGATGAGCCGGTTATCCTGCCGGCGGCTTTCCCCAATCTTCTTGCCAACGGCGCCCAGGGAATCGCGGTGGGGATGGCAACGTCGATCCCGCCCCATAATATCCTTGAGCTTTGCGATGCGCTTTTGCATCTCGTCAAGACGCCTGGCGCCACCCATGAGAAGATCGCAGCTTACGTCAAGGGCCCCGATTTCCCCACCGGCGGCGTGCTGGTTGAAGACCCGGCCTCGATTGCTGAAGCCTATCAGACCGGCCGCGGCGCCTTCCGCGTTCGTGCCGAATGGATGGTGGAAAAGGAAAAGGGCGGCGGCTGGCGGATTGTCATCACCGCTATTCCCTATCAGGTGCAGAAATCCCGGCTGATTGAAAAAATGGCGGATCTGCTGCAGTCAAAGAAACTTCCTGTTCTGGCGGATATCCGGGATGAATCGGCCGAAGACCTGCGTCTTGTGCTGGAGCCGAAATCCCGCCGGCTTGAACCGGCCATGGTCATGGAAAGCCTGTTCCGGATGACCGATCTTGAAACCCGGGTGCCGCTCAACCTCAATGTGCTGGATTCCTCCGGCACGCCGGGGGTTTTGTCGCTGAAGGATGCGCTTCTTGAGTGGATTGATCACCGGCTGGTGGTGCTTCGGCGGCGGTCCCGTCATCGGCTGGAGCGGATTGGGCATCGCCTTGATGTGCTGGGCGGATATCTTGTTGTCTACCTCAATCTTGATGAGGTTATTGCCATCATCCGCGAGGAGGATCAGCCGAAGCCGCGACTGATGGAGCGTTTCGGGCTCAATGAAAATCAGGCCAACGCCATCCTTGATATGCGTCTTCGTTCATTGCGGCGTCTCGAAGAAATGGAAATCCGCGAGGAACGTGACCGCCTCACCGCTGAACAGGAAAATCTCAACGCTCTTCTTGGCGATGAGGCCGCCCAGCGCAACGCCATTTCCGATGATATCAAGGCGCTCAGGACCTCTTTTGCCCGTACCGACGCGCGCAAGACCCGCCTCGATACCCTGCCGGAGATTACGGGCGATCCGCTGGAGATTCTGGTAGAAAAGGAGCCGGTCACCATCGTCTGTTCCGCCAAGGGGTGGATACGGGCGATCAAGGGGCATCTTGCCGCCGATGCCGAGGTCAAGTTCAAGGAAGGGGACGGCCCTGCGTTCATGGTCCATGCCGAGACCACCGACCGCATCGTCCTGGCCGCGGATAACGGGCGTTTCTATACGCTCAACGTCGATCGGCTTCCCGGTGGCCGCGGCTTTGGTGAGCCGGTCTCCCTCATGGTTGAACTTGGCCCGGATACAAGCATCATCAATATCTTTCCCGCCCGGGCCGGCCGCATTCTTGTGGCGTCGGATGAGGGCCATGGCTTTGTCGCGGATCTTGAAAGCGTCACCGCCCAGACCCGCAACGGCAAACAGGTCATGACCCTCGGCGATGGCACCCGCACATTGGTGGCGCGCCTCGTTGAGGGGGATATGGTGGCGACGGTGGGCACGAACCGCAAGATGCTTGTCTTCCCGCTGGCCGAACTTCCTGAAATGGGCCGCGGCCGCGGCGTTATCCTGCAGCGGTTCCGTGAAGGTTCACTGGCCGATGCAAAGACGTTCCTGCGCGATGAAGGTCTCTCATGGGTGCAGTCCGGCGGCCGCATCCGGTCCGAAAAGGATACATCCCCCTGGATGGGCAAGCGCGGGTCGGCAGGCCGCCTTGCCCCGACCGGTTTCCCCCGCCCCGCGAGATTTACCTGATCTCAGTTCCCGAGCGGTGTCCATCTTCCGGCAACCAGCACTTCCGCCGGGGCGAATCTGGCCTTGTAGGTCATCTTCTGCGACGCCGCGATATAATAGCCGAGATAGAGATGATCAAGCCCCATCTCCCAGGCCAGCGCGGCGGCGTCAAGCACCATGAACGTGCCGGGGGAACGATGGTCCTCGCCGGGATCAAAGAAACTGTAGACAGCGCTCAGCCCGTCGTCCTGAATATCGATCAGGATGACGCCGATCAGCCGGTCTTCGGCCCGGTATTCGACCAGAACCGTCTCGATCGGGCTTGAGGCGATCATGGCGGTGTAACTGTCTTCATCCATCTCCGCCATCTGGCCATCGGCATGGCGCGATGCCAGGTACTGACGGAAGAGCTCATAATGATCGTCCCGGCTGAAATTCGGCAGAATGCGGCGGCCCAGATCACTGTTCCGGGCCATGACGCGTTTCTGGTTACGGCTGAGCCTCAAGTCGCCATCCACGCCATTTCCGGCAGGGATGCGAATGGGCAGGCATTCCCGGCATCCCTGGCATACCGGCTTATAGACCCAGTTTTCCACCCGCCGGAATCCGGCTCGTGCAAGAACATCATGTTTCTCTGGATGGCGGCTGAGATCGGTTGCCAGCCGTTGCTCGGTCCGGCCATCAAGATAGGGGCAGGAAGATGGCCGGGTGATCTGAAACTCGGTCGGGTCACTGAAGATGAGATTGCGAAATTGGTTCATCCTGTGCGTTCCCGTTTCCCCGTTTGTCCCTGAAGATCAGATCTGCTGTTCGGTATCGGAAAGAACAGTAACCCGGAAACCACGCTTTTCAAGGGCGGAAATGATTTCATTGACATGCTCGCGGCCTCTTGTCTCTACAACGGCATCGATCTTGGCAAGTTTAGCCGGCACATCATGAAACATGCGCTGGTGGAAGATTTCGACGATATTCCCCTTGCACTCGCCGATCGCCGTGGCAATCGATGCCAGCATGCCTGGCTCGTCGCTGATATCGATCCGGAGGCGGGCGATTCTTCCGTCCTTGGCCATGGAACGGGTCAGCACGCCAGCCAAGAGGCGCGGGTCGATATTCCCGCCGCAGATCACAACGCCGCATTTCTGGCCTGTAAACACCTCCCTGTGCTGGAGGAGGGCGGCAATTCCTGCCGCGCCGGCGCCTTCGGCAATGATACGCTGCTGCTCGACAAGGGCACTGATGGCGCGCTCGATATGGTCTTCATCCACCAGCAGGATTTCATCCACCAGGTTTTCGACCACCGGTCTGGTCAGATCGCCCGGATGCTTGACGGCAATCCCCTCGGCGATGGTCTCGCCACCGGCGGTGGAACTTGTGCGTGAAATCATCTGCGACATGGTGGGCCACAACGCCGCCTCGACCCCGACAAGCCTGATATCAGGCTTGATATCCTTGGCGATGGTGGCAATGCCTGCCATCAGCCCGCCGCCGCCGATGGGCACGATGATCGTGTCCAGATCAGGGGCATCTTCGAGCATCTCGAGCCCGACCGATCCCTGGCCGGTGGCCACGTCTTCATCATTATACGGATGGACAAGGGTCATGCCGCGCTCGCGGATGATCTCCTCGACCTTGCCTTCGCATTCATTGAGGTTCCGGCCCTCAAGCACCACCTCCGCTCCCCAGGCGCGGGTGCGGTTGATCTTGGCAAATGGCGTCTGCGCCGGCATCACGATCACCGCCGGTATGCCCATCCGGCTGGCGTGATAGGCCACCGCCTGGGCATGGTTTCCCGCCGACATGGTGATGACGCCGCGGCGCTTCTCGTCATCGCTCAGCGTCTGCATCTTGGTAAACGCGCCCCGCGCCTTGAATGAGGATGTATGCTGGAGGTCTTCCAGTTTGAGCCAGAGATCAATCCCGGTCAGGAGCGACAGGCCCGGCGCCGGCACAAGAGGCGTGCGGATGATGTGCCCGTCCATGGCGGCATGGGCTTTGCAGATATTCTCAGGCGTGATGGTCATGGATAGGTGTTTCTTCGCTAGGTGTTCAGGCGCCGGGCCATTTCTTTGGCATGATAGGTCAGCACGCCGCGGCATCCCGCCCGGCGGAAGGACATGAGCGCCTCGGCGATGATACGGTCACGATCAAGTCCTCCGGCAGCGGCGGCAGCTTCGATCATGGCGTATTCCCCGCTGACCTGATAGGCGAATACCGGGATATTGAACATGGAACTCGCCCGCTGAATGATATCGAGATACGGCATGCCCGGTTTGACCATGACAAAATCCGCCCCTTCCTGAATATCAAGCTCGATCTCGCGCATGGCTTCATCGCTGTTGGCCGGGTCCATCTGATAGGTGTCCTTGCCGACATTGCCGGCGATCTTGCCGGCGCCGACGGCATCACGGAAAGGCCCGTAGAACGCCGAGGCATATTTCGCGGCATAGGACATGATCAGCACATTCTCATACCCGTGGGAATCGAGCATCTTGCGGATGGCGCCGACCCGGCCATCCATCATGTCGGAAGGTGCGATGATACTGGCCCCGGCTTCAGCCTGCACCAGCGCCTGTTCGACCAGAATGGCGACGGTTTCATCATTGGTGACCATGCCGTCCCGGATCACGCCGTCATGGCCGTGGGTGGTAAAGGGATCAAGCGCCACATCGGTGATGATACCCAGTTCCGGCACCGCCTCACGCACGGCCCGCACGGCGCGGCAAACAAGATTATCGCGGTTGCGGGCGTTGCTGCCGTCCTCGTCCTTGTCGGCGGCATCGATACGCGGGAAGATCGCGATGGCGGGAATCCCCAGATCATGGGCCTCTCTTGCCTCTTTCGCCAGATCTTCGATACTGTACCTGAACACGCCGGGAAGGGTTTTCACCGCTTCAGGCGGGCCATCTCCCTCACGCACGAAAAGAGGCCAGATCAGATTGGCCGGGGTCAGCACATGCTCCTGCACCATCTGGCGTGA